>NZ_JBHWHV010000033.1:76272-100201 GCF_042732375.1 Streptomyces sp. NPDC059785
CGGGCCGTTCCAGGGCGGCGTCGTCTTGGGCGACCGGTTCGGCCTGGGCAGGGGCAACGGCTTGGGGGGCGTCCGGCTTGGGCGGTCGAGGTCGTGAGTGGGCGGGCCGTTCCAGGGCGATCGCGTCTTCTCGGGCGGCCGGTTCGCCTTCGGCGGCTGATCCGCCTCGGGCGGGCTGCGGCCCTGAGCGGCTGCTCCGTCTCGGGTGGACGGCCCGTCTCGCCCCGCCGGCCCGTCCCGTCGGCCCACCTCGTCCCGTCGGTCCGTCTCGGGCAGCCGGTCCGTCTCGGGCAGCCGGTTTGCCTCGGACGGCCTGGCCGTCTTGGGTGGCCGGGCCTGCCCGGGTCGGCGTACCCGTCCAGGCCGGTGAGCCGGGCCAACCGGCGTACCCGACGGTCCGGCGTACCCGTCCCACCGGCGTACCCGTCCGCCCCGCCGGCGAGCCCGGTCCACCGGCGTACCTGTCCGCCCCGCCGGCGAGCCCGGTCCACCGGCTGGCTCGTCCGGGCCGGCGGACCTGTTCGGTCCGGCGTGCCCGGCGTGCCCGGCCGGGTCGGCGTACCCGTCCGGTCCGGCGAGATCGGCCCACCGGCGGGCCCGGCCCGGCCGGGTCGGCGCGCGCGGTCGGGCCGGTGTCGGCGTCGGGCCTTTCCGGTCGGCCGTGGGGTGTTCGCGGGGTGGCCCGCGGGTGGCCCGCAGGTCTGCGCAAGGTTCTTTCACCGTTCGGCACTTCCGAGGTCAGGCCCATGAGCAGATTCCTCGCCTTCTTCGACGGCGCTTCCCTCGACTTCCGCTACTACCTCGTCTACCTGCCGCTGGGCGTCCTCGGCCTGGTCCGCTGGACCTGCTGGCTGCTGCGGCGCGCGCCGGCGGTCTTCTACCGGCCGGTCCGCGGCGACTTCCGGCTGTCGCTCGGCGTCGTCTCGCCCGTCTACCAGGAGGACCCCGCGATCTTCGCCCGCGCCATCGAGTCGTGGCTGGCCAACGGCGTCGAGGAGGTGGTCCTGGTCATCGACGCCACCGACGACGCCTGCCGCCGGGTCGCGGCCCGCTATCCCGTCACTGTGGTCGTCACCGACGTACCCGGCAAACGCGACGCGCTGCGCCGGGGCTGGGAGACGTGCGGCACCGAACTCGTCGCGCTGGTCGACTCCGACACCGTATGGGCCGAGGACGTCGCCGCCGAGGTGTGCAAGCCCTTCACCGACCCGGCGGTCGGCGGCGTCGGCACCCGGCAGAACGTCTACAACCCGCGCGGCTTCCTCCAGCGTGTCACCGACATGTTCCTCGACTACCGGTACTTCGACGAGAACGCCGCCCAGACGGTCATGGGCCGCGCGGTCTCCTGCCTGTCCGGACGCACCGCCGTCTACCGCCGCGCCCTGCTCCTTGAGGTGTCCGACGACTTCATGGACGAGACGTTCATGGGGGTGCCCTGCATGTCGGGCGACGACAAACGGCTGACCACCCTGATCCTGGAGCGCGGTCACCACACCTACATGCAGCGTTCCGCCCGGGTCTGGTCGACGTTCCCGGACACCCCGCGGATCTTCCTCAAGCAGCGGCTGCGCTGGGCCCGCAACACCTGGCGCTCGGACCTGAGAGCCCTGTCCCGCCGCTGGGTGTGGCGGCACCCGTTCCTCGCCTGCACGATGATCGACAAGGGCGTCAGCAGCTTCACCCTCCTGCTGTCGCCGTTCTTCATGACGTACGCCGTCGTGCGCCAGGACTGGTTCTTCGTCGGCTGTCTCTTCGGCTGGTGGTGGGTCAGCCGGTCGATGAAGATACTGCCGCACCTGGTGCGCCGGCCGTCCTCGTTCTTCCTGGTGCCGGGGTTCGTCCTGACGTCGTTCGTGATGGCCGTGGTCAAGATCTGCGCCCTCGTCACCATCCGCAGGCAGCGCTGGCTCACCCGGCAGGTGTCGGTGGAGAACGGGGTCGTCGTCCGTACCGCGCGCGCCCCCGGAACGGCCGACACGGAGGCGGCCGCGTGAGGCCGCGGGGTGTGGGGCCGCGGGGTGTGGGGCCGCGGGGTGTGGGGCCGCGGGGTGTGAGGCCGAGGGGTGTGGGGGTGCGGGGCGTGGGGGCGCTCGCCGCCGTGATCGCGCTCGTCAGCACGCTGCTGACCACCGCCCTGCCCTCGGCCGATCCCGCCGCGTCCGCCGATCCCGCCGCGTCCGCCGATCCCGCCGCGTCCGCCGAACCTGCCGCGTCCGCCGATCACGTCGCCCGGACCACGCCGTCGGTCACCCGCGCCGCGCCACCGGCCGCCGCCGCGCCCACCGCCAGGCCCGTACCGGCCGTACGGCCCGCCGCCCGCGCCGCGCTTCCGGGTGCCGATTCGGACGTCGCCGCCTGGAAGCGCACCGGGCGGCCCGAGCGGCTGATCGTGCTGCGGCCGGGAGCGGTGGGGCTGGTGGCGCGCGGGGTGGTCGTGGGACGGCTGTACCCGGGGCCCGGGGCGGTGACGTTCGGCTGGCTGGCCGCGCACGCCGGTGCGGGCTGGGTCGAGTACCGGCCGGGCCGGCCGGCGACGATGTGGGTGCGCGCCGCGGTGCTGCTCGCGCCGGGCTCCGCCCTGGAGGTCGGCCCCGGCACCGGCACCGTCCTGCTCACCGCGGGGCGCACCGCGGCGGCCGGTACCTGGATCAGGGGCTCGCGGGCCCTGCTGGACATCACCGGCGTCACCGTCGCCACGGCGGGACCGGACGGCACCCGTCCGGCGCCCGGGAACACGGCCGCCGGACGGCCGTACCTGGAGATGGGCGCGGGCGGCCGGATGGAGTTCGAGGACGCCGTCGTCACCGATCTCGGCCGCCCCGCCGCGGAGCCGGGCGGCCGGTCCGGGGTCACCTGGGGCAAGGGCAGCACCGGCCGGGCGGTCCGTACGACGTTCCGGGAGAACCGCGTCGGGCTGCGCCTGGCCGGTTCGCGCGGTGTCCTGCTCGACCGGGTCACCGTCCTGCGGTCCCCCACGGACGGCGTGGTCCTGGACGGCGACCGGAACACCACGGTCCGCGGGCTGTACTCCGAGGACAACGCCCGGCACGGCGTGGTCGTCGGCGGGCGCGACGGCCGCGACCTCGCCGGCGTCACCACCAGCGGCAACCACGGCAACGGCATCAAGGCCACCGCCCAGCGCGGCCTGCGCCTGACCGACCCGGCGTCGTACGGGGACCAGGGCGGCGGCATCCGGCTGGTGGGCTGCGTGGCGTGTTCCGTACGGCGGCCCGTCGTGCAGGGCGCGCCGGTCGCGCTCGACGTCCGGGGCACGGGCTCGCGGGTGTCGGTGTACGAGCCGGAGCTGGCCGGTGGCGGTGGCACCGGGATCGCACTGGCCGCCGACCTCGCCGGGGCGACCGTCACCGGCGGCTGGCTCCGCGGTTTCGACCGGGGCGTCGCCGTCACGGCGCCGCACGTGACCGTCGACGGCACCACCGTCGCGGACTCGGGCACCGGGATCCTCGTCGAAGGGCTCGCGCGCGATGTCGTCCTGCGCGACGTACGGGTCCGCGGCGGCCAGGTGGGCGTCAGCGCCCTCGCCACGACCGGCGGCGTACGCCTGGCCGGGGTGCGGATCAGCGGTACCTCCCGCAAGGGGCTGTCCTCGGCGTCACCGGGGCTGCGGGTCGCCGGCGGCGCGTTCTCCGGCGCCCTCACGGCCGTGGACCTCAGGGCGGGGGCGCGGCTGGAAGGGCTCGCGGTGAGCAGGACGCGCCGGGGCGTGCACCTGGCCGCCGGGGTCCACGCGACCGCCGTCCGCGTGGACGTCCTCGCCGAACGCAAGGGCGTCGAGGCCGACGCGGGCGCGCGCCTCGACCTGACCGGCTCCAGGGTGCGTGCGCCCGTCGCGCTGACCGGCGCCGGCCGGGTCGAACGGGACCGCGCCACCGAGGTGACCCTGCCGCCGTTCCCCTGGCTGGGCCTCGCGGGTCTCGGCGCGCTCGCCCTCGCCGTCGTCCTCCAGACCGTCCACCACATCCGCCACCGCAGGACCCGCGCGGGCCGCATCCCGTCCCACGTACGCAACACCGCATGACCCCGCAGACCGGGCCGAACAGGGAAACGGCACACCGGGCCGGACGGGCGATCCGTACGCCGGGCCGGACGGCGCCCTCGCGTGCCGGGCCGGACAGCGACCCGGCGTACCGGGCCGGACAGCCAGACCGCGCGCCGGTCCGGATGACCAGACCGAGCACTGGGCCGGACGGCCCGACCGTACGCCGGGCCGGACGGGCGATCCGTACGCCGGGCCGGACGGTGCCCCCGCGTGCCGGTCCGGATGACCAGACCGAGCACCGGGCCGAACACCAGCCCCGCGCACCGGGCCGGACGGCCACACCGCGTACCAGGCCGAACAGGGAAGGAGCGGCAGTGTGACAGCGATGCGGAGGCGGCGGTTTCTCGCGGTGGGGGCCGTCGCGGTCACGGCCGTGGCCGCCGGCTGCACGTCCGGTCCTGGCGGCCCGGACGACGCGACACCGACCGGCCGCGGAAGCGGGGACGGGCGGACACCGTCCCCGGGCGACGGCACCACCCGGCCCACGGAGCCCGGCGACGGGACGCCGTCCCAGGAGTCTCCGTTCACCGGCCGCGGAGCCGCCGTCGTCCGGTTCTTCGGCTCCCGGCTCGACGCCCGCCGGGCCGGCTCCTTCGGGCTGTCCCGCGCCGAGCTGCGCTCCGGGACCGGCCCGGAGCGGCGGCTCGGCCCGGTGCTGCGGGTGCGGTACCCGGCCCGCTCGGCGAGCCCCACGGTCGCCCGCACGTACGACCGGCCCGAGGGCGGCACCCAGCTCTACCTGCCGCTGGCCACCGGCCCCGTCGACCGCCTCCACCTGCGCTACTACGTCCGTTTCCCGGAGGGCTTCGACTTCGTCAAGGGCGGCAAGCTGCCCGGCCTGTACGGCGGTACGAACACCAGCGGCGGCCACGTACCCGACGGCAGCAACGGCCTGTCCACCCGCTACATGTGGCGCTCGGGCGGCCGCGGCGAGGTCTACGCGTACCTGCCCGCATCCGTCGTGCACGGCACCTCGCTCGGCCGCGGCTCCTGGTCCTGGCCGGTGGGCCGCTGGGCTTGCGTGGAACAGGGCGTACGGCTCAACCGTCCGGGCCGCGCCGACGGCTCGGTGACCGTCTACCTCGACGGCCGCCAGGTACTGCGCCGGGACCGCCTCACGTTCCGCACCACCAGGGAACTCCGTATCGAAGGGGTGTTCTTCTCGACGTTCTTCGGCGGCGGCGACCCGAGCTGGGCCACCCCGCGCGCGCAGTACGCCGATTTCGCCGCGTTCGCCGTGTCGGACCACGCCATCGGACCGCTGCCCGGGGACGCCGTACCCGAAGGGTGAACCCGCCCCGCACCGTCCCGCACCGTCCCGCACCGCTCCGCACCGTCCCGCACCGCACCACGCCCCCCGCCGTGACCGGGGACACCGGGCCGGACGCCGGGTTCCCGGGCGTGCGCACGGCGTGCGCGACGTACGCTGGAGACCCCCGGCCCGTTCGACGTGTCGGGCGCCTCGCGTTGCCCACTCCCGGGATGGATCCCCTTCATGAGCCTGCACGGTCTGCTCGACGCCGTCGTCAAGGACGCCGCACTCGCCGAAGCGGTGAAGGCCGCCACCGACGGCAACCGCACGCACGTCGACCTCGTCGGCCCGCCCGCCGCCCGCCCCTTCGCGGTGGCGGCCCTGGCCCGCGAGGCGGCGCGCCCGGTGCTGGCCGTGACGGCGACGGGCCGGGAGGCGGAGGACCTGGCCGCCGCCCTCCAGTCCCTGCTGCCGCCCGACTCGGTCGTGGAGTACCCCTCCTGGGAGACGCTTCCGCACGAGCGCCTCTCCCCGCGCAGCGACACCGTCGGCCGCCGCCTCGCCGTGCTGCGCCGCCTCGCCCACCCGAGCGCCGACGACCCCGAGACCGGCCCCGTCTCCGTCGTCGTCGCCCCCGTGCGTTCCGTGCTCCAGCCGCAGGTCAAGGGGCTCGGCGACCTGGAGCCCGTAGCCCTGCGCACCGGACAGAGCGCCGACCTCGGGGAGATCGTCGAAGCGCTCGCGGCAGCCGCGTACTCCCGGGTGGAGCTGGTCGAGAAGCGCGGCGAGTTCGCCGTCCGCGGCGGCATTCTGGACGTCTTCCCGCCCACTGAGGAGCACCCCCTGCGGGTGGAGTTCTGGGGCGACGACGTCGAGGAGATCCGCTACTTCAAGGTCGTCGACCAGCGCTCCCTGGAGGTCGCCGAGCACGGTCTGTGGGCGCCGCCCTGCCGTGAGCTGCTGCTCACCGACGAGGTGCGCGAGCGGGCCGCGGCCCTGGCCGAGGCCCACCCCGAGCTGGGCGAACTGCTCGGCAAGATCTCCGAGGGCATCGCGGTGGAGGGCATGGAGTCCCTGGCGCCGGTGCTCGTGGACGACATGGAACTGCTGCTCGACGTCATGCCGGCCGGTTCGATGGCCCTCGTCTGCGACCCCGAGCGGGTACGGACCCGGGCCGCGGACCTGGTGGCGACCTCGCAGGAGTTCCTCCAGGCGTCGTGGGCGGCGACCGCGGGCGGCGGCGAGGCCCCCATCGACGTCGGCGCGGCCTCCCTGTGGTCCATCGCGGACGTCCGCGACCGGGCCCGTGAGCTGGGCATGATGTGGTGGTCGGTGTCGCCGTTCGCGGCGGACGAGGCCGACGCCGTCGTCGGTGACGCCGACACGCTGAAGCTCGGCATGCACGCCCCGGAGACCTACCGCGGCGACACCGCACGCGCGCTCGCCGACACCAAGGGCTGGCTCGCCGACGGCTGGCGCGCCGTCTACATCACCGAGGGCCACGGCCTCGCCGCCCGCACCGTGGAGGTCCTGGGCAACGAGGGCATCGCCGCCCGCCTCGACCCGGACCTGGCAGCCATCGACCCGGCCGTCGTGCACGTCTCCTGCGGCTGCCTCGACGCCGGCTTCGTGGACCCCGCGCTCAAGCTGGCCGTGCTCACCGAGACCGACCTGTCCGGGCAGCGCTCGGCCACCCGGGACGGCGCGCGGATGCCGGCCCGGCGCCGCAAGACCATCGACCCGCTCACCCTCGAATCGGGCGACTACATCGTCCACGAGCAGCACGGCGTCGGCCGCTACATCGAGATGGCCCAGCGCACCGTCCAGGGCGCCACCCGCGAGTACCTGGTCGTGGAGTACGCCCCCGCCAAGCGCGGCCAGCCCGGCGACCGCCTCTACATCCCCACCGACCAGCTCGAGCAGATCACCAAGTACGTCGGCGGCGAGGCGCCCACCCTGCACCGGCTCGGCGGCGCCGACTGGACCAAGACCAAGGCGCGCGCCAAGAAGGCGATCAAGGAGATCGCCGCCGACCTGATCAAGCTGTACTCGGCCCGGATGGCCGCCCCCGGGTACGCGTTCGGCCCGGACACCCCCTGGCAGCGCGAGCTGGAGGACGCCTTCCCGTACGCGGAGACGCCCGACCAGCTCACCACCATCGCCGAGGTCAAGGAGGACATGGAGAAGACGGTCCCGATGGACCGGCTGATCTGCGGCGACGTCGGTTACGGCAAGACGGAGATCGCGGTCCGCGCCGCCTTCAAGGCGGTCCAGGACGGCAAGCAGGTCGCCGTCCTCGTGCCCACGACCCTGCTCGTGCAGCAGCACTTCGGCACGTTCTCCGAGCGGTACTCACAGTTCCCCGTGAATGTGCGGGCGCTGTCGCGGTTCCAGACGGACAGTGAGGCGAAGGCGGTCCTGGAGGGGCTGAAGGACGGCGCCGTGGACATCGTCATCGGCACTCACCGGCTGTTCTCCTCCGAGACCAAGTTCAAGGACCTCGGCCTGGTCATCGTCGATGAGGAGCAGCGCTTCGGCGTCGAGCACAAGGAGCAGCTCAAGAAGCTCCGGGCCAACGTCGACGTGCTGACCATGTCCGCGACCCCGATCCCCAGAACCCTGGAGATGGCGGTCACCGGCATCCGCGAGATGTCCACGATCACCACCCCGCCGGAGGAGCGCCACCCGGTGCTGACCTTCGTCGGCCCGTACGAGCAGAAGCAGATCGGCGCGGCCATCCGCCGCGAACTGCTCCGCGAGGGCCAGGTCTTCTACATCCACAACCGGGTCGAGTCCATCGACCGGGCGGCGGCGCGGCTGCGCGAGATCGTCCCCGAGGCACGTATCGCCACCGCCCACGGGCAGATGTCCGAACAGGCCCTGGAACAGGTCGTCGTCGACTTCTGGGAGAAGCGGTTCGACGTCCTCGTCTCGACCACGATCGTCGAGTCCGGCATCGACATCTCCAACGCCAACACCCTGATCGTCGAGCGCGGCGACAACTCCGGCCTCTCCCAGCTCCACCAGCTCCGCGGCCGGGTGGGCCGCGGCCGCGAGCGCGGCTACGCGTACTTCCTGTACCCGCCGGAGAAGCCCCTGACGGAGACCGCGCACGAACGCCTCGCCACCATCGCCCAGCACACCGAGATGGGCGCGGGCATGTACGTCGCCATGAAGGACCTGGAGATCCGCGGCGCGGGCAACCTGCTCGGCGGCGAGCAGTCCGGGCACATCGCGGGTGTCGGCTTCGACCTGTACGTGCGCATGGTGGGCGAGGCGGTCGCCGACTACCGGGCCTCCCTGGAGGGCGGCGTGGAGGAGGAGCCGCCGCTGGAGGTCAAGATCGAGCTGCCGGTCGACGCGCACGTCCCGCACGACTACGCGCCCGGCGAGCGGCTCCGTCTCCAGGCGTACCGCGCCATCGCCTCCGCCAACACGGAGGAGGACATCAAGGCGGTCCGCGAGGAACTCACCGACCGCTACGGCAAGCTGCCCGAACCGGTGGAGAACCTGCTGCTCGTGGCGGGCCTCAGGATGCTCGCCCGCTCCTGCGGCGTCGGCGAGATCGTCCTCCAGGGCACCAACATCCGCTTCGCCCCGGTGGAGTTGCGCGAGTCCCAGGAGCTGCGCCTGAAGCGCGTGTACCCGGGCACGGTCATCAAGCCGACCTCCCACCAACTCCTCGTCCCGCGCCCGAAGACGGCAAAGGTCGGCGGCAAGCCGCTGGTCGGCCGCGAACTGCTGGGCTGGACGGGGGAGTTCCTGACCACGGTGCTCGGGTAGCCCGGGCGACCGCCTCGGGCACGCAGGGTGGTGTCCCATGGCGGAGCCGTCCGGGAGCGGTGCTCCCGGACGGCTTCGGATCATGCGCTCTGGGGTCGTCGAGCGCGCCTCGGGCTACTGCTTCTCGTGCCTGTCGCGCCGTACGCCCAGCCGGTCCTCGGCCTGTTGCTGAGCCTGGTCGACCTGCTTCGAGTACTTGTTGCCCGTCTTCTCGTTGATGGCCCGCTCAGCGGCGTCGGACGCGCCCGAGCCCTTGCTCTGCCCCAAGTTCTTGAGCTTGTCGAAGATGCCCATGCAGAGCTCCTTCCGGAAGTGAACTCACTACCCGACGATACGCCCCGAGTGCTCCGAATGCGCGTTGGAGGACGGTATGGCCGAGCCTTTCCGCCCGCTACGGTGGGGACGGAGAGGGCCGCCTGAGCAGGGCGGCTCCGGAGGTCAAGGACAAGGGGAGGGGCTCGTGGTGCGTCTGAGGGGTGGGGTGGCGGGAGTCGCCTTGATGGTGCTCGCCGTCGGCGGGTGCAAGGAGACCACGACCGGCTCCGCGGGGCCCGAGGAGACGCAGGCCGGCGGCGGTGCCGCGCTCGCCGCCGTGGACACGCTCACCGTGAAGGGCCGGGCGCCCAAGACCGGTTACGACCGGGACCGGTTCGGCACCGCCTGGGCGGACACCGACTCCAACTCCTGCGACACCAGGGACGACATCCTCAAACGGGACCTGGAGGAGGTGAAGTTCAGCGACGGCAAGTGCAAGGTGTCCTCGGGGATGCTCGACCCCGACCCGTACAGCGGTGAGAAGGTGGCCTTCACCCGCGGCCGCAGCCAGGTGGACATAGACCACCTCGTCGCCCTCTCCGACGCCTGGCAGAAGGGCGCCCAGAAGTGGGACGCGAGCAAGCGCATCGCCCTGGCCAACGACCCGCTGAACCTGCTCGCCGTCGACGCGGGCCCCAACCGCAGCAAGGGCGACGGCGACACGGCGACCTGGCTGCCGCCGAACAAGTCCTACCGCTGCACCTACGTCGCCGGCCAGGTCGCCGTGAAGAAGAAGTACGAGCTCTGGGTCACCGACGCCGAGAAGGACGCCATGAAGCGGGTGCTCGAGGGCTGTCCGGGCCAGAAGCTGCCCTCGGGCGGCAACCCGACTCAGGCGCCGGAACGTTTCCACGCCGACTGACCGGAGCGCATGACAACCGACCGGCCGGAGCGCTTGCGCACCGACCGGCCGGAGCGCCTGCGCACCGACTGACCGGAGCGCCTGCACGCCGGCCGGCCGGAGCGTTCTGACGCGGCCGGCCGGGGCGGGGTGTCCGTCGGGCGGGGGTCAGCCGGTCATCTCGTCGAGGTCGAGGACCTTGCCGGTGGGGGCCTTCGCGGGGACCGGCTTCTCGTAGTCGCTGAAGGTGAGGGTGATCGGGTCGGTCGCGGAGTCGCCGACGATCTTCAGCAGGTAGGGCTTGCCCTCGGTGGCGACGGTGAGGGTGTAGCGGTCCTTGCCGTCCTTCTCGTGGAGGACGAGCGCGGGGGCGCCGTCGACCATCGTGGTCTTGCCCCGGGTGGCGTTCGAGTGCACGTCCTCGGCGCCGCCGAGTACCGAGTCCAGGTCGCAGAAGCCCGTGATGTCCTTGGCGTCCTGGCCGCTCGCGGACATCTTGGTCCACTTGCCGGCGAGCAGCGCCACCGTGTTGTCGGTCTCCGCCTTGGAATCGCCCTCGGAGGCCTGCTCCCGCAGGAACTTCTCGTCGTACTTCATGTAGAGGGTGCCGCCGGTCTTGATCAGGTCGGCCTTGCCCTGGCCGCCCATGCTCATGGTCCCGGCGCACTCGCCCTTCTTGTTCAGGGCCATGTCGAGGGTGATGGTGCCGCCGCTCTCGTCGTCGGCGACGTCACCCTTCATCCGGAGCGATCCGGCGTCGGAGGTGGTCCGCACGGCCCGGTCGGCGATCTCGCCTCCGGTCTGCCCGGCGAACGGGCCCTTCGGCTTGCTGTCCGCCTTGTCTCCGCCGGAGGAGCAGCCGGTCAGTCCCGCGGTGGCCGCGGCGGCGAGGCAGAGGGCGACGAGTGCGGTGCGACGCATGGGAATTCCTTGGTGTCGAACGGGGTGTGGGTCGAACGGGGGTGCCGTACGGGACCGGGCCGGGGACGCGCGGGTCAGGCCGTCTTCTTCCAGTCCTTGCAGCCCGTGGTCTTGAAGTAGGCGTCGTCCGCGCTGATCGTGACGATGCCGGAGCCGGTCACGTTGTCGTTCGCGCGGATCGAGTTGAGCGAGTGCTGGGCGTCCTTGGCGCGCTCCCAGTAGCACATGCCGTCCGTGTTGCCCGTGGACTTGTAGGTGCCGGGGGCCAGGTCGACGCCGACCCGGTACATACCGCCGTCGCCCTTGGCGGAGGTGGCGGGCGAGCCCGTCCCCTTCGCCTTCTCGTCGACGGCTTCCCAGTCCTCGCAGTCGGTGGACTTGAACAGCTTGTCGCCGGCCACGACGGTCACGTAGCTGGTGCCGGTGACGTTGTCGTTGGCGATCAGGGAGTCCATCTCGCCGGACGCGTCCTTGGCGCGCTCCCAGTAGCACATGCCGTCGGTGTTGCCGGTGGTCCGGTAGGTGCCGGGCTTGACGTCCTTGCCGACCTCGAAGGTGCCGTCGCCGCTGAAGGCGACCTCGCGCTTCTCCGACTTGTCGCCACCGGAGCCGGACTTCGCGTCGTCCGAGCCCGCCTTGCGGTCGGCGGACGCGGAAGAGCTCTTGCCGTCGCTCTTGTCGCCGTCGCCCGAGTTCGCCGAGACGGCGGCGATGACGACGAAGCCGACAGCGGCGCCCAACACGATCTTCTTCTTCATACCCATGACAGAGGTCCCCCCTGGGAACGGGACCGCCTCCTGTCCGGCGGTCCGCTCGTTACGTGGGTCAATAACAGCATGACGTGTGAACCGAGTCAACACGAACTTGAGGGTCGAGTGTGTACACGTGCGTGAAGGGAGGGATCCGGTATCCGGCTGTATGCTCGCCGTCACACAGCTAGAGGGGAGCCGGGCGGGTGCAGGAGAACGCGACAGAGGTGACCGCCGCCGGTATCGCGCGGCTCGCCGGGGTGGGCCGCGCGGCCGTCAGCAACTGGCGCCGCCGCCACGCCGACTTCCCCAGGCCCGTCGGCGGCACCGAGACCAGCCCGTCCTTCGCACTGGCCGACGTCGAGGAATGGCTGCGCAAGCAGGGCAAACTCGCCGAGGTACCGCTGCGCGAACGCGTCTGGCAGCACCTCGCGGGACACCCCGGGGGCCCGGTCACGGCCCTGGTGCACGCCGGCTGCGCGCTGCTGCTCATCAACGACCGCCCCACGGTCTGGCTGGAGCTGGCCGCGGGCTCCGACGAACGCCTCGCCGAGCTGTTGCCGACCGCGCTCGACCAGGTGCTCACACCGCGCTTCGGCGTGGTCGGCGGGCGCGCTGTGAACACTCCGACCGCCGCCGAGCTGCTCCCGTCGGCCCCGCTGCTGCGCGGCGCCGCCGAACTCGCCGCAGGACTCGGCGCCCGCCAGACCTACGAGTTCCTGCTCGGCCGGCACCTCGACGCCAACCCGCGCCAGTACACGCTGACCCCCGCGGGACTCGCGTCACTGATGGCCGAACTCGCCGGCTCCGCCCGTACGGTGCTCGACCCCGCCTGTGGCACCGGCGCCCTTCTGAGGGCCGCCGCCTCGGGCCCCGACCAGCAGCTCTACGGGCAGGACAGCGTGCCCGACCTCGCCGCGCTGACCGGGCTCCGCCTCGCCCTGCACACCCGCGCCACCGTCCGCAGCGCAGCCGAGGACACTTTGCGCGCGGACGCGTACGACAGAGTGCGAGCCGACGTCGTGCTCTGCCACCCCCCGTTCAACGAACGCAACTGGGGCCACGACGAGCTCGCCTACGACGCCCGCTGGGAGTACGGCTTCCCGGCCCGCACCGAGTCCGAACTCGCCTGGGTGCAGCACGCGCTGGCCCGCCTCCGGGACGGCGGCACCGCCGTCCTGCTGATGCCGCCCGCCGCCGCCTCCCGCCGCTCGGGCCGCCGCATCCGCGCCGACCTGCTGCGCCGCGGCGCCCTGCGCGCGGTGATCGCCCTCCCGGCCGGCGCGGCACCCCCGTACAACATCCCGCTGCACCTGTGGGTGCTGCGGCGGCCCGAGAAGGCGCCCGCGCAGCCCGAACTGCTGCTGGCCGACACCGGAGCGCCCGGCGAGAGCGGCGGCGCGGCCGAGCGCGGCCGGGAGCCCGCCGGTGGCCGCGGCGGGCTCGACTGGACCGCCGTCAGGACGGCCGTGCTGGACGCCTGGCGACCCTTCGACCGCACCGGCACGGCGCCCGAACAGCCGGGCGTCAGCCGCTCGGTCCCGGTCATCGAACTCCTCGACGACGACGTGGACCTGGCCCCCGCCCGCCATCTGCCGCCGCCCGCCGAGGCCGGGGGAGCCGAGCAGCTGACGACCGTGCGCGAACGCCTGGGGGAGACCCTGCGGCTGACCGCCGAACTCGCCCCGCGGGCGGCCGGCGAGCCGTCCCCGGCGCGCTGGCCGCTCACCACCGTCGGCGAACTCGCGCGCGCGGGAGCCCTGGTGCTGCGCACGGGCGGGAACAGCGCCCCCGCGCGCGTGCCCGTCCTCACCGACCACGACGTGTTCGCCGGAACCGCCCCCTCCGGCGCCCTCCCGGAGGGCGACGAGGAACCGGTACTGGTGCGGGCGGGCGACGTGGTGGTGCCCGTGCTCGGCGGCGGCTCCGTCGCGCGCGTGGTCGACGACGCCACCGCCGGGGCCGCCCTCGGCCGCAACCTCACCCTGCTGCGCCCCGACACCGGCGCGCTCGACGCGTGGTTCCTGGCCGGCTTCCTGCGCGGCACCGCCAACAGCCGGCAGGCCAGCAGCTACGCCTCCACCGCCACCCGGCTCGACGTGCGCCGCCTCCAGCTCCCCCGGCTCCCGCTGGACCAGCAGCGCCGCTACGGCGCACGCTTCCGCGCGCTCGCCGAGTTCGAGGAGGCCCTCAGGCGCGCGGGCCGGCTCGGCGAACAACTCGTGCGCGGCATGTACGACGGCCTGACGGACGGCACGGTCGCACCGGAGTGAGGGGCTGCCCCCGGGGGGCTCAACGAGCGGCGTACCAGGGGCCGCCGGGGCAGCGCGGGCGGGCGGGACGACAACGGTTCGGTACAACGCGGGCCCGTTGTCCGCGTCGGCCTATACGCTCTTGGCGACAGTCCGTTGTCAGCCCGCCGTCCGTCCCATCAGGCCTTCAGGAGCAGTCATGCACGGCCCCGGCCCCGGCTACCCGCCGCCTCCGCCGAAGCGACCCTCGACCGGGGTCCTGGTCGTACTGCGCGTGCTCTTCGGGGCGCTGCCCCTCCTGAGCATCGGGTTCCTGGCGTGGGTCTCCCCGCTGCGGGTGGCCCTGGTGACGCACCGGCGCACCGACTGGTGGCTCTTCGTGCTCTCCCTGGTGGTCCTCGGCATCAGCTTCGGCTTCCTCAGCACCGACGACACCGACGACTTCAGCACCACCAACGGCAACATCGGCATGGGCATCCTGCTGCTGAACGCCGCGCTGTGCACGGCCTGGTTCCTGTTCGCGGACATCCGCCACTACAGCCGCCCCGGCTACCCGGGCCACCCCGGCCGCACCGGCTACATACCGGCCCGGCCGCCGGCCGTCTCGCCCTACGCGTACACGCAGCCGTCCACGCCGGCCGCGCCGTACCCGGCCGTGCACCCGCAGCCGCCCGCCCACCCGCAGATGCCGCAGAACACCGCACCCCACACGCCCGTGCCGCACACGCCCGCACCCCACACCCCCGTCCCGCAGCAGCCGCAGCGCCCCGCGCCCGCCCGGATCGACCAGGTGCGCGCCGAACTCGACGAGCTGAGCGACTACTTGCGCAACCACGACGGCGGCCACGGGGACACCAGGTGACCGTCGCCACGGGCCGCGTGGTCGCCGACCGGTACGAACTGTCCACGCTCATCGGCCAGGGCGGCATGGGCCAGGTCTGGACCGCCTACGACCAGCGCCTGGACCGGCGCGTCGCCGTCAAGCTGCTGCGCCCCGACAAGGTCGCGGGCCAGGAGGCCGACGAACTGCGCCGCCGCTTCGTCCGCGAGTGCCGCGTCACCGCCCAGGTCGACCACCCGGGCCTGGTCACCGTCCACGACGCGGGCAGCGAGGGCGAGGAACTCTTCCTCGTCATGCAGTACGTCGACGGCGCCGACCTCTCCGACCACCTCGCCGAGCACGAGCCGTACCCCTGGCAGTGGACCGTCGCGGTCGCCGCCCAGCTCTGCGCCGTGCTCTCCGCCGTGCACGCGGTGCCGATCGTCCACCGCGACCTCAAGCCGCGCAACGTGATGGTCAAGCAGGACGGCACGGTCACCGTCCTCGACCTCGGCGTGGCCTCCGTGATGGACACCGACACCACCCGGCTCACGCACACCGGTTCGCCCATCGGCAGCCCCGCCTACATGGCGCCCGAGCAGGCGATGGGCGGCGCGGTCGGCCCGTACACGGATCTGTACGCGCTCGGGGTGCTGATGCACGAACTCATCGGCGGGGACGTCCCGTTCTCCGGTTCGACGGCCCTCGGCGTGCTGCACCGCCACCTCTACGAGCCGCCGCTGCCGCTGCGCCGGCTGCGCCCCGAGGTCCCCGAGGACCTCGAACGCCTGGTGCTGCGGCTGCTCGCCAAGGACCCCCAGCACCGCCCGGCCTCCGCCCAGGAGACGTACGAGCAGTTGCTGCCGCTGCTGCCCGCGCGCGGCATGCCCTCCGGTGCGCCGCTCGACCCCACCCGCCCCTTCCTGCGCCCGCACGCGCCCTGGCCGGACCGCGCCCGCATCCCCGCGCCCCAGCCGTCCGTGGCCCCGGTGCAGCCCGCCGTGGAGAAGCCGGACGTCGCGGGCGCGGTGGACGAGGTCAAGCGGCTGCTCGGCGAGGGCCGCATCACCCAGGCCGTCGACATCCTCGGCGCGATCCTGCCGGCCGCCGCGGCCGAGCACGGCGAGCACTCGCCCGTCGTCCGCACCCTGCGCAAGCAGTACGCGGCCACCCTCATGGACGACGGGCAGTACCGGCGCGCGCTGCCGGAGCTGCGCCGCCTCGCCGACGAACGCTCCACCGAGGCGGGCCAGGCCGACCCCCAGGCGCTGCGCTACCGCTACGACGTCGCCCAGTGCCTGGAGCAACTCGGCGAACCGGGTGCCGCACTCGCGGAGTACCGCGCCCTGCTGCCGTACTACGAGAACCAGTACGTCGCCGGCGATCCGGAACTCGCCCTCGACGTCCGCCGCCGCATCGGCCTGCTGCTGCTCGCGCTCGGCGACCGCCCCGCCGCCCACGACACCCTCGCCCGGCTGCTGCACGACGTGCAGCGCCTGCGCGGCCCCGGCCACCCGCTGGCCGCGGAGGTCCGCCGCACCCTGGAGTGGCTGGGACAGGTACGGGGCTGAGGGCCGGGCACGGGCAGCCAGGGTGCCCGAAGTCCTCGCGAATCGTTGGTCGAATGGGTGGCCGAGAGCTGGGCCACTGCCTACCATCGATCACCGCAAGACTTTGTGCACCGCCGCACAAGCTCTCTCCGGGAGGCACCCTTGCACCGCCGTCGTCGCACCGCGCTCGTCGTCTCCGCCGCACTGCTGTCCGCGGCACCTCTCCTCACCGCCTGCGGGAACGACGCCCACCCCGGCGCCGCGGCCGTCGTCGGCGGCCAGCGGATCACGGTCGGCCAGCTCGAGAGCCGGGTGAACGAGGTACGCGCCGCGCAGCGGGCCGCCACCACGGACGACGCCCAGTACGAGCAGGCCGTCGCCCAGACCGGCTCCCTCACCCGCGACACCCTGCACAGCCTGGTCCTGGACCGGGTCCTCGACCGCGCCGCCGAGGACGCCGGGGTGAGCGTCACCCGCAAGGACACCCAGCAGATGCGGGCGGGCCTGGAGCAGCAGGCCGGCGGCGCCAAGGCCCTGGAGACGGCCTGGCTCCAGCAGTACGGCGTCGCCCCCAAGCGGCTCGACGACAGCCTGCGCACCGAGATCCAGGCGCAGAAACTCGCCTCCGCGCTGGGCGCCGACATGAACACCGACGCCGGCAAGGCCACGTTCTGGAAGGCCATGTCCGACGCCTCGAAGCAGCTGCACATCGACCTCAACCCGCGTTACGGCACCTGGGACGTGACGAAGAGCAGCCGCGTCGACGCCAAGACGCCGTGGCTGCGCGAGGTCACGGCGGCCACCCAGCAGACGACCTGACCGGTGGCCGTCCGGCGGACGACCTGACCGGTGACCGCCCGGCTTGTCCACAGGTGCGGATGACCCTGTGGACAACCCCCGGCCTGTCGGCGTCGTGGGTTACGTTCGGGGTGTGAACGCAACTGATCCCGGCCGCATCGTCCTGCTCACCACCAGCCACCGCGTCGCCCCCGGGCTGCTCTCCTGGCCCGCCTGGCAGGCCCTGCACGCCGCGGACCGCGTCCTGTGCGCCGACGGCGCCCATCCGCAGCTCCCCTATCTGCGCGAGGCCGGCCTCACCGTCGACGAGGCCGCCCCGACCGCCGAGGAGGCGGTCGACGCCGCCGCGGGCGGCCGCACCCTGGTCGTCGTCGCCACCGGCGAGGGCGAGCCGCGGCTGACCGACGGCCTGGCCCGCCTCGCCGGCTCGGGCCGGATACGGATGCCGGACCTGGAGCTGCTCCCCGCCTCCTACGATCTGCCGGGCGCCCGGCTGCTCGACCTCGTGCAGGTGATGGACCGCATCCGCGCCGAGTGCCCCTGGTCATCCCAGCAGACCCACAAGGGCCTCGCCAAGTACGGCCTGGAGGAGATGTACGAGCTGGTCGAGGCGATCGAGGAGGGCGACCGGGACGAGCTGCGCGAGGAGCTCGGGGACGTGCTGCTCCAGGTGGTCTTCCACGCCCGGATCGCCGAGGAGGGCCGCCCGGAGGACGGCGGCGACAGCTCCGGGGCCTTCTCCATCGACGACGTGGCGGGCGGCATCGTCGCCAAGCTCGTCCGCCGTCACCCGCACGTCTTCGGCGACGAGACGGCCGAGACCCCGGAGGAGGTCAAGGCGCACTGGCTGCGCACCAAGGCCGAGGAGAAACAACGGACTTCGGTGACGGAGGGCGTTCCGGTGGGGCAGCCGGGGCTCGCGCTCGCGGCGAAGCTGTCGTCGCGGGTGCGTACGGCGGGGCTCGACGTGCCGCTGCCGCGGGGCGAGGGCGTCGGGTACCGGCTGCTGGCGGTCGCCGCCGAGGCCGAGGCGGAGGGCGTGGACCCCGAGGCGGCCCTGAGAGCGGCGGCCCGCGCCTACCGGGACGCGATCAGAGCGACGGAGGAATCCGCCCGCAGGGGGGAGTGAGCAAGGGAGCGGAGTGAGCGGAGTGAGCGGAACGAACGGCTGCGTCCGGGCTCCCGGTCACGCGTACCCCGCGTACCCGGCCACGCGCACCCCGCGCCCCGGTCACGCGTACCCCGCGCCCGGGTCACGCGCACCCCTCACTCCCGGCTACGCGTAGGGCTCGCGGCTGGCGGGGTTGTGCCAGGTCGGGCGGGGGCGGCCGAGCAGCCACTCGGCGGGGTCCGACGGCCGGGCGCGGACGGGTCCGGCGGGCGGCAGCAGGTCGTGGAAGATCCGGTCGGCGGACGCGCCGAGCGCGGGCAGGGCGGCCCTGATCTCCTCGACGAGCGGGGGCGGCCCGGCGAGATAGACGTCGTGCCGGTCCCAGTGGGCGCGGTTGCCGAGCGCGGTGAGCAGCCGGTCGGTGGCCTGCTCACGGGGCCGGCCGGGAGCGGGGGTGATGAAGGTGACGGCGAGCCGGGGCAGCCGCGTGCGTAGGTCCTCGACGGCGGCCCGGTCGTAGAGGTGCGCGAGGTCGCGGGCGACGACGAAGAGACGGTGGCCGTAGGGCGACTCGGCCCGGGACGCGTCGCCGGTGCGGACGAGTTGCTCCAGGAGCGCCTTGACGGGGGCCCAGCCGGAACCGGCGGCGATGAAGGTGACGGGCCGTTCGGCGGGGGTGCGCAGGGTGAACCGGCCGCCGGGCGCGCCGAGCCGCAGCCGCTCGCCCTCCCGGACCCGTCCGACCAGGGTGCTGGAGAGCACCCCCCGTTCGACCCGGCTGACATGGAGGTCGACGGTGCGGTCGGCGCGGGGCGCGTTGCCCAGCGAGTACGGCCGCCAGATGCCCGGCAGCCGGGGCGTACTGACGCTGACGTACTGGCCCGGGAGGTAGATGAGCGGGCGGGCGGGCCGCAGGGTGAGCACGGCGAGGTCGGATCCGCACCCGCGGCGGGCCACGACCTGGGCGTCCCACCAGGGCGGTTCCCCCTCGGCCGCCGCCTCGCGCGCGCCCTGGAGCATCGCGTCCGCGATCGTCGCGTACGCCTCCGACCAGGCCTTCTCGACCTCCGGTTGCCAGGCGGGCCCCAGGACGACGGCGAACGCGGCGAGCAGGCTCGTCCCCACGGCCGCGTAGTGCTCGGGCTGGACCGGGTACTTCCGGTGGTCCCGGCCGAGGGCCCACAGATAGGCGGTGAGCGTCGGGTCCTCCAGCCGCTCGACCACGTGGGTGAGCGCCGCGAACAGCCGGTCGCGCTGGCGTCGCGTCTCCTCGGGGAAGTCCACCGGGAAGAGCCGGCGGAGGTCCGGGTGGTGACGGAAGAGATGTGCGTAGAAGTACTTGACCGCGAACTCGGCTCGCCTCTCGACGACCGCGAAACTGGTACGGAGTATTTCGGGGTCCACGGGCGCCATGTAGGGACCTCCGGGACCGCCGAGTCAAGGGGCGGACGGTGTGAGGACGGCCTGGGGTGAAAAGAACCCGCCTTCCTCCACGGTCCGCCACCCGCCCCGGCCCGCCCGGTAGGCCGCCCCGGTCCCTTCCGGGTAGCCGTTCCGGTCCCGTTCAGACAGCCGTGCCGGGTGTGAACTCCACGGGCAGGCTGCGCAGTCCACGCATGATCAGGCCGCCGCGCCAGCGCAGGTCGGCGGGGTCGGCGGCGAGCCGCAGGTCGGGCAGGCGGCGCAGCAGCGTCTCCAGGGCGGTACGGCCCTCCAGCCGGGCGAGCGGGGCGCCGAGGCAGTAGTGGATGCCGTGTCCGTAGCCGAGGTGCTGGTTGTCCCGGCGGGACAGGTCGAGCGTGTCCGGGGCGGCGAACCGGGCGGGGTCGCGGTCGGCGGCCGCGAGTACCACGAGGACGGGCTCGCCGGCGGCGACGCGCTGCCCGCCGATGTCGAGCGGCTCCGTGGCGAACCGCCAGGTGGCCAGCTCCACGGGGCCGTCGTAGCGGAGCAGTTCCTCGATGCCGGTGTCGAGCAGTGCCCGCTCGCCGCGCTCGATCGAGTCTTGCAGCAGGGCCCGCTGGTCCGGGTTGCGCAGCAGCGCGTACGTGCCGTTGCCGATGAGGTTGATGGTGGTCTCGAAGCCGGCGAAGAGCAGCACGAAGCACATGGCCGCGGCCTCGTTCTCGGTCAGGTGCTCACCGTGGTCGGAGGCGCGGATGAGCCCGGAGATGAGGTCCTCGCCCGGGCCGGGACGCTCGGGCAGGGCCGCGCGCTTGCGGTGGATCAGCTCGGCGAGGTAGCCGCGCATCTTCTTCACCGAGCGGGCGACACCGCCCCGGGGCCCGCCGCCGTGGCGGATCATCATGCCCGCCCACTCCTTGAAGTCGTCCTGGTCCTCGCGGGGGACGCCGAGCAGGTCGCAGATGGCGTAGATGGGCAGCGGGAAGGCGAAGTCGTGGATGAGGTCCGCGCTGCCGGTGTTCGCGAACGCGTCGATGAGCCGGTCGGTGAGCTCCTGCACCCGCGGTTCGAACTCCGCGACGCGGCGCGGGGTGAACGCCTTGGAGACGAGTCTGCGCAGCCGGGTGTGGTCCGGCGGGTCGATGTTGAGCAGATGCGTCATGAGGTTGGCGCTGCGTTCGCCGGGGATGCCCGTCCTGCTCTTGCCGTGCGCGTCCTCGGAGTGGTGCACCGGGTTCTTGGAGAGCCGCGCGTCGGCGAGCGCCTGCCGGGCGTCCGCGTAACGGGTCACCAGCCAGGCCTCGACACCGCTGGGCAGCGTGGTGCGGTGCACGGGGGAGTGCTCGCGCAGCCACGCGTAGGCGGGGTAGGGGTCGGTGGCGAACTCCCAGCTGAAGAGTTCCGGTTCGATCCGTTCGACCTGTTCGTGCCGTTCATCGCGTTCGGTCGGTTCGGTCTGTTCGGTCTGTTCGGTGCGTGGGGCGTTCACCCGGAGACGGTAGCGCCCGCGGGGACACGCAGATGAAGCAGGCCAAAATGTGACACGCCGTCAAGACTGTGATCTTCACGTGATCTGCGCTGCATCGACTTGTGACAAGCGTTCGAGTCCCGCTACGTTCACGCATCAGCGCGGTGGATCTTCCTTCCGGGGTTTTTCCTTCCGGCGTACTCCGCCGTGCCCGTCACTGCTGACCGAAAGGCAACCGCATGCTCTCCGGGAACGGTCGTCACCGTCGCCCTCGTCAGGCACCGGCTCTCATCGTCGCGGCAGGGGTGACCGGATCGGCCATCGCGATACCGCTGCTCGGCGCCACCAGTGCGAGCGCCGCGGACGGCACCACGTGGGACCGGGTCGCGGAGTGCGAGAGCGGCGGCTCGTGGAGCGCCGACGACGGCAACGGGTACTACGGCGGGCTCCAGATGACCCAGGCGAACTGGGAGAAGTACGGCGGCCTCGCGTACGCGCCGAGCGCCGACGAGGCCAGCCGCTCGCAGCAGATCGCCGTCGCCGAGAAGGTGCTCGACGGCGTGGGGCTCGCCGCCTGGCCCACCTGCGGACCGCTCTCCGGTCTCAGCAAGGACTCCGACTCGGTCGAGGTCGACACGGGCGTGGCGGAGGACTCCTCCTCCTCTTCCTCCTCCTCTTCCTCCTCCTCTTCCTCCTCCTCGTCTTCCTCCGGGACGTCCGGCTCCGTGTCGGACGACTCCTCCTCGAACACCGCGAAGTCCGACGACTCCGACGACGCGGACGACGACGCGAAGAGCTCCGGCGAGAAGTCCGACGACTCCGGCGACGACTCCGACACGTCCGCCGACGCGGATTCCGGCAAGAAGTCGGACAACAAGGCCAGCGAGAATTCGGCCACGACAAAGCGTGACGACTCGGACAAGGTCGGTCAGAGCGACGGTGCTTCGGCCGGCTCGGGCGTGTCCGGATCGCAGAGCGCCGGCTCCGGACGGCACCGCGGCTCCAGCGCCGACGACGAGACCTCCGGCGACGCGACGGCCGGGCGCGAGGACGAGTCCGCCGGGCGGCACGCCTCGCGCGGCACCGAGGCCTCCCGCGACATCGCCGACGGCGTCTACACCGTCCGTTCCGGCGACAGTCTGTGCGGCATCGTCGAGTCCCTCGGCCTCGAGAGCACGTGGTCCGAGCTGTATGCCGCCAACCAGGAGACGGTGGGCGCCGACCCGGACCTCATCCTCCCCGGTCAGAGCCTTGTGGTGGAGAAGGGCTGACGACAGCCAAAGGAGCGTCAGCCGGGCGAATCGGGTACAAAACAGCGGCAGTTCGCGTCACGTTTCGCTCGGTAATGTCCGGTTTGGCGAGAGTGAGAGATGGATCTCAAAGGCCCTGATCGTCTTTGAAATTCCGTCGGCCCCGTGTCTACGGTCATCACCGCTCGCCACAGCGGGCCCCGGCGGTCGCAACGCCGAATCCTGCCAGCGGCCGTACGGGAACAGTCGTCGCGTCAAGCGCCGTAGGCAGGAGCGGGGGACCCAAGGTAAGTGCCGGGCCCGGGAGTTGAAGAACTCCCGGAACCGGCTTGGGGTGAAGTCGCGCGCCACGAGGCGCGCGACCGGGCACTCTTCCCCAAGCTCTTAAGGAGCAGGGGATACCCCACTGGCCCGAACCCGACAGCTCACCTCGCAGGCGTCGGTGAGGGGATCTCTCCATGCTGTTTTCCAGCAAGGGCAAGCACCGTCGCCCGTCCAAGGCCGTCCGTGTCGCCACGCTCGCGGGTGTCGCCGGTGCCGCCGTCGCCGTTCCGCTGATGGGTGCGACCGGCGCCTCCGCCGCCACCGCCTCCGAGTGGGACACCGTCGCCCAGTGCGAGTCGGGCGGCAACTGGTCCATCAACACCGGCAACGGCTACTACGGCGGCTTGCAGTTCTCGGCCTCCACCTGGGCCGCGTACGGCGGCACCGCCTACGCCTCCAGCGCCGACCAGGCCTCCAAGGCCCAGCAGATAGCCGTCGCCGAGAAGGTCCTGGCGGCGCAGGGCAAGGGCGCCTGGCCGTCCTGCGGCGTCGGCCTGTCGGGCGCCTCCGCCGGCTCGTCGAGCACCGGCAGCGGCTCGCAGGGCACCTCGCAGCAGCAGTCGCAGCCCTCCCAGCAGCAGAACTCGCAGTCGCAGGAGCAGCGTGCCTCCCGCTCCCAGGAGCGTCCGGCGGCGAAGAAGACCGTCGAGACCCCGACCGGCAAGAAGGTGAAGAAGGGCGACGGCGAGTACAAGGTCGTCAAGGGTGACACCCTCAGCTCGATCGCCGAGGACGAGAACGTCAAGGGCGGCTGGCAGAAGCTGTTCGAGCTGAACAAGGACATCGTCGACGACGCCGACTTCATCTACCCGGGCCAGCAGCTCCACCTGAGCTGACCCACCCGGGGGTGCGGTACCCGGCCGGCGGCGGTCTGGGCCAGGTCCCAGCTCAACCACAGCTCCCCCACAGGGGCGACCGCCACAGTGGAGGCCTCGTGAGGGCCTCCCCCGTCCCCCACGGGCTTCCGTGAGGGCCACCCCCACCCCCACGGGCCCCCGCTCCGGCGCGTTCTCCCCCGTACGCGCCGGAGC
>NZ_JBHWHV010000034.1:0-98518 GCF_042732375.1 Streptomyces sp. NPDC059785
TGGCACTGCGGGAGGCGAAGTCGGCGCGGCCGTACGGGGGCTGAGACGGCCGTGGGCGCCCCCGGTCCCGTGCGGGCCGGCCCCCGGCCCCCCCCCGTGGGGGGGGCCGCCCCCCGGGCGGCGGCCCGGGCGGGGCCCCGCGCCCCGGCGCGGCGCCCCGCCCACGGAAGGACGTCACCGCGTGCGCTCTCTGGACTCGGACCGGGAGGTCTGCGAGCAGTACCACCCCGGCCTCGGCAAGGCCCTGGAAGACATCGACCTCACCGAACGGGAGGCCCCCGGCAGCCCGGTGACCGAACTCTTCCGCGAGCACGGCGGCCCCGCCCTGCTGGTCCCCGCCGGCTTCGGCGGCCGGGCCGCCGACCCCGTGGACGCCGTACGCGTCATGCGGGCCGTCGGCTCGTACTCGCCCTCCCTCGCCGCCGCCGCGACCATGCACCACTTCACCGCCGCGATGCTGTTCTCCCTGGCGGGACGCGAGGACGGGCTCACCGGCGTCCAGCGGGCCCTGCTGCACGACATCGTCCCCGGACGCAGACTGATGGCCTCGGGCTGGGCCGAGGGACGTACCCGGCAGAACATCCTGACCCCCGCGGTCGCCGCCCGGCCGGTGGACGGCGGCTACCGGCTCGACGGCGCCAAGAAGCCGTGCAGCCTGTCCCGTTCGATGGACCTGCTCACCGCGAGCGTCGCCGTCCCGGACGCGGACGGGCGGCCGGAACTGGCGATCGCGCTGGTCACCCGCGACACCCCGGGGCTGACCGTGCACCCGTTCTGGAGCAACGGGGCGCTCGCCGCGGCCGAGAGCGACGAGGTGCGCCTGACGGACGTGTTCGTGCCCGAGCAACTGGTGGTGCGCACCACCGCCGGTGACCCCGACCGGCTGTCGGAGCTCCAGAGCACCGGGTTCGTCTGGTTCGAGCTGCTGATCTCCGCCGGGTACGCGGGCGCGGCCGCCGCCCTGGCCCGGCGGGCGCTCGACAACGGCCGGGGCGCCGCCACCGACCGGGCCGCCCTCGCCGTGCGCACGGAATCGGCCCGCCTGCTGCTGGAGGGGACCGCCCGGGCCGTCCGCGACGGCGACCTCACGGGCGAGGAGGCGGTCGCCGCCGTACTCATCGCCCGGTACGCCGCCCAGGAGGCGCTGTCCGGCGCCGCCGACCTCGCCCTGGAACTGCTCGGCGGCATGGACTTCGTCCGCTCGCCCGAAGGCGCCCTGCTCGCCTCCTCGGTCCGGCCGCTGGCCTTCCACCCGCCGTCCCGCAACAGCGCCGCGGAACCCCTCGTGGCGTACCTCGGCGGGGACCCCCTCGTCCTGACCTGAACACCGCCCGGAACCGCGGTGGACAGGACCGTCCGCCGTCGCCCACGGTGGGACGGGACCGACCGACGCGCCGGCCCGGGGAGGCGGACCACCATGCCCGAGACGATGGAGAGCGCGATGCTCGCGCTGTGGGACGAACTGTCCGGAGCACAGATGCTCCAGGCCGTCGCCGACGGACGGATACCGCACGGCGCCCACCACGCCCTGCTCGGCCTGCGCGTCACCGGGGCACGGGCGGGGCTGGTCGAGGAGACCTGGCGGCCCCCCGCGGAACTGGCCAACTTCGCCGGCAGCGGGGTGCACGCGGGCTACATCGCCATGGTGCTCGACGACATGTGCTGCGCCGCCGGGTCGAGCCACGGCGACCACGCCTACCCCATGATCACGCTCGATCTCGGCATCGACTTCCTGCGCCCGGTGCGCCCGGGCCACGACTACGCCGTGCGCGGCGAACTCGTCCACCCGGGCCGGACCCGGATGGTCGCCAACGCCCTGATCACGGACGCCGACGGCGCCGCGGTCGCCCAGGCCCACGCCGGCATCGTCCCGGACCTGAAGTTCCAGGAGCGCATGCGCGACGCCGGGGCCTGAGCGCACCTCACCCACCTCACCCGTCCCCTACCGGGAGTCATCAGGTGCTGTCCCCGACGGCCCGCTGGTTCCACACGGCGGAACCGAGCCCCGACGCCGCGTGGCGGCTGTTCCTCTTCCCGCACGCCGGCGGCAGCGCCGCGGCCTACCCCGGGTGGCCCGCCCTGCTGCCCGGCGCCGAGGTGCACACCGTCCAGTTGCCGGGCCGGCGCGAACGCCGCGGCGAGGAGCCGTACCGGCGGCTCGGCCCGCTGATCGAAGCGCTCGGCGAAGCGCTCGACGCCGAACTGGACGGCCGCCCGTACGCGTTCTTCGGGCACAGCCTCGGCGCGCTGCTGGCCTACCGGCTGACCGTCCGCACGGAACGGGAGCGCGGTACGGGCCCCGCCCTGCTCGCGGTGTCCGGCTGGGCACCGGGCCGGTTCCGGCCGGTCGACGGCCTGCTCCCGCTGCCCGACGCCCGGTTCACCGCCGCCGTCCGCCGCTTCGGCGTGCTGCCCGAAGAGGCCGTCGCCGAACCGGAACTGCTCGCGCTGGTGCTGCCCGCGCTCCGCGCCGACCTCGCGCTGGTCGCCGACTTCCGCGACGACGGCGCCCGGACCGTCTGCCCGGTCGCCGCCTACGGAGCGCGGTCCGACCCGACGCTCGAGCCGGGCGGGCTGACCGAGTGGGCCGCCCGCACGCCGGCCTTCCTGGGCAGCAGCGAATTCCCCGGCGGGCATTTCTATCTCGCCGACGGCACCGCCGCGCTCGCCATCGCCGCCGATCTCACCCGCCACCTTGGGCGCCGCACGGGCGACGAAGCCGCGAAAGGGGGACGATAGCGGGTCGTTGTAACGTCCCGCTCACGCGTTCCGCGTTTCGTTCCCCGCTGCTCCGGCTCCCTTCGCGGAGTCCAAGGAGAGAAGAATTGACCGGTGGCGGTACAACAGAAGACCGAGCAGTCGAATTCCGTATTCTCGGCGGCCTGGAAATGCTCTCCCCCGAGGGGAGGGCCACGGTGGGCGGAGAGTTGCAGCGCGTGCTGTTACAGACCCTCCTGGTGAGCGAGGGCAACGCCGTCTCCGCCGGGACACTGATGGGTGAACTGTGGGGAGAATCGACTCCGGACGGCGCCTCCAACGCCCTCCAGGCCCACGCCAGCCGCATCCGCAAGAAGATCAGACGGCTCGAGCCGCGCCGCACGCACCCCCGGATCGTCTGCCTGCCGCACGGCTACCAGTTGCTGATGGACGGCGCCGAACTCGACGCCGTCGCGTTCGTCAGGCGCGCCGAGCGGGCCGAGCGGATCCGGGCGAGCGCCCCCGCGGAGGCCGTCGGCCTGCTGCGGGGGGTGTTCCGGCTGTGGCGCGGGGCCGTCTTCGGCGGCGGCGCCTGCGGGCCGCTGTGCCGGGCCGCCGCCGCGCGCTACGAGGAGCACCGGCTGCTGGCCATGGAGACACTGTTCGACTGCGAGCTGCTGCTCGGCCGGTCCGCCGCGGTCCTCGCGGAACTGCGCGAGGCCCATATGCGCGACCCGCTGCGCGAGCGGTTCTGCGAACAGCTCATGGTCGCGCTGTACCGCTCGGGCCGGCAGGCCGAGGCGCTGGACACCTACCGGCAGACCCGCCGGTGCCTGGACGAGCAGCTCGGTGTCGACCCCTCGCCCGCGCTGCGCCGGCTGGAACGCGCGATCCTGACCCAGGACGCGGCACTGGAACGGGGACCCGCGGGCGTCCGGCACGCCGCACCGGCCGGTTAGAAGGGGCGGCCGGATCAAGGGTTCCGGCGGCCGGGCGGCCCGCCGGAACCGCGTGCTCACAGTGCGCCCGCCGCCCGGAAGACGTGCGCGAAGGACCGCAGCGACGCCCGCCCGTGGAAGGCGATGTAGTCCGGGAGCACCACGTCAGGGGCCCACTTCTCCTTGTAGGCGAGCTGGGTGCGCGCCGGGTAGACGGCCTCGCCGTGCTCCCACAGCCAGCGCACCAGCCGCCCGAACGCGGCGCTGTGCCCGTCCAGTTCGTGCCTCCGCTCCAGACCCGTGAACGGCGTGAAGCCGAAGTGCAGCCAGCGGGTCCCCTCGCCGCGGAACGCCTCGATCGCGTACGCGTTGACCGCTTCGGCCACCCCGGGCGGGCCGTCGGGCCTGCGGCGGCTGAGATCGTGCAGCCACCCGGCCCGGTCGCCGAAGACGGGAGAGTACGAGATGTAGCCGGCCAGCTCGCCGCCGGTCAGGCCGATGAACAGCCGCCGGTGCCGCTGGGCGGCGCCGCCGTGCTCGCCCACCAGGAACCGCAGCGGCCTGGCGTGCCTGCCCTTGCCCGCGAGCCAGACGGCGTCCAGCTCGCCCAGCGCCTCCTCCCACTGCTCCGCGTCGGCCTCCCGCACGGTCAGGCCGCTGCGCAGCGACCGCGAGATCTTGTTGCGCAGCCGCATGAAGCGCGCGCCGCGCAGGGAGAACCCGTCCAGGTCCACCGCGTAGGACGCGCCGAGCTGGTTGACGGTGAAGCCGGCCGCCGCGTACCGCTCGGCGTCGGCCCGCTGGAGCTGGACGGCGACCAGGCGCCGCCGCCGCTCCCGTGCGTGGGCGACGAACTCCGCCAGCAGCCGGCAGTAGTCCTCCTCGGGCGCGAAGACCCCGCCGAACTGGACCAGGCAGCGCCCCGAACGCCGGTGGACGGCCAGGCCCTCGGCCACGGGCGAGGTGAACAGGTCGTTCCCCTCGTTGAGGGCCAGGAAAGCGCTGGGATTGCCGGAATGCGCGTACGCGGTGATGGCCTGGAAAGCGGAAACTTCCGATGCCGGTCCGGCGGTCACGTCTCCTCACCTCCGAGCGCGGGAAGCGGACGAACGGAGTGCCGAGTACAGCACCGGGAAAGGACCACGGCAAGAATCGCGCACTTCCCGGGTACGTAATCGAGTCACGCCGCGGAACGGTCAGCGGAATGTCAGTCGGCCGTCAGCGCGATGGTGCATCCTCATTCGCGGAACGGTTCGGGAGAGGTACCCGAAGTGGCCCAACGGGGACCGGTGCATTCACCGGCCGGGCGCTCGCGCCCCCGCAGGTTCGAATCCTGCCCTCTCCGCCCATCTCGCCAATTCCGCCGCCCGCGCGTGCTCCACGGCGCCCGGGGGCGGACGACATCAGGAGTGAGCATGCCGTACCCGGTCGGCCCGGCCCCGCGGCGCGCCCTGATCGTGGCCAACCCCGCGGCGGGCGGCTACCACCCCGATCTGGTGGAGCAGCTGGCCGCCCGCTGCGACGAGCTGACCGGAGCGGTGACCGTGCACCGCACGACGGGGCCGGGGGACGCCACCGACGCCGTGCACCGCGCCGTCACCAAGGAGCCCGCGGACCAGCGCCCCGGCGTGATCGTCGCGGTCGGCGGCGACGGCACCGTCCGCGAGATCGCCGAGGGGCTGCTCCGCCAGGGGAACCTGGACCGGCGGGCCGCGCTGCTCGTCGTCCCTGCGGGCAGCGCCAACTCCGACTACCGCATGTTCTGGGACGACCGGCCGTGGCAGGAGGCGGTGTCCATGGCGCTCGGCCCCGAACAGCGGGCCCGGCTGCGCCGGGTGGACCTGGCCCGGCTCGCTCAGACCGGCGCGCATGTGCTGCTCGGCTCCTGCACCGGCCTCGGCGCGCAGCTCCTCGCCACCCTCGCGTCGGTGCCCGGCACCGGGCGCGAGCGCTACGCCCGCGCGCTGGCCGAGACGGCGGCGGACTTCCGCCCCTACCCGGGCCGGGTGACCGTCGACGGTGCCGTCCTCGCCGAGGGCCCCACCGTCCTCGTCAACGTCGGCGGCGGGCGGCACCGGGCGGGACAGTACCTGCTGCTGCCGCACTCGGAGCCGGACGACGGCCTCCTCGACGTCTGCGTCATCGGCGACATCGACCCCGTACTGGTACCGCGACTGACGCGCGACGGCGCCCACCTGGGCCTGCCCGGGACGGCGTACGGGCGGGGCAGGCGGATCGTCGTCGAGCGGCTGGACGGCGAGGGCCTCGCCCTGGAACACGACGGCGAGCCCCAGGACCGCTTCGGCCCCAAGGCCACCTTCGACGTGGTACCGCGCGCGTTGCCGGTCTGGGCGGCACCACCACGGCGCTGAAACGTCCCGGCGCCGCGGCGGTGGGACCGTCCGGCGGTGCGAGGTGAGTGAAGGAGGAGGCGTGGGGGCCACTGCGCTGGAGGAACTCGGCGCCCGGGCCGTCCGGTTCGGGTCGAGGGGTGCTTTGGACGTGGTGCCGCGCGCGTTGCCGGTCCGGGCGGCGCCGCCGCGGCGGTGGGACCGTCCGGCGGCGCGTCCGGCGGTGCGAGGTGAGTGAAGGAGGAGGCGTGGGGGCGACCCTGTTGGAAGAGCTCGGGGTCTGGGCCGCCCGGCTCAGGCCCGAGGACGTGCCCGAGCGGGTGCTGCGCCTCGCGGCCAGCCAGGTGCTGTCCCAGCTCGGGGCGATCCGGGCCGGCGCGGACCATCCGCTCGGCCGCCGGCTGACCGCGGCCTTCGGGCCGCCGCTGCAATCCGATCCGCGCCGCTCGGCCTGCGTCCTCGCCGGACTCGGCTCCTGGCTCAACCTCGACGACACCGCGTACGCGGGCCATCTGTCCAACTCCACCGCCGCGGTACCGCTCGCCTTCGCCCACGCCCGCCTCCTCGACGGCCCCGCGCTGCTCACCGCGGTGGTCGCGGCCAACGAGTGCGCGGCCCGGATCACCGCCGCGGCCACCCTGGGCCCGCTGCGCGGCCAGACCGCGCTCCACGCCCACCTGGCGGGAGCCGTCGCCGGACGGCTGCACTGCGAGCGCGCGGCGAGCCGGCGCTGGCCGGACGCGCTCGCCCTGGCCTACGCCCAGCCGCCGTGGCCGCTGCTGCGCGCCTTCCTGGGCGGCGACGCCCGGCTGCTGAACGCCCTCGGACCGGTGCGTACGGCGATGGACGCGTGCGACGCGGCCGCCGCCGGACTGACCGGACCGCACGACCTGCTGGAGCACCCGGACGGGTTCCTGCGCCGGTTCGCCACCGTCCCGCTGCCCGAGGCGGTCACCGCGGGACTCGGCACGCGCTGGCACACCGAGACCTTCTCGTACAAGCTGCACCCCGGCGGGCCCGGCATCGACGCCGCCGTGGACTGCGCGTCGGCGCTCCACCACGACCTGGACGCCCCAGGGCCCGACGACGTCGCCGACGTCCTGGTGGAGGCCTCGCTCTACACCGTCCTCGCCGCCCGGCGGGCCCGCCGCTACCTCGACGGGACCGCGCGCCCGCCCGGCGCCCTGGTCCTCGACGTCGGCTACCCGGTGGCCACCGCGCTGCTGACCGGCCGCTTCACCGTGCCCGACCTGGACCCGCAGGCGTCGGACGACCCGGTACGCCGGTCCGTGGCCGCCCGGGTCCGGCTGCTGCACGACACCGCGATGACCCGCGAACTCCTGGACTCCGTCGCCCCGTTCGGGGAGGCACTGCGCCAGGCGGGACCCGCGGGAGCCGCCTGGCTGCGGGAGTTCGGCGGGACGGAGCTGGCCGACCTCGCGGACCGGCCCGGGGCTCCCGCCGCGGACTTCACCACGGCCGCCAAGGCCACCGGCGCCCGGGTCACGGTCCGGCTCCGCGACGGCCGCCGCGCGGTGCGCGAGCTGCGCATCCCGCTGGGCGCCGCGGGCCCGCACACCCGCACCCACCATGCCGCCCTGGTCCGCGCCAAGTTCGGCGGCCTCGGCGGCCCGCCCGGGGTCGCCGACGCGCTGCCGTACGTACCCCGGATGACCGGCACCGAGCTGCGGCGGTGGACCGAGGCGGCGCTCGGCGAGCCGGCCGCGAGACACCGGGCGCCGTCCCGTACCGCCGTCCGACCGTGCCCAGACGACAGCGAGGAGCCACCCCCTTGAGCGCCCCGACCGACACCGCACCGGGTGCGGAACAGCACATCCTGCGCCTGTGCCGGGAACACTTCGGCAAGGGCCGGGCGACCATGGCCGAGCTGTTCGGCGCCCGCATGGAGGCCGGGTCCCGCGGCGCCTGGCTGACCACGAGCGACGGCGAGCAGTACCTCAACTGCGGCGGCTACGGGGTGTTCGTCATGGGCGCACGGCACCCGGTCGTCATGGCCGAGGTCCGCCGCCAGCTCGACACCCACCCCGTTGCCACCCGCCTGCTCCTCGAACCGTCCGCCGCCCGCGCCGCCGAGGCCCTGGCCGGGGTCACCCCGCCGGGCCTGGACCGCGTGCACTTCTCGCTCTCCGGCGCCGAGGCGGTCGAGACCGCGCTCAAACTCGCCCGGGCGCAGGACCGGCGCAGGGTGGTCTCGGCCCGCATGGGCTACCACGGCAAGACGCTCGGCGCGCTCTCCGCCACCGGCAAGGACGTCTTCCGGCACCCGTTCCGCCCCCTGCTCCCCGACGTCGTACACCTCCCGTACGGGGACACCGGGGCGCTGGAGAAGGAACTGGCCGCCCACCCGGGCGAGGTGTGCCTGGTGCTCGAACCCGTGCAGGGCGAGGGCGGCGTGGTCATCCCGCCGGACGGCTATCTCCGCCGGGCCGGCGAACTGTGCCGTGCCCACGGGGCGTTCCTCGTCCTGGACGAGGTGCAGACCGGCATGGGACGCCTGGGCACCTGGTGGGGCGCCGACGCCGAGGGCGTGGTGCCGGACGTGCTCCTCGCGGGCAAGGCGCTCGGCGGCGGCGTACTGCCGGTCTCCGCGGCGGTCGCCACCCGGGAGGCGTTCCGGCCGTTCGACAAGGACCCCTACCTCCACACCGGGACGTTCTCCGGCGCCCCGCTCCTCATGGCCGCCGTCCTCGGCGCGATCCGCGCGGTGCGCGAGGACGACCTCGTCGCCCGCGCCGCCGCCCTCGGCGCCCGGCTGCTGCCCGATCTCGCGGAGATCGCCCGCCGCAACATCCCGGACCTGCTCATCGAGGTCCGCGGCCGGGGCCTGCTCATCGGCGTCGAACTGGTCGAGGCCGGACTCGCGGGCGAGCTGCTGATCGAGCTCTTCAACCACCACGTGGTGGCCAACCACTCCATGAACGGCAGCAACGTCGTGCGGTTCACCCCGCCCGCGGTGCTCACCGCCGCGGACGCCGATTTCCTCCTGGAGGCGTTCGACGGCGCCACCCGCGCCCTGGTTGAACAGGGCGTCCGCACCCCGGAAGGAGGCAGGTGAGATGCGGCAGGTCGTCCTGGCGGCGCTCGTCCCCGGCCGGTCCCCGGAAACCGTCTTCGACGGCGTGACCCGCTTCGAGCGCTACCCCGGACTCGCCCCCCACGTACGCGCCACCACCGTGCACGCCGGGCCGCCGGGGGAGCGGGGCAGTTCGAGCTGGGAACTGCGCTTCCGCAGCGGACTGCTGCGCTGGACCGAGACCGAGGACTTCGACCGCGCGCACCTGCGCATCGCCTTCCGGCAGACCGACGGCGACTTCGACGCGTTCTCCGGCCGCTGGGTGCTGCGCCGCTCGGGCGACGGCTGCGCCCTGCGCTTCGAGGCCCGCTTCGACTTCGGCATCCCCAGCATGGAGGGGATCCTCGACCCCATCGCCGGACGCGTCATCAGGGAGACCGTGGCCTGGGCCGTCACCGGCATGTTCACCGGGACCGTGCTCGGCGAGGAGACCGGCACCACCACCCCGTGACACCCGAGCACCCCCGAGACCGGGCGGCCACGCGCCCGAGCACCCCCGAAATCCGGCGGGCCACGCGCCCAAGGAGTGACCGATGGATCAGGCCAACCCGTTCGAGACCCGCACCACCTTCCGGCTGCACCGCGCCGAGTACCTCGTCGCCCTCGCCGTGTGCACGGGACTCCTCGTCGCCCACGCGGGCGAGATCCGCTGGCCCTACGCGCTCGCCCTGTTCGCCTACATCGACCTCATCGGCTACATCCCCGGAGCCGTCGCCTACCGGCGCAGCGGCGACGGCCGCGTCTCCAAGGTCTACTACGTGCTCTACAACACGATGCACAGCCTGATCACCCAGGCGGCCGTCGCCGCGCTGTGGTGCTGGCTGGTGCGTCCCGAGTGGGCGCTGCTCGTCCTGCCGTTCCACCTCTGCGGCGACCGCGGCCTGTTCGGGAACTTCCTCAAACCGTTCGCGCTGCCCTTCGAGCCCCACCCCGAGCCGGGCTACCGGCGGCTGGTGGCGGAACTGCGCGGCCGCGCCGCCGGCCGCCGCGTCCCCGTACCCGTCCACGAAGTGCCGGGCCCCGGGGCGGCACCCGTCGGCACGCCCGGCGCCGGCGGATGACACCGCCCCGCCGCCGGCGGCCCGTCACGACCACCACAGGAGGACGACCAGCGATGACCGACGCCATATCGCCCGAGGCTGACTTCGACACCGCCCCCGGGCTGCTGCACGGTGCCAAGCACCTCGAGCTCACCGCCGAACGGTGCGACCTGGCGTACTGGCTCCGCCACGTCGCCCAGGGCACCCTGCGGGGCCGCGCGGTCACCGGACACGCCGAACGGGCCCGGACTCCGGAGTACATGCGGCGCCCGGGACCGCTGCGCGAGGCGCTGGCCCTGGAGCTCGGCTTCCGGTCCCTGGCCGAGGAGGCGGCCACCCGGGCCCTCGGCTTCTACGTGGCCCACGCACCGGACGTCCCGGAGCTGGAGTTCTACGCCACCCAGCTCGTCGACGAGGCCCGCCACGCCCGGGTGTTCCGCCAGTACCTGGTCGAACTCGGCCTGCCCGCCCGGACGCTGCTCCAGGACATCCGCGCGGCGGGCGCCGACTACCGGGAGCGGGTGCTTCGCCCGCTGGAGGAGTTCACCCTCGACATCGTCCGCGACCGGGCCGACTTCGCGGGCGGCGTGGCCGTCCTCACCATCATCGTCGAGGGCGTCCTCGCGCCCGCGGCCGAACTGAGCGAACGCAAGTGGGGCCCGCTCGACCCGGCCGCCTCCGAGGTCTCCCGGGGTGCGGCGATCGACGAGATCCGCCACCTGGCGGTCGGCGGCGCCATCCTGCGCGACCACCTCGCCGCCCGTCCCGAGTACCGGCCGCGGCTGCTCGACATCCTGCGCGGCGGCCGCAAGCTGTGGGACGAACTGCCCGACCGCGAGTTCGTCATCGCCCGCGAGGAACTCTTTCAGCAGGGCATGCTCCGGCACGCCGACGTGGTGGGCGACTACGAGATCTGGCCGGGCCGCCGCATGCTCGACACCACCCCCGAGGAACGCTACGACGCGGCCGAGCGCTGGACCGACGAGACGGCCGGAGTACGCCTGACCCAGATGGGCCTGAAGGACGGCCTCGCCGTCCTCGGCGGCCAGGGCTGAGGGGGCGGCGGTGGACGACGCGACGCCCCCCGTCACCGGCCGCCCGGACGGCCCGCGCCGGGCCGTCGTCACCGGTGTCGGCGGCTGGCTGCCGCCCGACATCGTGACCAACGACGACCTGGCCGCCCGCCTGGACACCTCGGACTCCTGGATCCGCACCCGTACCGGCATCGCACGGCGCCACGTGGCCTCCCCCGGCACGGCCGCCTCCGACCTGGCCGTGGAGGCGGGCCGCCGCGCCCTGGCCTCGGCGGGCAGCCCCTCGGCGGACGCGGTCCTGCTCGCCACCATGACCCCGGACCACCGCGCCCCGGCCACCGCGCCGGCCGTCGCCGCCCGCCTCGGCCTCGCGGGCGTCCCCGCCTTCGACCTCGCCGCCACCTGCGCCGGGTTCGTCCACGGCCTCGCCACCGCCGCCGGACTGATCGCCACCTCGGCCGCTGACCGCGTCCTGCTCATCGGCGCCGAGGTGCTCACCACCGTCGTCGACCCCCGGGACCGCTCCCTGGCCGTCCTGTTCGCCGACGGGGCCGGAGCCGTGGTGCTGCGCGCGGGACACGAGGACGAACCGGGCGCGCTGGGCCCCGTCGTCCTGGGCAGCGACGGCACGCTCGCCGAACTGCTGTGGATCCCCGAGGGCGGCTCCCGGCGGCGTACGGACGGCCGGTCCGCCGAGCCGGGCGGCGCCTTCCTCCAGATGCGCGGCCGGGAGATCTTCCGCAACGCGGTACGGCGGATGAGCGAGTCCTCCCGGCGCGCCCTCGACGCCGCGGGCTGGAAGACCGGCGACGTCGACCGCCTCGTCGCGCACCAGGCCAACGCCCGCATCCTGGCCGCGCTCGGCGACGAACTGGGCATCCCCGCCGACCGGGTGCCGACCACCATCGAGCACACCGGCAACACCGCTGCCGCCTCCGTCCCGCTGCTGCTGGCCGAGGCCGACGCGGACGGACGGCTGCGGCCCGGCCACCGCATCCTGCTGACGGCCTTCGGCGGCGGCCTCGCCTGGGGCGCCACCACCCTCGTGTGGCCGCACCTGCCGGGCGCGCGCTGACATTCCCGTACCTCATGGACCCCGGGAGGACCGGTCATGTTCGAGCAGTTGAAGGAGATACTCGTCGGCAAGCTCCACGTGCCCGCCGACACGATCACCCCCGACGCCACCCCCGGGGACATCGAGCTGGACTCCCTCGCCGTCGTCGAGCTCTCCCTCGTCCTGGACAAGGAACTCGGCATCCGGATCAGCGACGACGAACTGGCCGAGGCCAGGACCGTCGGTGACATCGCCGGGCTCATGGCGTCCAGGGAGGCGGCCCTGTGAGGCCCGGACGCGACGCGGCCGTCACCGGGGTCGGACTCGTCACCCCGGCGGGCATCGGCATTGAGGAGAACTGGGCGGCCGTGTGCGCGCCCGCGCCCGCCGCCGCCCTGGACCCGGCACTGGAGGACGCCCCGGTACGGATCTCCTGCCGCGTGCCCGGCTTCGACCCGGCGGCACGGCTCGGCGCCCGGCGCGCCCACCGCCTCGACCGCTTCGTCCAGCTGGCCCTCGTCGCCGCCCGCGAGGCCCTGGCCGACGCCGGCCTCGACCCGCGGACCTGGAACGGCGGCAGGGTGGCCGTGGTCCTCGGCTGCGGCGACGGCGGCACCGCCACCCGGGAACGCGAACACCGGGTACTGCTGGAGGAGGGTGCGCACTGGGTCTCGCCCCTGCTGCACCCGATGGGACTGCTCAACATGCTGGCGGGACAGGTCGCGATGGAGTACGGGGCGAGGGGCCCCAACCTCGTCGTCGCCACCGCGTGCGCCTCCGGGACCACCGCCATCGGGGTGGCCAGGGACCTGCTCGCCCTCGACCGCTGCGACATCGTCCTCACCGGAGCGAGCGAGGCCCTGCTCACCCCGCTCCAGGTCGCCGGCTACGCCCAGCTCGGTGCCCTCTCCCGGCGCGAGGACGACCCGGCCCGCGCCTCCCGGCCGTTCGACGCCGACCGCGACGGCTTCGTCCTGGGGGAGGGGGCGGGGGTGCTCGTACTGGAGCGCCCGGACCACGCACGGGACCGCGGCGCGCGCATCCGGGCCCGCGTCGTCGGGTACGGGTCCTCCGCGGACGCCCACCACATGACGGCCCCGCACCCCGAGGGCCGCGGCATCGAGGCCGCGCTGCGCGGCGCGCTCACCGACGCGGGAGCCTCCCCGCGCGACGTCGCGCACGTGAACGCGCACGGCACCTCCACCCCGCTCAACGACCTGGTCGAGGCGCGGGCGCTACGCCGGGTGCTGCCGCACAGCCCGGTGGTGACCTCGACCAAGGGGGTCACCGGGCATCTGCTCGGGGCCGCCGGGGCCGTCGAGGCGGTCTACACCGTGCTCACGGTGGAACGCGGGCTGATTCCCCCGACCGCCAATCTCACCCGGCTCGACCCCGGTGTGGAACTGGCGGTCGCCGCCGTTCCCACCCCCGCCCGGATCGGCCTCGCCCTGACGAACTCACTCGGCTTCGGCGGCCAGAACGCGGTCCTCGCGGTCGCCGCGGCGTGATCGGCACCGAGCGATGCATGGTGTCCCGCCGTCCCGCCGTCCCGCCGTCCCGCCGGTCACCTGGTCACCCGGCCTGCGGGACCCGGCAGGGCGCGGCGGCCCGCCGGACAACCGGATCCGGGAAACACTGCTGCCCAGCCCGGCGCGGGAGGGATCGTCTGCGCGCCCGGCGTGGAAGTTGTCGTCTGTGCGCCCCGCCCGGAAGCGGCCGTCCGCGGGCCCGTTGCGGAAGCGGCCGCCCGCGCGTCCGGTGCCGAAGAGATCGTCCTCACGCGAAGTGCGGGAGACCGCCGCACCCCTGTGCCAGGTCGTCGTCCCGGCGCAGGATCGCCCGCTCCAGCGCGCGCAGTTCCCGGCCCGGCTCCAGCCCCAGTTCCGTCGCGAGCACGCTGCGCGCCCGCCGGTAGGAGGCCAGCGCCTCCGCCTGCCGCCCCGACCGGTACAGCGCCATCATCAGATAGCCGTTCAGCCGCTCGTTCAGCGGATATTCGCCGACCAGACCGGTCAGTTCGGGTACCAGCGTCCGGTGCAGACCGAGCCGCAGCTCCAGCTCGATCCGCTTCTCCGACGCCGCGATGCGCTCCTCGTCCAGCGGCGCGGCGGCCCGGCGCGCCGCGTCCGCGTGCAGCCCGGACAGCGCGGGACCGCGCCACAGCGCGAGGGCGGACCGGTACAGGCCGACCGCCCCGTCCCGGTGGCCCCGCGCCTGCGCGAGATCCGCCGCCGCCGTCCTGCGCCGGAAGACCTGGACGTCGAGATCGCCCGGCCGCGCGGGCAGCACGTAACCGTGCGGCCGGGTCTCGATCCCGGGACCCGCCGGCGCCGTCTCGGCGAGCCGGTGCCGCAACTGCGAGATGCAGATGTGGATCTGGCCACGGGCGGTGGACGGCGGCCGCTCGCCCCACACCGCGTCGATCAGCCGCTCGGTCGCCACCACCCGGCCCGCGCTGAGCAGCAGGGCCGCCAGGATCAGCTTCTGCCGCTCCCCGCGCAGCGGCGGCGCGCCGGTCGCGGGTCCCACCTCCAGCGGCCCGAGGACGCGGAAGAACGGCAGGTCGCCGGGGTGCGGACGGGGGGCGGGGACCAGCATGGCTCTTCTCCCTGACAGCGCAGCGCACGGTGCCGTACTTCGCGGACTGTCGCACAGTAGACCGACCGCTGATTACCTCTCAAGGCGCCCGAATCGGCACAGAGGGGCTTGAGCCATTTCCACCGTCGGCCGTCCTGACGCGACGGACCTGCCGTGCTCCCCGGCACGGCAGGCCGCCCGGGGACTCAGCGGTCGTCGCCGAGTTCCTGGTGCATCTGGGGCTGGTCGTCCTGGCCCTGGGTGAGCGCCGCCTTCTCCATCTCGCGGAACGCGCTGGAGGCGACGCCGAGAATCTCCTTGTAAGGGTTGACGCCGACGGTGTCCTCGGCGGTGCCTCCCAGGAGCCCGCCGCCGAGACCGCTGACGGCCTTGTGACCCGCCGCCAGCGGCCCCGCGGCGGTGTCCAGGAAGCCGCGGGGCAGGCCCGCCATGTCGGCGTACTGGTCGGTCAGCGCGGTGCGGACCATGGCGACGAACGCGTCGTGGAAGGGGCCCGGGACGAACTTCTTGTAGTAGTCGAGGGCCTGCTTCGTCATGAAGACCCCGTCGTCGGTTTTCTTCCACTCCCTGTCCCGTTCCTCGGTCCACACCCGGTCCACCGCGTCCACGTCCTTGGGCAGCACCCACTTCTCGGGGGTGCCGAGGTAGTGGTTGACGTAGTGCCAGGCGCACATGAACCCGTGCGCGTCGTCCGCGGACACGTCCAGGCCGAGATTGCGCATGGCCTGGAGGATCTGCACGCTGAAGACGCAGGAGGCGCCGGTGGTGTACTTCTGCGAGACCGGCTCGCCCCACTTGTCGTAGTCCCACTGACCGCTCTTCTTGTGCAACTGCCGCACGGAGGCGTGGACCAGGCGCACCTTGGTGACGTTGGCGGCCAGCGTCCCGTCCGTCATCGCCCCCTGCTTGTCCATGTCGATGAACAGGCGCGAGGACTGCGACAGCCGCCGGCCCGGCCCGTCGACACCGCCCAGCCGTCCGGTGGAGCGCAGCGTGAACGCGCCGGTCGGGGACAGATAGGTGCCGATCAGGCCGACGGTGCCCTGGAGCATGGCCACCTCGCCGCGGTGGCGGGAGAAGAACTTCTCCGCGGCCCTGACATCGGCGTCGCTCCAGCCGGGCGGTTCGGCCTCCGCGGCGCTGAGGAACTCCGCGAGCCGCGGCGGCAGACCGGAGCGGTCCTGGCCGTGCTTGAGGGTGGCGACGGTACGGAACAGGGCGTTGACCCCGTCCACTTCGCGGTGGTCGATCAGGTCGGACACGAGCGCGTCGGCCTCCGGGTCACCGACCTGGTTCGCCGCCTGCAATTCCTGCGCGGCGTTCTCGATAGACAGCGGCATGGTCAAACTCCCTCTGCTCGGTGGACGTTCGGCTGGGACCGGCCCGGCCCTGCTGCCGCCACTCCGCCACTCCGCCACTGCGCGACTTCGCGACTTTGCGACGGCTACCGGAACGGACCACTCAGCCGGAGTGCTGCCGGTGATCGTCGCAGCGGCCCCACGCACTGGCGATGCCCCGATCGTGGGACGTGGGCGTACGCCCCACGCGCGGCGGCCGCGAGCGGAACACCGCCCCGCACTCCGCACTCCGCGCCGCACCCCGCCCTCCGCTTCCCACGCCGTCCTGCGCCCCCCGACGCCCTCCGCTTCCCGCGCCGCCTCCCGGTGTCCGCGCCGCCCTCCGCGCCCCGCACGGTCGCCGCCACCACCCGGCGGAACGGCCGTCCGCCGGCCCGGAACGCCGGAACGCCCCTGTTCGACCCGGCGGTTACGGCTCCCGCACCACGCACGCCTTAGGTCCCCTTCCGTCGCGAATGACCTCGTCAGCGCAGTCGTCTCAACCATTTACATCGATGTACAAGCGGCTCTACATTGACGCCAATGTGTCCGCAGGAAGGAATGCCGTGTTGCCGTTCCTCTCGTTCCGCGTCTTCAGACGCCAACGCCCCCCATCCGCTGGTCACAGCGCGACCCGATCACAGGGATCGGGATCCAGCGCGCTCCGCTTCCGGCGTACCGCACAGACCGCGGCCCTGGGTCTGACCGTCCTCCTCGGCCTGGCCTACGGTCCCCCAGCCGCAGCCCTGACCGCCGCCTCCACGGCCTCGTCGGCCTCGTCGGCTTCGTCTGCCTCCTCCGCCACGGCCGCCGCGGCCGCCACCGCGGTGGACGACGCCTCCGTGCTGGCCACCGGCACGGCGCTGGGCGACGGCACCGGGCTCTACCCCCGGGCCATTCGGCTGGCGCACAACGGCTCCGCGAACGGCCGGGTCATCGCCAGCGTCGTGTCCTTCAGCGGCAACAACGGGATCGGCGCCATCTACGAGAGCACCAACGACGGAGCGTCGTTCTCGCGGGTGGGCGGCGTCTCGGACCCGGAGTCCGCGAGTGGCCAGGGGCTGTGCTGCACCACGCTGTTCGAGCTTCCCCGGCAGGTGGGCAGCCTCCCCGCCGGCACCCTGCTGTGGGCGTCCTCCGCGGGCCAGGACGAGACGGACCGGCGCATGTCGCTGCGCATCTGGCGCAGCAACGACGTCGGCCGCACCTGGTCCTACCTCTCGGCCTGCGCCACCGCGACGACCACCGGCGGCCTGTGGGAGCCCGAGTTCTCCGTGGCCTCGGACGGCGCCCTGGTGTGCCACTACTCCGACGAGACGGACTCCGCGCACAGCCAGAAGCTCGTGGCCGTGCGCAGCTACGACGGCGTCACCTGGCAGGGCAAGCACGACACCGTGGCCAGCACCCTGTCGACCGACCGTCCGGGCATGCCGGTGGTGCGCCAACTGCCCAACGGCACCTACTTCATGAGCTACGAGATCTGCACCCCGAGCGGCCAGTACCAGTGCGTGGTGCACTACCGGACCTCCGCGGACGGCTGGAACTGGGGCGACGCCACGTCGCTGGGCTACCGGCCCGAGACGGTCGACGGCAAGTACTTCCGCGCCGCGCCCACCATCGCCTGGGCACCGGCGCCGGACGGCAGCCCCAACGGGCGGATCCTGCTGATCGGGCAGCGCCTGCTCAACAAGGACGGCTCGGTCGCCTCGGACAGCGGGCACACCATCCTCGCCAACACGGAGAACGGCTCCGGGCCCTGGTACGAGATCGAGTCGCCGGTGAACGTGCCGTCGCCCGAGATCAACTACTGCCCGAACTACAGCTCGCCGCTGCTGCCGTCGGCCGACGGCACGAAGGTGCTGGAGATCGCCACCGACTACGACGGCACCGTGTGCCGGCCCTACTTCGCCACCGGCAGCCTGCTCGGCAGCTCGGATGCGACCGGCGTCACCGACGGCGCGACGTACCGGCTGGTGAACGCCAACAGCGGGCTCTGCCTCGACGTCTCCGCCGACTCCCGTGACCCCGGCGGCAACATCCAGCAGTGGACCTGCAACGGCCTGAACCCGCAGAAGTGGACGCTCCACGCGCGCGGGAGCGGCTACTTCACGCTGACCGGCCTGAACAGCGGCTACTGCGCGGACGTCGAGAACGGCTCCGCCACGGCGGGCGCGAACGTACGGCAGTGGTACTGCAACAGCGCGGCGGCGCAGGACTGGAAACTGTCGAACGTCGGCCGCGGCTACTACCGGCTGATCGTGAAGTCCAGCGGCCAGTGCCTGGACGTGGCGAACGGCTCCCGCGAGGCCGGCGGCAACGTCCAGCAGTACACCTGCAACGGCCTCCAGCCGCAGGTCTGGCGGCTGGAGAAGGTCTGACCCGACGGGTTCGTCCGACGACGGGTCACCCGACGGGTCAGTGGTCGCCCTGCCGTAGGCCCCCGGGGCCTACGGCACGCGGGCGACCGCCGCGTACATGGGGCTGGCGAAGCCGTCCTCCTGGCCGGGGACGGCTTCGCCCAGCTCCGGGTGCCACTGCTCGGCGAGCACCACGCCCGGCTCGACGAGGTCGAGTCCCTCGAAGAAGCGGGTGAACGCGGCGCGGCTGCGCGGGGCCAGCGTGAGCCCGCTCGCCTTGTACTTGCTGTCGGCCTCCCGGGTGACCTCGGCCGAGTGGAAGTCGGAGGTGATGTGCGACAGGACCACGTAACTCCCCGGGGCCGGGGCGGCCTTCAGCCGGTCCACCACCGCCTGGGCGCCGTCCTCGTCGCTGAGGAAGTGCAGCAGCGCGATCATGGAGAGGGCGACGGGCCGGCCGAAGTCCAGGATCTTCCCGGCCCGTTCGAGGATCAGCTCCGTGTCGCGCGCGTCGGCCTGTACGTAGTCGATGGCGCCCTCGGGGGTGCCGCGCAGCAGCGCCTCGGCGTGCGTCAGGACGATCGGGTCGTGGTCGCAGTAGACGACCCGGGTCTCGGGGGCGACCCGCTGCGCCACCTGGTGCAGATTGGGCTCGGTGGGTATGCCCGTGCCGATGTCGAGGAACTGCCGCACGCCCTGGGCCGCGGCCCACCGGGTGGCCCGCTGCATGAAGGCCCGGTTGATCCGCGTGATCACGGGGATGTTCGGTTCCAGCGCCATGAGCTGCCGGCCCATCGCCTCGTCGACGGGGTAGTTGTCCTTGCCGCCCAGGAACCAGTCGTACATCCGTGCGGGGTGAGGTCTGCTGGTGTCGATCCGGGGAAAGCCGGACGCGCCGTCCAGTGCGGACATCGTGAACTCCTGGGAGACGTGACGAAGGATGTGATCAACCGCGCGTCAGTCTAGGCGAGTTGACCTGGCGGAGTGGCCGGTCGGACGACCGCGCGGCCGTCCGCGTCGCCACCCCGCCGGACACCCGTCCTCAGTCGTGCGTCAGCCGTTCCAGTACGGTCATCGCCGCGATCACCGTGCGGCGTTCCTCCTCGGTGCACCGCTCCTGGAGCCGGGCGGCCAGCCACTCGGTGCGGGCCTGGCGTCCTTCCTCGACCCGGCGGCGGCCCTCGGCGGTCAGTGCGACGAGCTGGCGCCGTCCGTCGTCCGGATCGGGGCTGCGCCGCACCAGGCTCCGCGCGGCCAGCGCGTTGACGGTCGCCGTCATCGACTGGTGCCGCACCCCCTCGACGGACGCCAGATCGCTGACCGTCACCCCGTCCTTGCCGGAGAGCCGGGCCAGGGCGGACGCCTGGCCCAGCGTGAGGTCCTCGACCTCCGAGGCGTTCAGGATGCGCCGCCGCAGACGGCTGATGACGGCGCGGACCTGGTGCGACGCCTGGACCGCCGAGGCCGACGGGCGGGGACTCTCACTCATGTCCCCACGTTAACCTGTACAGGCTCACCTGTCCAGGTAAGCCTGTACAGCTAAAACTGCGTAACGGACGGGGGCGAGGGTCAGGCGCCCGAGTGCTGGAGCCGTGATCGTCCGTTGTGTTCGGTGCGGGGTGGCAGGAGGGCTCGCAGGGATGCGGAAGGTTCGAGTCCCAATTCGTTCTGCAGGGTACGGCGGCATTGTTCGTACTGGCGCAGTGCCGCGCCCCTGTTGCCGGCCGCCAAATGTGCCCTCATCAATACGTGATGGGCGCTTTCCCTTAAAGGTTCGGTGCGTACGGCGGTGAGTCCGGCGGCGACCGCTTCACCGTGGCGCCGCGCCGCCGTGAGTCGTTCGGTCATCGCCTCCAGGGCATAAAGCCGCAACTGACGGTATTGCTCCTGCTCGATCAGCATCCAGTCGTTTTCCGGCCATTCCGGCAGCAGGTCGGCCGACAGGTCTGTGAGGGTTTGCATGGTGAGGATGTCGTCGCAGGTGCGTGAGTTGTCCAGCAGTCGGTGGGCGCGCGCCACCGACTGGTGCAGATCGACGACGATGTCCTTGGAAATCGCCAGTTCGTGCGAGGACACGTCGATGATGGGATGGCCCGGGCGAGTCGCTCGCCAAAGGGATGATCTCAGGTTGGCATTGGCGCGGGACGTGGTGACGTTCGGCCAGAGGATTCCGGCCACGTAGGCGCGGGATCGGGGCATGTCCTGCAAAGCCAGGAATGCAAGAAGTCGTTGAGTGCTGGAACATACCGGAATGCGGGTGTGATCAATCGTCAGTGCGAATCCCTTGAGCAGTCTCAGGGAGATGGGATGTGATTGTCCGTTCATCGACGCCCCCGGTGACGATGTCGGCTTCGGTGATCTTCGGTCTGTCTCCGTGTGACTCCAGAGATTCCCGATGCCATGTTACGAGCAAGTTATGATCGCAGGCTCGACTATTAACGCGGCGGGCGTCAAAAGGGAATCACCGGTGCGTCGCAGAAACGTCACGCACCGCGTTCCAGGAGCTCATCGAGCCAGGTCCGCACCACCGCGAGGACATCGGCGGTCTTGCTCACGGCGGTGGGGGGCTCCTGCTGCCCCTCGACGCTCTGGAGGATGCGTGCGCGGAAGCCGTCCTCCCGGTCGTTCTCCACCCACACCCGGAGGATCAGGACGCCGGATCGCGCTGAGGGAGTCTCCATGAGAGACCGAGTGTGCCGCACCGCTGTCACCCCGGCGTTGTCGATCCGTGTCCGCCGACGTCATCGCGAGCGGCGCCGACGGACGCGCCGACGCGGCGGTGACGCCGGTGTGACGGGCGAGTCGCGGACCGATCACAGGGGGCTCTGCATCCTCTCGGTGTACGTCGTCAGCGCGCCGGCCAAGGGGGGCTTCGCATGGGTGACTTCGGTGTGATCGCCGATGTCTCGACCGTCATCGTGGACGCCCTGACCCGCTCCCTGGCCGCGTTGGGCCAGGGCCCCGACGTGCCGCCGCCGAAGGCGGAACTCAACGACCTCTCCGAGACGGTGCAGACGACCGAACCCAAGCTCACGGTGTTCCTGTACGAGATCGCCGAGGACCCCACCTCGCGCAACCGGCCCCCGGTGCGCTCCCAGCCGCCCGACCCGCTGACCGTACGCAAACCGCCGATGGCCCTGCTGCTGCGGTACCTGATCACCCCGTGGGGCGGCAGCCAGGAGACGCAGCACCAGATGCTCGGGCGCGCCCTCCAGACCTTCTACGACGACGCGATCCTCGACGGCCTGCAACTGGCCGGCAGCCTCGCGGGCAGCGCCGACTCGCTGCACGTGACCCTGACACCGCTGACCCTCGACCAGAAGTCCTGGGTCTGGTACGCGATCCAGAAGCCCTACCGGCTCTCGCTGAACTACGAGATCCGCGTGGTCAACCTGGACTCGGCCGTCGAACTGCCGGTGCGCCCCGTACGCAGCCGGATCATCGAGGGGACGCCGACCTCATGACCGCCTTCGTACCCCTCACCCGGTCGACGCTCTACAGCCCCGTCTGGCTGGTGCCCTACGACGACTTCGCCCGCAGACCGCGCTCCGCGGGCGTGGAGGCCGCCCTCGAACGGTCCGACGGCGCGGGCGGCTGGGTGCCGCTCGACGACAGGGCGGTGCGCACCCCCAGCGGAGCCATCGCCTTCCCGGGACTCGGCAGGCGGTCGGAGCCGTGGGCGGCCCGGCCCGAGCCGCACCGGATCCGGCTGTCGGCCGCCGGCTACCGGCCGCTGTACCCGGCCGACGGAGAGCCGTTCTCGGCGGACCTCGCCGCCATCGAATTCCTGGTCCACCCGTACGACAACACCAACCCCCCGTCCGTGGAGGCCTCCCCGCGGCTGGTCCGGCTGCTGCCCTCAACCGCCTTCACCTACCCGCCGTACGTGCGCACGGTGCGCGGCGTCGTCCTCGACGCGGCCACCCGCGCACCCGTCGCCAACGCACTCGTCGAGGCCGAGGGACACACGAGCGTCGAGCACACGCCGTGGCACGAACGCACCCTGACCGACGCCACGGGCGCGTTCCGGCTCGCCCTGCGCTGGGAGGGCGAGAAGGCCCCCGTGCCCTCCGTCGAGGAGACATTCCTGCTGGTGGCCACCGAACGGCCGGGCCGGGCCGGGTCGCTGACCGTACGCCTGCCCCAGGACGCCGAGAGCCGACACGTCATCGAGATCCGTGAGCAGTGAAGGAGCCATCCATGGCCGAGTATCTGAGCCCCGGGGTCTACATCGAGGAGATCGATGCGGGGCCACGGCCGATCGCGGGGGTGAGCACGAGCACCGCCGGCATGGTCGGAGTGACCGCTCGTGGCCCGTACACCGGGAAGCCCAAACTGGTCACGAACTTCCTCGAGTTCCAGACGGTCTTCGGCGGCTTCCTGCCCGAGCCTGACGCCGACGTACGCGACGCCTGGGTCAACAACCCGTCCGAGGGCGGCCGCTGGTGGCTGTTCCCGCTGGCGGTCAAGGGCTTCTTCGACAACGGCGGCCAGCGGCTCTACGTCAAGCGGGTCGCCAGCGCGGACGCGGCACCCGCCTCGGGCACCCTGGTCCAGGGCCTGGTGAGCCCGATCGCCGCCGGCGCGGCGGCCGGCGCGACCAGCCTCCAGCTCGGCCACCTGATCGGCTTCAGCGGCGTCGACCAGCAGCTCACGATCCACCGCGGCGACGACCAGACGGTGATCACCACCGTGCAGGTCGCCGACTACGACGTGACCGCCCGCCGGATCGAGCTGCGGGCGCCGCTGGAGGCCGGGGTCAGGACCTCCCGCGGGGACTACGTCCAGGCCGGGAGCCAGGACGGCCGGCCCGAAGAAGCGCTGCGGCTGTCCGCGGTCAGCCCCGGCGCCTGGGGCGGCGGCGTCCAGGTCCGCGTCCAGCCGACGGTCGGCGCGTCGCTGCCGGTGCTGCCCGACCCGCAGCAGGGCGCGCTGTTCATCACGCGGCTCGCCGCGGCCGCGGCCGCGGACAGCGAGACCGTCGAGGTGGTCGCGGTCGACGGGCTCGATGCGGGCACCGTGACGGTGCAGATCGGCCCCCGCCGGTTCGAGGCGGAGGCGAGCGCGGCGGCCGAGGGCAGGGTGACGCTGACCTTCCCGGCGGGCACCACCCACGCGGCCTGGGACCGCGGACTCACCGTGCGCCGGGTCCGGCTCGGCAACCCCTCGGGCGGAGCGAGCCTGCACATCGGCGGCGCGAGCCGGCTGTACGAGGGCGCCGTCGTCCAGATCGACACCGGCACCGCACTGAAGGTGCACAAGGTCCAGTCGGTCCTGGACGACCAGGTGACCTTTGACGGGAACATCCCCGACAGCCTCTACGAGAACGACCGCATCCAGCTCATCGAGGCCGAGGTCAGCACCCGGTTCACGGATGCGGGCGGGGCCGCGGTCACCGAGACGTTCCCCAACCTCCGGCTCGAGGGCGACAGCCCGTCGAACGTGGTGACCGCCCTGGAGAGCCGGTCCCAGCTCGTCCGGGCCACGGCACTGTCCCTGTCCGGCGACCCCGCGCGGTTCCCGGTCTCCGCGACCGGCTCCTGGCTGACGCTGGCCGACGGCGACGACGGGTACGACAGCCTCAGCGTGGCGGACTTCGTCGGCACGGACGGCGGCAGCGGCCGGCGCACCGGCATCGTCGCCCTGGAGGACATCGACGAGGTGGCCGTCTGCGCGGTGCCCGGCATGTGGTCGGGCACCGTCGAATCGGCGCTGGTCACCCACTGCGAACTGCTCAAGGACCGGTTCGCGATCCTCGACCCGCGCGACGGCCTCGACATCGAGGGCATCCAGACGTTCCGCGAGCCCTTCGACACCAAGTACGCGGCGCTCTACTACCCGTGGCTGGTCACCCAGGACCCGTCCACCGGGCGCGACGTCGAGGTGCCGCCGTCGGGGCACATGGCCGGGATCTACGCCCGGGTCGACGTGGAGCGGGGCGTGCACAAGGCTCCGGCCAACGTCGTCGTGCGCGGTATCAAGCAGACCGACGGCTTCGCCGCGGACATCACCAAGCGGCACCAGGACCTGCTGAACCCCAAGGGCATCAACGCGCTGCGGTTCTTCCCCGGGCTCGGCCACCGGGTGTGGGGCGCGCGCACGCTGTCCTCGGACAGCTCGTGGAAGTACATCAACGTCCGGCGGCTCTTCCTCTTCCTGGAGGAGTCGATCGACGAAGGCACCCAGTGGGTGGTCTTCGAGCCGAACGACGAGGCGCTGTGGGCCCTGGTCCGCCAGACGGTCACCAACTTCCTCACCACGGTCTGGCGCAGCGGCGCGCTCGCCGGCACCACCGCCGACGAGGCGTTCTTCGTCGCCTGCGACCGCACCACGATGACCGAGGACGACCTGGCCAACGGCCGGCTCATCTGCGTCATCGGGGTCGCGCCGGTCTTCCCGGCGGAGTTCGTGATCTTCCGGATCCAGCAGAAGACCCGCGAGACCCAGCTCACCTGAGCGCCGAGCCCGGGCGCCGAGCCCGAGCGCCCCACCGAGCCTGAGCACCCGACCGGGACCGAGCGCCCGGCCGGGCCCGGGCGTCCGACCGAGGAGAGGCCAGCATGCCACCCGTGACCAGGGAAGATCCGTACGCGTCATACAACTTCCAGATCATCGTGACCAACGTCAGTGACGACGGCGTCGCGGTGAGCGGCTCCTTCACCGAGATGAGCGGTCTGGAGCTGGAGATCCCGCCGATCGAGTACCGCAACGGCAGCGAGGACATCACCGTCCGCAAGATCCCGGGCCTGAAGAAATTCACCAACCTCACCTTCAAGCGCGGGGTCACCGGCCACGTCGGCTTCTGGAACTGGGTGACCGAGGCGCTCAACGGCAAGGTGCGCCGCACCTCCGGCTCGATCGTCCTCCTCGACGAGAACCGTCAGGAAGCAATGCGGTGGAACTTCGACCGGGGCTGGCCCACCAAGTACACCGGGCCGACGCTCACCGCGACCAAGAACGAGATCGCCATGGAGACGCTCGTCCTGGCGGTCGAGAAGCTGGAGATCGACGTCTGACATGACCAGCGAAGCGCTTCCCGGCGTAACCCTGACGTTCGCGCCCCGCGGCTTGGACACGGAGCCGCTGCGCACGGACGTGGCGGCGTTCCTCGGCCGGTTCCGCCGCGGCCCGGTCGGCACCCCGGTGCGGGTGGAGAGCTGGAACGACGTCGTGGGCGCCTTCGGACCGCCACCGCCGGAGGGCGCCTTCGCCACCCCGTACGCACTGCGCGGCTTCTTCGAGAACGGCGGCCGGACGGCCTGGGTGCTCCGGGTGTCCGGGCCGGCCGCCACCGCGCAGGTCCGCTGGGAGGCCGGGGACATCGGCGGATTCGGGGCGACGGCCTACCGGGTGGTCGCCACCAGCCCGGGCGGCTGGGCCAACGGCGTACGGGTCGCCGTCCGCTACCAGGCGAGCACCGTCGCCGGACCGCCCACGGTGAGCCTGCGCGTCACCGTCCCCGGCGAGGCACCCGAGACCTTCCCCGGCCTGCCGCCCGCCGGCGTGGCCGACGGGGTGGCCGCCTCCCGCTACATCCGGCTCGTCCCCGACGGCGAGCCGCCGTCCCCCGACGGGCCGGGACCGATCTCCGCGTCCTGGGACCTGACGCTCGCGGGCGGCACCGACACCCCGCCGGGGCGTCAGGAGTACGCGGACGCCGTGACCGCGCAGTCCGAGCTCCCGGAACCGGCCCTGGTGGCCCTGCCCGACCTGGGCACGGACCTGACCGGCACCGCGCACTCCGACCTGGTCCTCGACCTGCTGAACAGTGTGCTCCCGCTCCTGGACCGCCTCGTCGTCCTGGACGTCCCGCCCGAGCACGACTCCGTGGACGCCACGGTCGAATGGGTCGGGTCACTGACCGGGACCGGCGACAACGCGCTGCTGAGCTGCGCGGCCGTCCACCACCCGCCGCTGCGGGTGCCCGACGGCACCGCGCTGCGCACCGTCCCGGCGTCCGGGCACGTCCTGGGCGTGATCGCCCGGCTCGACGCGGAACGCGGCGCGCACCACACCCCCGCGAACGCGGTGATCCTGGAGGCCGTCGACCTCGCCGCCGACCTCCCCGAACCCCAGCAGGTCCGGCTGTTCGACGCGGGCGTCGACCTGATCCGGTGCACCCGCGGCCGGGGCCTGACGGTGTGGGGCGGACGCACCCTGTCCGCCGACCCCCGCACCCGCTACATCGCCCACCGCAGACTGCTGCACCTGCTGGTGCGCGCGATCCGGCGGGTGGCGAGCCCGCTGGTCTTCGACGTCAACTCGCCCGAACTGCGGCTGACCCTGGTGCGCGCGATCACCTCGGTGCTCCTGTCCGCCTTCCGGGCGGGCGCGCTCGCCGGGACCAGACCTGAGCAGGCGTTCCGGGTGGTCTGCGACGACACGAACAACCCGCCCGAGCAGGACCCGGGGCAGCTCGTCTGCGAGGTCGAGGTCGCCCCCGCCGTGCCCATGGAGTTCATCCGGCTGCGTCTCGTACTCGGCCAGGACCGCGGTCTGGAGGTGATCGAGGCATGACCCAGGATCCACTGCCGAAGTACCGCTTCCTCGTGACGCTCGACCCGGGTGACGCGTATCTGCCGTCCGCGCAGGCGCTGTTGCTTCCCCTGGTCGCGGCCGGCGCGTTCCAGGAGGTGGCCGGGCTCGGCGCCCAGCTCGAGGTGACGAGCTACCCGGAGGGCGGCCGCAACGACTCCGTCCACCAGCTCCCGCTGCGCCACTCCTGGAACCGGATCACCCTCAAGCGCGGCGTGGCCCGCGATCCGGGCCTGTGGGCCTGGTACCAGGCCGGACTCGCCGACTCGCTCGGCGCCCGCCGCGACGGCGCGGTGATCGTGCTCGCCCCGGACGGGACGCCCGCGGCGGCCTGGGCGTTCCACGGCGGGCTCGCCGCCAAGTGGAGCGGCCCCGACCTGCACGCCGAACAGAACGCGGTGGCCATCGAGTCGCTGGAGATCGCACACGAGGGGCTGACCAAGGTCCTTCAGGACACCGTGGCGAACGCCCTGCCGCAACAGAGCCAAGGGAGGTGACCGGAGTGCCGAAGGTGACCATTCACAACCTCGAGGTCCGGTTCCAGGTGGAGGGCGACGACGGCGCCGTGTTCACCCGCCTGTTCAACAAGCACATCCAGGCGTGGTCGAAGCTGTACGAGGACGAGTGCGCCCGCGTGAAGCACACCGAGGCCGAACGCCGCTTCGGTGACGAGGAGGGCGCGCTGTGAGCGTGACGCCCGTCTCCTTCGCCCGGCAGGGCGCCGCCCAGGCCCGCCTGGAGATCGTCCGGCCGGTCATCGCCGACGAGCGGCAGCGGCGCATCCCGCTGCGGTTCAACCCCGCCGACTACAAGCTCAGCAAGAGCAACACCTTCGCCGAGATCACCATCCCCGGCCTGGAGACACCCCCGCTGCAATACGTGCGCGGCGGCACCGAGACGCTCACCGTGCAGGCCCTCGTCGACACCTCCGACACCCTGGAAAACGTACGCACCGCGTACGTCAACGCCCTGCGGAACCTGCTGCGGCCCGACAGCCGCGAACACGCGCCGCCCGTCGTCCGGTTCGTCTGGGACGAGGAGGTCTTCACCGGCGTCCTGGAGAAGCTGGACGTCAACTACCAGCTCTTCCGGCCCGACGGCGTGCCGCTGCGGGCCATGCTGGACATCTCCCTCAAGGAGTTCAGGCCGGCCGCCGTCCAGGTCGCCGAGACCCCCCGCTCCTCGCCCACGGTGGAGAAGAGCTACGTGGTGCGCCGCGGCGACACCCTCAGCTCCATCTCCTTCGCCCTGTACCGGCGCCCCGACGCCTGGCGCGAACTGGCGCGCGCCAACGGGATCGACGACCCGCGGGACCTGCGGCCCGGCCGGGTGCTGACCGTGCCCCGGCTGCCGTGAGGAGGACGCGATGAGCTCTCCCACGCCCGAGGTCGCCTCTCCCGACCGGTACGCGCCCGAGTTCGAGGTGCGCATCGAGGGCCTGGAGATGGACCCCTCCACCAAGAACGACATCATCGACATCAAGGTGAACCGGGACATCGACGAGATGTCCGGCTTCGACCTCACCCTGAACAACTGGGACGACGCCAACCTGCGCTTCAAGCACAGCGACTCCACGAGCCTCCAGCTCGGCGGCCGGGTCTCGGTCCGGCTCGGCTACGCCGACCAGCTCCTCACCGTCGCCACCGGCACCATCTCCACTCTCAGCCCGAAGTTCACCGACAGCGCCTCGCCCACCGTCGCGATCAGCGGAGTCGACGGACTGCTGAAGCTGAAGGACCGCAAGCCCGAGGAGAACGAGACCAAGATCTACCGCAACAAGGCCGACTGGCAGATCGCCCAGGAGATCGCCCGGCGCAACCACCTGCGGATACAGGTCACCGAGGAAGGACCGGTCCACGACATCGTCGTACAGAAGAACCAGGACGACGCCAGTTTCCTCCTGGAGCGCGCCAAGCGGCTCGACTTCGACTGCTACATCCTGCCCGACCCGGCCACCGGCGAGGACACGCTGTACTTCATCAAGCCCACCGACGGCCGGGACGGCCGCCCGATCCGCCTGTACCGCCTCGCCTACGCGCCCGGACTCTCCACCGGCCCCACGAACCAGCCCGAGGGCCTGATCCCCAACCTGATCGAGTTCACCCCGACGATGACGGTCTCCCAGCAGGTCAGCAAGGTCACCGTGCGCGGCTGGGACCCCCGCACCAAGGAGTCGATCGCGTTCACCGCGACCGCCGAGAACCTCCCCGCAGGACAGAACTCGGCCGACGGGCAGAGCGGGCCCGAGGCCGCCGAATCGACGCTGGGCGGACGCCAGGAGGTCGTCGTCGACGCACCGGTCACCAGCGACCAGGAGGCCCGCGAACTGGCGATCAGCCTGCTGCGTGAACGCGCCTACGAGTTCATCACCGCGACCGGCAAGGTCGCCGGACTGCCCGAGCTGCGGCCCGGCGACAACCTGGAGATCTACGGACTCGGCCGCCGGTTCTCCGGCACCTACTTCGTCAAACGGGTCGAGCACACCCTCAGCACCAGCGGTTTCTTCACCCAGTTCACCGGACGCCGGATCCACCAGGGGGACCAGTGACAGCCAGGACCACGCCACGGGCCCGCTCCACCGACAAGCGGTACTACGGGGTCGTCACCGCGCTCGTCGTGGAGAACGACGGCGACGACGAGGGCCGGGTCAAGCTCAAGTACCCGTGGTTCGACAACACCACCGTCACCGACTGGTGCCGGATGAGCCAGCTCTACGCGGGCAACGGCTACGGCTCCGTGTTCGTGCCCGAGGTGGGCGACGAGGTGATCGTCGCCTTCGTCCACGGCGACATGCGCCTGCCCATCGTCCTGGGCGGCCTCTACAACGGCAAGGACAAGCCGCCGACCGCCCGCACCGACGGCCGCGACCAGAAGATGATCCGCACCAAGCACGGCCACGAGGTGCTGCTCGACGACACCGGGTCCAAGGCCGCCGTACGGATCACCTCGGCCGCCGGGCACGTGGTGGAACTCGACGACGAGGGCAAGGAGATCCGGATCACCGCGGCCGGGGGCGGCAAGGTGACCGTGACGGCGCAGGGGGACATCACCCTGAAGGCGGAGAAGGTGGTGGTCGACTCCGCCGGCACGATCGAACTCGGCGCCGGCGCGAGCCAACCGCTCGTGCTCGGCAACGTGCTGATGGCCGCGTACAACACGCACACCCATGGGGGTCCGGGCAGCCCGCCGAGCAACCAGCTCACGAAGACCGCACTGACCGAGAAGGCGAGGGCGGTATGAGCGAGGAGTTCCTCGGAACCGGCTGGCGCTTTCCGATCCTGCCCGACGAGGCCGGGCGGCTCGGCTACGCCGTCGGCGAGGAGAGCATCGAGCACTGTCTGCGGGCGCTGCTGCTCACCGGCCGGGGCGAGCGCGTCATGCAGCCCGAACTGGGCACGCGCGCCGCGGAGCTGGTGTTCGCGCCGGGCAGTGTGCAGAACCTGCGCGACCTGGAGAGGTCGATCGCCGAGGCCGTACGCACCCATGAGCCGCGGGTGGAGCTGGACGAGGTCCGCGCGGAGGCCGACCCGGCCGACGAGTCCCGGGTCACCGTCTCGGTCGTCTACCGCATCCGGCGCAGCAACACCAAGGCGAACCTGGTGTTCCCGTTCTACGTCGGTCTCACCGGTCTCACAGGCCCCACGGGGAGCACGCCATGACCCTGCCCGCGCCGAAGCTGGACGACCTGACCTGGGCCGACATGATGGCGGCCATCCGCCGCCGGATCCCGGCCGAGTCGGACGGCATCTGGACGCTGCACGCGCCCGTCGACCCCGGCGTCACCCTGCTGGAGCTCTTCGCCTACCTCCTCGAACAGCGGCTGTACTGGCTCGACCAGGTGCCCGACACACTGGTCGTCGCCATCCTGCGGCTGCTCGGACTCGAACCGCCGCGCCCCGCCGTGCCCGCGGCCACGGTGCTGCGACTGTCGGCCCGGCGGCCGGACACGGCCGTCCCGGTCGTCCCCGCGGGGACGGCGCTGACCCGGGACCCGATGGGGCGCGTCGTCTTCACCCTGGACGACGACGTCACCGTCCTGCCGCTCGCCGAGGACGGCGAGGTCACCGTGTGGACCGACCGGGACCGCACCGCCGATCTGCGGGCCGGGCGGGGCGTCGCGCTCCTGGCGGGTGACGGCGGGGCCGCCGAGGCCCGGTTCACCCTGCCGCTCGCCGGGGCGGAGCCCGCGCCCGGCCCGGTCAGTCTCCTGATCGCCCTGGACGCCCCGGCCGCCGCCGTGCCGTCCTGGCTGCCCGGCGCCGTCTCCGACGTGCCCCCGCCCGCCGGACTGACCTGGTCCTGGTTCCGGCCGGACACCGGTGTCTCGGGCCCGTTCGAGAAGGTCGAGGACGGCACCGGCGGGCTGCGGCGCTCCGGGATCGTCCGGCTGCACCCGCCCGCCGGCTGGACCACCGAGGACCGCGGCGTACTGGTGTCGACCACGGCCGCGACCTACGCGGCACCGCCCCGGCTGACCCGGCTCGCCGTCAACGTCTCCGCCGCCCGCCACCGCCGTGAGTTCACCGCGCAGGCCGCCGATCTGGCGGACCAGGTCCACGCCTGGCTCAAACTCCCCGGCCAGCACCTCGTACTGCCGGACGCCGCGGGCCGGCTCCTCGACGCGGCCGTGCGCCTGGACGGCGATGAGTGGCTGCCCGTACCCGACTTCACCTTCGGCGCGCCGACCGACCGGGTGTACCTGGCCGACCGGACCGAGGGCGCGGTGGTCTTCGGCGACGGGCTCACCGGACGTATCCCGCCGCCGGACACCGAGGCCGTCGTCGGGTACGCGCTCGGCGGCGGCCGGGACGGCAACGGCGGACTGACCGCCAACTGGACCGCCACCGACGACACCCCGGTAGAACTCGGCGCCGTCACGGCCGCCAACCTCGTACGGGCCGAGGGCGGCGAGGACCCCGAGACGGTCGACGCCGCACGGCAGCGCGCCGCGGGCTCGCTGGGAGAGGTGACCCGCGCGGTCACCGCGGACGACTACGTCACCCTCGCCCGGACCACCCCGGGCGTCGCCGTCGCCCGTGCCTACGCCGCCCTCGGCGAGCACGCCGGGTTCCCGTGCACCCAGGTGCCCGGCGCGGTGACCGTCCACATCGTCCCGGCGGCCCCGCGCACCGACCTCGGCCGCGAGGACTTCACCGCCGCGCCGCAGCCCGACCCGGGCATGCTGCGCGCGGTCGCCGCCCGCCTGGACGAGGCCCGGCTGCTCACCGCCGAGGTCTTCGTGCGCGGGCCCCGCTACCGCGACGTGGCGCTCCGCGTCGACCTGTCCGGCTCCCCGGCCGACCGCGCCCGGGTGTCCGCCGTCCTCGCCGCCGCGCTGCGCCGCTTCCTCGATCCGCTCGTCGGCGGCGAGGAACAGGACGGCTGGCCGTTCGGGGAGGCGCTGCGCCCGTCGGCCCTCCTGCGGGCCGCGCAGCGGGCCCTGGGCGATCTCGCGGACGTCGCCGCCGTGGCGATCGGCCTCGACGGGGCCGACCCGGAGGAGGACTGCAACGAAGTGCCGCTGGGCGCGGGCGAACTGCCCGTACTGCGCTCGGTGCGCACCCGGATCGTGGCCGTCGTCGAACCGGGGGAGGGCCTGGCATGACCGGCGATGTGTGGTGGGAGAAGGACGCGCGTACCGAGGGCGAGATCGTCCCGGGCCCCGGGCCCTCCGGGGTCCAGCCCGAGCTGGTCGAGGCGGCCCGGGAGGCGGTCCGCAGCGACGTACGCGGCCGGATCCCCGGATACACCCCGGACTGGACCGACCCCGACCGGCAGGACGCCGGGGTGGCGCTCGTCCGGCTCTTCGGCACCCAGGCCGAGCCGGTGCTCGCCCGCGTCAACCGGCTGCCGGAGAAGCTGCTCGCCGAGCACCTGGCGACGGCCGGGGTGCGCAGACGGCCCGCGGGCGCCGCCGCCGCGCTGCTCGAGTTCACCGTGAACCCGCCCGACGGCGCCTCCGTGCTCGTCCCGGCCGGCTTCCAGAGCGCGGCCTCCACCGCGGCGGGCCAGGTCGTCTACGAGACGGAACAGGACCTGTACGCCACCCCGGCCACCCTCGGCGCGCTCGCCGTCGAGGAGGCCGGGACCCTGGAGGACCTGCCGCTCGGACCGGCCGGACCGGGCCGCCCGTTCCCGCCGTTCGGCCAGGACCCGCAGCCCGGCAACGGCCTGTGGATAGGCCTCGCCGGGACGGCCGCCCCCTACCCGAGCCTCTCGCTCGGCTTCGTGGTCGTCGCCACGGCGCCCGCACCCGTGGACTCCGGCGGTCCCACGCCCCTTCCGCTGTCGCCCGCGCCCCTGCTGCGCTGGGACGTCCTCGACGGCACCCGGCTCGTCCCCGCCGAAGTGGTAAGGGACTCCACCGGCGGACTGACCGCCGACGGGACCGTGGAACTGAGGGTCCCGCGCGCGTGGGAGCCCGGCAGCCCGCCCGGCTCGCGGGCCAGGGCCAGGGCCCGGCTGCGCTGGCTGCGGTTGCGGATCGCGCACGGCGCCTTCGACGGGCCCGCGCCCGTGCTGTCCGGGCTGCGGCTCAACATGGTCGCGGCCACCGCCGCCCGCACGGTCAGGAACGAACCGCTGCAACCGGTCCAGACCCCGGGGGCCGACAGCTCCCGCACGATGCTGCTCAGCCAGACGCCCATCCTCGCCGGATCCGTCGTCATCGAGGTCGACGACGACACGGCCGGCGACGTGTTCGGCACCACGGCGGGCACGTCCTCGCGCTGGCAGGAGGTGGAGAGCCTGGCGGCCTACGGCGCCGACGACCGGGTCTTCACCGTGGACCACGAGAGCGGCGCGGTGACCTTCGGGGACGGCGTCCACGGCACGGCCGTGCCGCCCGGCTTCCGCAACGTACGGGCCGTGCGCTACCGGGTCGGCGGCGGCAGCGCCGGAGCCGTGCGCGCCGGTGCCGTCAACGGGGTGGTGACCGCGCTGCCGTTCGTCACCGGCGTCAACAACCCCTTCCCGGCCACCGGGGGGTCGGACGCCGAGCCCGACGCCGACGCGATGCGCCGGGGCGTCGGCCAGCTCCGCGCCCGCGGCCGGGCCGTGGCACCGGCCGACTACGGGCTCCTCGCCACACAGGCGCCCGGCGCGTCGGTGGCCCGCGCCCAGGGCGTGGCGGGCCTGCACCCCGACTTCGCCGGGGTGCCCATCCCGGGCGTCGTGGGCGTCCTCGTCGTACCGCCGGGCGACGACAGCGGTGAGCCGCCCGTGCCCACCGCCGCCACGCTGCGGGCCGTCACCGAGTACCTGAGCCGCGAGGTCGCCCCGGCCGGAGTCACCGTGGTCGCCGCCCCCGCGCCGTACCGGAGGGTCGCCGTGGAGGCGTGGGTCACGCTCGACCCGGACCTGGACCGGGCCACCGTCCTGACCGGCGCGGGCGACGCGGTCCGCACCTACCTCGATCCGCTCACCGGCGGCGAGAACGGGGCGGGCTGGCCGTTCGGCGGCGCCCTGCGGCACACCGCGCTGGTCCGGCGGCTCCTCGCGGCCGACGGCGTGCTGGCCGTCTCCCGGCTCTCGCTCCTCGTCGACGGCGTACGGCAGCCGGCCTGCGCCGATCACGCCATCCCGCCGCACACCCTTCTCTGGCCGGAGCGCCCGCTGCTGATCCCGGTAGGAGACCGGACATGACGTGCACCCCGCACCCCGCCACCTTCCGCCTCCTGGACCCCTACGTCGGCTGGGAGGAGCCCGCCGCCGGCGAGCCCGGTATCGACGGCATCGTCGGGTTCGACGACCCGGCCGGACTCCGGCTCGCCCACAGCGGCTCCGCACCGGAGGGACCCACCCGGGAGCAGCTGCTGCCGTGGTTCCCCGACCCCCGCCTTGCGCCGGGCTGCGGCCCCTGCTCCTGGTACCTGCTGGTCCCGGACGCGGCGGACGGCCCCGGGCTGCTGCGCCGCGACGTCTGCGCGGGCACCTGGACGAGCGTGTGGCCGCGCGGGCACGGCCCCCGGCCGCTGCGCGATCCCGTCTCCGTCGCCGCGCGGGGCCACCGGCTGGCCGTGGTCGACGGCGACCGCGTCCTGGTGTGGCGCCGCGAGGGAGAGCAGCTCGCCGGTGTCATCGGGCTCCGCGAGCCCCGGTGGGCCGCGCTCGGCGCCGACGACGAGGTCCTCGTCGCCTGCGCCGACGGCACGGACCTGCGCAGGTTCGACTCGACCGGCGCCTTCCGCGGGGTGCTGCGCACCGGCGCGCGAGGAGCGGTCGCCGGACTGCGCACCGGCCCCGACCGCACGGTCTGGCTGCTCACCGACGACGACGGGCGGCTGACCCTCTACCGGGGCACCGGGCGGGGGCACGGGCACGGCGCCTTCCGCACCGCCACCCCGGACGAACTCGCCGCGGCCCTGCCCCCGTCGGCACTCGTCTCGGCGGACGCGGACGGATTCTGCCTGCGCGAGAACGGCCCGGACGGCGCCGTGACCACCTGCTGCACCTGGCAGGGTGAGCCGCGCCAGAACCCGCCGGCGGCAGGCACCCCGTATCTGACCAGCGGTTCGCTCCTCACCGGGTTCATCGACAGCGGTATCTCGCGCTGTCGCTGGCACCGCGTCCGGGTGGACGCCGACGTGCCCGCCGGCACCTCGGTCGCGGTCCAGATCGTGGTGTGCGAGGGCGAGCAGTACGGCGAGAGCGACTGGCAGGCATCGCCTCCCGGAGTCACCGACTTCCTCGTGGACCAGCCCCCGGGACGCCGGCTGAGGCTGCGGCTGCGGCTCACCGGGGACGGCGGCGCGACCCCGGTCGTCCGCCGGATCCGGCTCGACTTCCCCCGCTCCACGAGCGCCGAACTGCTGCCGCCCGCCTACCGCCTGGACCCGGCGGCCGACGACTTCACCGAACGCTTCCTGTCCCTGTTCGACGCCTCGCTCGCCGACCTGGACAGGGTCATCGAGAGGTACCCGGCGCTCCTCGACCCGGCCGGTGTGCCGGACCGGGTGCTGCCGTGGCTGGCCGGGCTCCTCGGGCTGTCCTTCGAGGCCGGCTGGGACGCCGGCACGCGCCGGAAGCTGCTGGCGGCGGCCCCTGAGCTGTACCGGCGCCGGGGCACGCCGTGGGCGCTTCAAAAAGCGGTGAACATCGTGTTCGGGGTGAGCCCGGTCATCGACGAGCAGGCGACGGACCGCCGCTGGGCGTATCTGCGCGAGGCCGTCGGTCCCCCGGGAGCGTCCGGCGCCGCGGCGGCCCGGGGACTGGGTTCCGTACGGCTGTTCAGCCGGTCGGCGAGCCGGTTCCGGATCGGCGGCTCGACGCTCGGCGGGGCACCCCTGCGCGCGTACGGGTCGCCGGACAGCGACCCGCTCACCGTGGACGCCCACCGCTTCCGGGTGCTGCTGCCCGCCGGTCCGGCGGACGAACAGGCGCTGCGCCGGCTGGTGGAACGGCAGGCCCCGGCGCACACGGTGGGTTCGGTACGGACCGGCGGCACGGGCTTCGTGGTCGGCTCCAGGTCCACCGTCGGCGTGGACACGGCGTTCGTACCACTGCCGCCGCCCGTACTGGGCGGCGCACACCCCCTGCGGCTGGGCCGCGACGGGGTGCTCAGACCAGGACCGAGAGGGTTGCGCCGAGGGGTGGGCGCCGGAGTCGTCTCCGCCGTCGGTGTACATACGCAAGCGTGGTGATGTGGTGAGGAGCCAGCGATGACGGAGACAGGGACGCGCAGGCCGGAGGAGTTCGACGCGCCGCCACTGCGCAGGCTGCGGTATTTCCACGGCCAGATGCTGAGCGCCAGGGACTTCCAGCGCGAACAGGAGTACTACCGCGAGAAGCTGAAGCTGCGCATGCGCTGCCTGCTCGGCTACGGCGTGGTGTGCGGCCTGTTCGTGGAGCCGGTGGGGCACGGTCATGACGGCCACGACGACCATGGGGGTCACGACGGGCACGACGGCCATGACGGGCACGACGGCCATGGCGGTCACGACGATCACGGCGGTCCCCGGGTGGACGAGGCGGCGGAGGCGGCGGAGGCACAAGCGTCGTCGGACCGCTTGGGACCGGACGACACGGAGACGGAGCGCGGCCGGCCCGAGGCCAAGGTGCGGCTCACGCCCGGCCTCGCCGTGGACTGCGACGGCAACGAGGTCGTGGTGCGCGGCGGCTGCGTGATCGACCTGTGGAAGGCGCTGCCCCGGGACGAACGGGACGCGGACACCGTCTGGGTCGGCATCCAGTACGCCGAGCGGGCCGTCGAGGCCACCCGCGCCGTCTACAACGACGGCTGCGCGGACACCTCCGACTGCGAGTACGGCTGGACGGAGGAGTGCTACACCGTCCGCGTCACCGGCTGCGAGCCCCCGGCGGACGAGCGCTGCGACACCTGCTGCTCCCCGTGCGGGCACAAGACGCTCTGGCTGGCCAGGATCGACTGCGCGGACCGGCACGAGCCGGTGCGCAGGGACCGCATCCACATGAACGTGCGCCGCCCGTTCGGCCGCCACGTCCCCACGGTGATCACCGGTGTGAACTGGATCCACGGACACACCTACACCATCGACGAGGCCAGGGAACTGCTCGGCACCCAGGACGAGCACGGCGGCCTGCGGGTGCGGTTCTCCGGGGACGTACGGGCCGACTCGCTGAAGCCCGGCGTGGTCGAGCTCCAGGTGATCGAGGGCGGCAGCGGCCGCAACGCCTCGAGCTGGTACATGGGCGGCAAGTTCACCGAACCGGACGACGACTCCTGCGAGTTCACCCAGGAGTTCAAGTACCGGCAGACGACGCGCGAGACGCTCCAGGACGGCGACCGGCTGATGATCACCGTCAGGACCGCGTTCCTCCTGGACCGCTGCTGCCGCCCGGTCGACGGCACCCACGTCGGCGGACGCGTCCCGCTGATACCCCGGCACCACCGGGACGCGGACACCACCGACGCCGCCGGCAGCGGGGCCGCCGGCCCCACCGATCCGGCCGGGAGAACCGAAACGGCCGGTGGATCCGATGTAGATACGACGGCCGGACACCGGGGCTGTGACGTCCCGCCGTCCGGTGTCGGGCCCTGGACGTCCGGCACCGGAGCGGGTGGGGACGTCTTCGAGAGCTGGTTCTTCGTGAAGGAGCGCTGATCATGCGAACCGACTGCGGATGCGGCTGCGGTGGCGAGGCCACCGGCACCTCCGCCTTCGTACGACCCCGCTTCTTCGCAGGACAACTGCTGACCGAGGACGACCTCGGTCTGCTCGTCGACTACCTGACGGCGAAGGGCAGACTGCACAACCGGTCCCTGTACGGGCCGGGCGTCGTCTGCGGACTCGGTGTCAGCTGCGACCCCTGCGGCGGCGGCACCGTGGCCGTGCGGCCCGGACACGCCCTCGACTGCGCGGGCAACGACATCGTCGTCTCCTGCACCGAACAGGTCGACGTACGGGCCCTGGTGCAGGAACAGCGCGTCAGCGCCCTCGGCGTGGACTGCGAGGAGCCCTGCGACGACGACGGCGCCCGCCGCTACGGCCTCTTCGTGCGCTACCGGGAGCTCTCGGTCGACCCGGTCGCCCCGTACGCCACGGAGGAGCCCTGCTCGTCCCCGGGGTGCGTACCCTCCCGGGTCCGGGAAGGCTTCCAGTTCCTCGTCAAGCACGGCGACTTCGAGGACCACCGGCACAACCCGGGCACCCGACTGCTCGCCGGACTCGGCCCGATGTCCCGTGCCGACGACGCCCGCAGCCGCGACCGGCGGCTCGGCTTCTGCCTCGACGCCCTCTTCGCCGCCTCCCTCGGCACCGGCCGCACGTTCCGCTTCGACGCCGCCGACGCCAAGCGGTACGCCGACGGACTCGCCTGGCTGCGCGAGAACGCGGGCGGCGAGGGCCCCCTGCCGGCGACCGCGGCCCGGGAGGCGACGGAGCACGTCCGCGCGCTGGCCAGTGCCGTCGCCCGGTACGATACCTACGACCGGGCCGGACAGGACCAGCTCAAGAAGGACTACCCCGACCTCGGTTCCGAGCAGGAGGCCCGCAGCGTGCTCGGCACGGCCTGCGGCCGGCTGCGCGCGACGGACTGGGAAGCCGCGTGGCCGGACGCGCCGCGCCGCTCCCTGGCCCGCGCGGTACTCACCGAGACCGAGGCCCGGGTGGTGCCCCAAGGGGGCGACACCGACGGCGCGCTGGAAGTGCGCCTGGTGGCCCAGGGCACCCCGCTCAGCCACGCACTGCGGGCCGAGTTCCGCGCCGACCTCGTGCAGATCCGCGAATGGCTGCTCGGCCGGCTGGAGCAGAGCCCCGGCACCGGCGACTGCGGACTGCGCGGCAAGGTCGCCGCCGTCGACGTACCGTCGCTGCTGCCGACCCCGCCCGAGGACAGCACGGAGCGCACGACCATCGCGGACGTCCAGCAGCTCGCGGAGGCCGCCGCCGAGCTGACGGTGGCGGTGCGGCGGTTCGTGACCGACGCGGCCTGCGCCACGCTGAACCCGCCGTGCGGCGACTGCACCGACACCGACGTCCTGCTCGCCGAGCTCGAACTGGACGGCTGCGACGTCGTACGGATCTGCACCGCCACCCGGGAACAGGTGCTGCCCGGCGGATCGGCGTACGGCGAGTGGCTGCCCAAGCTCTACCGGCTGCGGGAGCTGGCCGAGCGGCTGTGCTGCCAGCCACCGCCGTGCCACACCAGACCGGAGCTTCCGTCGGAGGGCCCCGTGCCGCGCCCGTACGCCGGTGGACTGCTCGGCGACTGGCCGCGCACCGGCGACCTGGAGGAGATGCTCTCCCTGCTGCTCACCCCGGCCCCGGGCGAGACCCCGCCCAAGGCCCTGCACGAGCAGGTGTACACGACCCCCAGCGAGGTCACCGACAGCATGCAGGAACTGGCCATGCTCAGAACCCAGGTGGCCGACCTGACGGCGGCACTGGAGGGGCTGCGCGCCCAACTGGGCAGCGCCCAGCAGCAGGTGACCCGGGTGGCCGAGCAACTGCCGGACCGGCTCGGTTCCCGGCTGGAGGAGCTGGAGGGCGCGCCGCGGGGTGGTGGAGCGCAGGGTGGTGCTTCGCAGGGGGGCGCCTCGCGGGGCGGCGGCCAGTCGTCCGGTGATGCCGCCGATCCGGCTGATCCGGCTGATGCGGCTGATGCGGCCGATCCCGCCGACCCGGGCGATGCTGCTGATGCCGCGGGGCCGGCACAGGCGGCCGAGTCGGCCAAGCCTCCGGCGAAACGGACCAGGTCCTCCCGTACCCGGAAGCCCGGTGAGACGCCATGACGGGTCCGATGCGCCCTGCCTTCTCCGAGGGGCAGGTACTCGCCGCCGCGGACCTGTCGGCCACGGTGGAGCACGCGCGCGGCGTCTCCGGCCGGCACGCCCGGCACCTGCACGACTGGGGCGTCGCCGAGGGACTGGCCCTCACCACGGAGCCGCGCACCGACGCGGCGACGGGCGCGCGCTACGTCGAGGTGAGCGTGGCGGCGGGGTACGCCGTCGACGGCACCGGCCGCGAGATCGTCGTCACCGATCCGGTGGTGCTGCGGGAGAGCGACTTCGAGGAGGTCAACGGCGCGGACTCGGCACTGGCGGTGCAGGACGAGCCGTATCCGGTCTTCCTGGCCGCCGCCGACCGCGAGCCGGCCGCGTCCCCGCAGCCGGTCTCGTGCGGCGGCGCGAACGCCAGGACACGGGTCGAGGAGTCGTACCGACTCGTCTTCGGACGGCTCGGCGACGAGCTGCTGGTCGGCGGCCAGGAGCCACCCGCGATCGGTGCCGCCCCGGCCGCCCCGCCGGTCCGCTGGCTCATCCTCCTCGGCTACGTCCACTGGACGGACGGCCACTTCAGCGGCGTCGCCACGAGCGCCCGCGGCGTCCCCGTGCGCTACTCCGGGGTCCGCGCGGACACGGTCTCCGCCCAGTCGGGCGCGCTGACCCTGCGGACGGGCACGGCGGTCCAGGAGGGCAAGCCCGCGGTCGTCCTGTCCGGCGGCGAACAGCCGAGCCTGGTCTTCGGCCTGTACCAGGGCAGTGGCACGGTCGCGCCGCTGATGACCATGGCGGCCAACGGCAACCTGACGATCGAGGGCAGCTTCAACGGCCGGATGCCGGTCGGCAGCACCCTGGTGACCTCGGGGACGGCCACCGACGGCATGCTCCTGCCGCTGCCCGCGGGCATCACGGCGCAGCAGGTCGCCGACGGCCGGGCCGTCGTGCACGTCCACCTGACCCCACGCATCCCGGCCACCGCGGAGGAGTCGGTGCTCCACGTCCCCGCGGAGGCGACCGTCGACGCCGACCTCCGGGTGCGGTGCAGGGCGCGCCTGTACGACCCACTGAACGCTCCCGGCGAGGTTTTCGAGCGCCCCGGCGCGGTCGACTTCCTCGTCGTGGCGGCGGTCCCGGCAACGAACGGTGGTGGCTGACGATGGCTCTTCCCGTGATGAACGGCGGTGGCTGAGGAGATGGCTCTCTCCGTGGTGTACGCGGTCGACACCGACCACGTACTGGGCGCGCTGACACTCACCGGCGCGAGCGCGCCGACCACCGCCGCCGCGCTCGTCGGACCCGCCCTGCCCCTGCGGGTCTCCCTCGGCACGGGCCGCACCGCGACGCTCCCGGTCGACGCCCGGGAGCTGGCCGTGGCACCCGTGGACGACGAACCGGGCGCGCTCGGCGAGCCGTTGGCCTACGCGATCGAGAGGGGGACGTCGGACGACGGTACCCAGGCGAAGCCGAAGCCCAGACTGCTGCATCTGCCGTCGTGGACGGGCGGCCTCGACCTGACGACGGACGACCTCACCGTCACCGTGCCCCTGCCCACGACCACCACCGCCCGAGTGGTCGCGCTGATCTCCGACGACCAGGCCACCCACGTCCTCGCCGGAGAGATCCCCGCCGACCGGAACACGGTGAAGCTGCCGGTCTCCCTCGCCGGCGACACCACGTACGGCGTACTGGTGCTGGTGAGCGGCTGGGCGGGACGGCTGGAGAAGGCGGCCGTGGCATGACCGCACCCACCGACCGGACCACCGGAGAGATCGCCGTGCACCACTGCACGGTGACGGTGGTCCGGCGCGGTGGGTGGAGCTGGGGACCCGATCCGCGCGGTCTGGTCGACCAGGTCGTCGACGCCCTTCCCGAGGTGCTGCGGGACCACTTCGCGGCACACCTCGAGGGCGAGGGCCCGGACGTGGAGATCACCGAGCCGGTGCGGGTCACCGTCCGGCCGGGCGGCCACGGCCGGTCCGGCCCGGGGGAGTCGCCCTTCGAGGTGGAGGTGGCACCGGTCCGGGTGGCGGACGTCCCCGCCGACGCGACCGCCGCGGAACCGGCCGGGTTCGAGGAGTCCTTCGCCCCCGCACGTACGCCGTGGTCGCCACCATCGGCCGCGGCGCTCTTCACCGAACTCGCCGAGCGGGACGAACTGGACGCACTCCTCGCCCTGCTCCCGGACGACTCGCTGCGCGTCTACGCACTGGCCCTGCTGGGACAGGACGACGAACCGGCCGGACGCCTGCTCGCGGAACTCGCCCGGCGCGCCGTGGAGGCCGGCCGGGACGGGACGCTGCCCGAGCAATTACGTGGAACACAACCCGGAGCGACTCCGACGCAACGGCTCACCGACTACGTCACCGGGGCGGACCACGACGAGATCACCAGGCTCGTACGGTCGCTGCCCGACGGTGTCGACCGCCCCGACGAGCCGGACCGGGCCGCTCCGGTTCCCTCCCCGGCGACCGGGAGCGGGCCGGTGTCCCGGACGGGCGCACACGAGGTACAGGTGTGCTCGGTCCTGCCCTTCCTGCTCGCCGGACCCCTGGCGCAGATCGGGTACCTAAACGCGATCGGACCGGCCCTGGCCGGTATCGAACTGGCCGAGCAGACACCGCTGTTCGCGGCCGCCCTGGCGTACAAGGTGCTGGGTGTCGCGGCGCGGGGCTGGCGCCGCGGTGAGCAGGACAGGGCGGCGGCAGCCGCCTTCGCCGGTTTCGACCCGCCCGTACCCGAGGAGCGGCTCACCGACTTCGCCCGGCAGGCGCGCCCCGCGCTCCCGCTCCTCGACGGCGTCCTGGCGCTGTCGGTGTGCCGGGGCCACGACCCCGCCGACCCGCTCCTGGTCACCGGGGCGGGTGACGGACTGCTCCTCGTCGACGCCGAGGGCATGTTCCCGGTCGCCTGGGCCGGGGAGACCGCGGACCTGCTGCCGCACTGGCAGGCGTGCGGTCGGCCGCCCGTGCTGATCTGCGACGGACCCCTGCCGCCCGGTGCCCTGCGCGAACTTGCGGAGGCGGACGTACCGTTCATGACCGCCGTACCCCCGTTGCGCGGCGACCCGGTGCGGCGGCTGCCCTGGCAGCCCCCGCTGTGGGCGTCCGCGAACGGCTCCTCGGACCCGCGGCTCGCCGCGGCCCTGCCCGGCCACGCGGCCCTGCTCGCCGACCTGGTCACGGCCCTGACGGTGGAGCGCAGAGCCGTCCCGCTCGCGGACGACGGGGCCCTGGAGCGCACCGTCACCCTGGCCGCGGCCCTCGGCCTGTCCACGATCGCCTGGACGCTCTGGCACGGCCGCGAGACACCGCACCCCCTCCTCTCCCTGAACCGCTTCGCGGACCTGGACGCCACGGTCCGCTTCGAGCCCGACGCCGTCCGCGTCCGCGTCCCGCTGGGCCGCCGCCACTCCGATCTGCTGCGCGGCGGCCTGCTCGCCGACGTACCGGACGTGCCGTGGCTGGACGGCCGGACGCTGACCTTCTCGGGCGGGTGACGGCCGGGTGACGGGCACGGGTGGACCATGGGAGGGACGAAGCCGGGACATGGATGAAGGCGTATCACTGGGGGGCCGGGGGACAGGCATGGGCGAGCCGGCGGTCGAACACCTGCGGATCCGGCTGGGCGATCTGCACGGCGCGCTGCGCGCCGCCGTCGAACGGCAGGCGCGGATCGCCGCGAGACTGACCCGGCCGGACCTCACGCCGTACTGCGTGACGGACGAACAGGTCGGCGTACTCCTCGAAGAGGTGCACGGCCTGACCGCGTCGATGACACAGCCGTACGCACCGTCCGGATCCGAGCCGGAGGCGGAACGGCAGCTGAGACGACGCGCGTCCGCCGAGGGCAGCACCCTGCCGCTGGACGCGCTGGCCACCCGATTCGGCCTGACCCGCGCCGACCAGGACGCACTGCTTCTGGTCGCCGCGCCCGAACTGGACCGCGGGTACGAGCGGATCTACGCCTACATCGTGGACAACCTGAACCGCCGGCTGCCGAGCGTGGAGCTGCTGGTGACGGTGGGGGCGGCCGGCGCGATCGGCCCTGCGACCGACGTGGGCGCCGACGGGAACCCTGAACGCCCCGATGACGCGGGGGCAGGGGCCCGGCTGGCCCTGCGCCGCGCCCTGGGCCCGACGGGCCCTCTGCGCCGGTACGGCCTCCTGCGCCCCCATGGTGAGGCACCGGTCGAACTCTCCCAGGAACTGCTCCTCGGACCGGGCGTCCTCGAATTCCTGCTGGGCTGGGGCGGCGACGTAGGTCTGATCGGTCACGACCCGGGCGAGATGGTGGAGCCGGAACCCCGCGTCCTTTCCCCGTACTTGTCGTCGGAGCGCCTCACGCGGCTGGGCCGTGCGCTGGGCGCCGGCGACCTCGACCTGGCCGGGCTGTGGGGCTGCCCGCCGGGCGGCCAGCTCGACGCGGTACAGGCCCTGGCGAGAGCCGCCGGCGCACCCTTGAGGCAGTTGACGACGAACCCCGAGGCAGACCTGCGGACGGCGGCGGCGCTGGGTGCGGTGCTGTGGATACCGACCGACGAGCTGCACGACGTGGGATCACCGCAGGGCCGGCATGCCGCCGAGGCAGTGTCGGGCGCGCTGCTCCGCTCCCGGGTCCCGGTGTGCCTGACGGGCCTGAAGCCGTGGCGCCCCGCGGGCCTGCTGGCGAGTCGTACGTACGCGGAATTGACCATCCCTGTACCGGAGTTGGCGGACCGGCGGGCCATGTGGTCGTCCGCGCTCCCGGAGCTGACGGGCCCCCTGCTGGAGGACTTGGCCGGCCGCTACCGGATGAGCGGCGGCGAACTGCGCGCCGTGGCGGCGGTGGCCGACGCCGGGGCCCGGCTGGCGGGCAACGGCCGCCCGGAGCCGGTGTCCGACCACGTCGAGCCCGCGATCGCCACGGTGACGCGCGGGCGCAGCGGCAGCTCCGTCCACGCGATCGTGCCGCGCCGCACGGTGGAGGACCTGGTGCTGCCGGATGCCCAGTTGAACCAGATCCTGGAGATAGCGTCGGCCTTCCGCGCCTGGCCGCGCATCGCCGAGAGCTGGGGCTTCGCCCGCAGCGCGGCGCACGGCGGTGTGAAGGCGCTGTTCACGGGCGAGCCAGGTACGGGCAAGACGATGTCGGCCGAGATAGTCACCGGCATGCTGGGCCTGGAGCTGCTGAAGGTGGACCTCTCCCAGGTCGTGTCGAAGTGGGTGGGGGAGACGGAGAAGAACATGGAGGCCGCGTTCCGGCAGGCGGAGGAGAGCCACGCGGTACTGCTCTTCGACGAGGCGGACTCCCTGTTCGGCAAGCGCGGCGAGGTGAAACACGGCACGGACCGCTACGCCAACCTGGAAGTGGGCTACCTCCTGCAACGCCTGGAGGAGAGCGACGGCCTGGTGATCCTGACGAGCAACCTGAAGGACAACATCGACCCGGCGTTCACCCGCCGCTTCCACTTCGTCGTCCACTTCCCGCGCCCGACCTCGCCGGAGCGCCGCCGGCTCTGGCACCTGGCCTTCCCGCCCGAGGCCCCGCTCGCCCCCGACGTCGACCTGGACGTCCTGGCCCGCCTGGACATGACGGGCGCGGGCATCGCCGCCGCGGCCCGCACGGCTGCCCTGGCCGCGGCGGACACCGACAGCGCCGCGATCGGCATGCGCCATGTCGTCCGTGGAGTAGCGCGCCAGTACCAACGCGAGGCACGCTTGCTACGCCCGACCGAACTCGGCCCCCACGCCCACCTCCTCGCCGACGTAAACCAGGGGTGACCCGGATGCTGCCTTCCGAACCACCGCTCTCACTGCACCGGTTGGTGGCACCTGTGCCGCCGGCGCGACCGCAGGAAGCAGCGTCGGCGACCCACCAGACACCACCGGCGAAGGTCGCGGTACCGGTACCGGTGCCGGTGCCGGTGAGCAACGCGACGGCCGCCCACAGCGGGCAGCCCCAGGTACCGGTGGTGCCCATGCTGATGGCCGGCCATGACGGGGTGGGGAACGCGGCGGTGGCGAAGGCGGCGCTGCAAACGCCACCGGCCGCACCGGTGGCGGTGGTGCCGGTGTCTCCCAAGAATCCCGGTCAGCCATCCTGACGTCCGCCGCCCCGCCGACCCGCCGCTTTGGCTTCCGATCCTTTCGAGCAGCGCTTGTGCCGCGTCCGCACTTCCCTGTCTCAGCGCGCCGAATCGGTCTCGCCGACTTCTCCGGCAGTCACCATCTCCCGTGCGACCTCGTACGCCGACTTGATGGTCCGCTGGTCCCGCCGGGCGCCGATGCCTCCAGAGCCCGCTCTGCGCGGCCAGGAAATGGGGCGAAGGTTAGACGCTCACCCCCTTACTCTGTCGGCATGGGAAGTGCTGACGGACTGCTGAACGTCATCGATGTCGAGGCGACATGCTGGGAGGGCGAGCCACAGCGCGGCTCGGTCAGCGAAATCATCGAGATCGGGCTGACTGTCGTCGACCTTGGCAATCGTGAGCGTGTCGGACGGCATCGGCTTCTGGTGCGGCCCGTGCGATCCGTTGTAAGCCCCTTCTGCACTCGGCTGACCGGCCTCACTCAGGCCGAGGTTGATGAGGGCGTGAGATTCGCGGAGGCATGCCGTGTGTTGGCTGCCGAACATCAGGCGGGAGTGCGTCCGTGGGCGAGCTGGGGTGACTACGACCGTCACCAGTTCACTCGGCAGTGCCAGGGCACCCGTACCGCGTATCCGTTCGGACGCCAACATGTCAATGCCAAGGCCGTCTTCGCTCATGCCCATGGATTGCGGAAGCGCCCTGGCATGGACCAGGCCCTGAAAATCGCCGGACTGCCACTGGAAGGGCGTCATCACTGTGGCGAGGACGATGCCTGGAACATCGCTGGGTTGATTCTCGGCCTGACCGCCCGTGGTGCTTGGCCCGAGGTCAGGGATGCTTGACAGAGGCCGAACGGTGCAGAGCGTCCGGCCGCGTTGGCTGCTTCGACGAGACCGACGGACTGGACGCCGTCCACACTTCGCGGTGGACCTCGCGCCGGACACCGATCCAGCGCCGCGCGTGAGAATCATGGAAATACCCAGTCCCCTGGATTCATTTGTTGGGCAAGCTGGCTTCAGCGGAGGCAGTTGAGCGGCAGGCCGCCGCGATGCGGGAACTGTTTCGCATCGCGTTCCCCTCGCTGCCCGTCAGGCTGTGGTGGCTGACCGCTGGACTGCAGCCTGCGTCGCACCGACTCGATGAATGATCCGTGCCGGGGTCTCGCTGGCTACTCTGCCAGGCCCATGTCCCGGAGTGCTTCAAGAGTTTCCAGGAACCAACGGAACTGCTTGGATCTCGTCGGAGCGACGACGACTGTCGAGTCAAAGGGCGTAAGGTTTATCTGGTTCAGTAGGATGTCGGCGTTGTCTGGCAGTTCGCGCCCGGCTACTTTCGATAGACTGTCCCGTCGTAGCAGGAACTGGGTTCGCGGATCTCGCCGCACAAGGTCTCCCGGCACGTAATTCAGCGTCATCTCGGCGAACTCGGCTTCAGAGATGTCGACTGCCCAGTCGATCGACCTGTACGCGTTGATGAGCGCCTGTTCGGCTCCTGGCACCAGTTCTCCGTCCGGCACGGGCAGGGGAGACGTTATGCCCAACGGCCCGATTTTTCCGCTGATCTTCACGTGGGAGAAGATGCAGCCGTGGAGGTGTTGGGTGCCGCCCCTGACGGAGAGCCCGTCGAGCGTGACGTCCTCAAAGCGCACGCCGCTGACCCTGCAGCGGTTGAGTGTGCACCCGATGGCCCTGACACCGCGGACCACGAGACTTGGGTTCGGATTGACATGCTGAACCAGGACCGCGCCGACGAACGTGCACTGATGCAACTCGAAGTCTTCGATGGTTTCCGTGTCCTCAAGGTTCCTGACGTTCTCGAACAGCTCGTCGGCGAGGGAAATCGTCACGCGGACGCCTTTCGTGAATTCACTCGAAAATCTTGTCTACGCGTTCCTGGCTCATGCGCGGATAGGTGATGATTTGCATCTTTCGACTGTAGTAGGCGCGACCCAGATGGTCAGACATGGCTGTATCGCTTGGTCCGGTGATGTCGATGGATATAAGTCGCTCGCCATCCTGAATGGTGCAATCTGGCACGGACTCACCCGGCTCCGCTTGTCCCAGCCAGTTGACATTGTGCAGGCTGGCCGCTTGTGCGGCGATATAGCCTTCTATGACGGACCCCAAGAAAACTCTCTTAAGGAAATCTCTTTTCTCTCCGCGGGCGGCCGCTATTCTCCCTGGGCCGAGTTTATCCTGATAAAATTGTACCGGCAGTTTCGTGGCGTCTTTTGCCGCCTTCTGAATTTTTTCGAGGCTTTCCTGCGCCTCTTTGCTGATCAGCTCCTGATCGCCGATCAATATGTAGTACGTGTGTCCCGAGTCGCGATGGTAGTACGGCACGACGTAGAAGGCGGCGTTCTGGATTACGTCCTTACCGCTCCACTTGGGATAGTCCTTTTTGGCGGCCGACTCGCGCAGGGAGGCCGGGGCTTTGTACGTGGTGAGCATCATAACGTGGTTGTTCTTGTTGACCTCGTCGACCACGGTCTCGACCACGTCCTCGTACCGGCCCGTCTTGTCGTGCTTTCGCGCTACCTTGGTGACGTCACCTTGGATCTCCTTCTCTATCTTGACGACATCGACGATGTCGCTCGCAGTCAGATCCTTGACGCCGAATTCGGAGCCGTAGCCGACTATGAGATCTCTGAGGTCACGGAGTGCAGCAAGCAAGCCGGGGTAATCGATCAGCGATTTAACTTCCCGATTATTCCGATCATTCAGGGCTGCTTCAGCCTTCTTGACGAGTGCTTCGGCTTTTACTGCGTCGTCGACGATTTTCTTGAGTGCCTTGATCTTATCTTTTTCTTTGGGGTCTTTCGGGTTCCTCTTTCCTATATCGCCGATCAGATTTCTGGCTTTGGTGGACAGTTTCTTCTGTCTGCTCGCCATGTCCACGCCGCGACCTGGTGTCGCGATGAGGGTGTGCCCCTCGCCGCTCATCGACAAGCTGAGCCGAGCCGGTGCGAGGCTCTTGTCCGTGGGCTTCTTCTTCGAGGGCTTCTTCCGGTCCGGCCTGCGTTTGCGTGGCCTGCCGTCCGGACGTTTGCGCGGGCGTCGGGGCCGGGGGCGATGGGATCTGGCGCGGTCCTTCGGCCGCCTTGGCCGCTTGGGCCCGGGGCGCCGGGGTTTCTTGGGCTTGAGCTTGCTCCAAAGCTTCCTGAGCAGCCCCGTTATCTTGTCGATGACCCAGTCGATGGCGCGGTTCACCGGCTTTGCGAGGGCCTGGAAGATCTGTTTGACCTTGCCGGCTATGCCGCCGATGCCGAGGATGGCGGCCAGGGCGCCGATGAGGACCGGGATGGAGCGGGCGAGGGCGCGTTCGACGAGGGCGGGGACGCCGCCCGTGCCGCCGCGGGCGATGGCGATGACCGCGTCCAGGACGGTGTTGACGAACTCGATGATCTGCCGGCCTTGGGTGACGATGAACCGGACGATATCGATGATCATCTTGCAGGCGCGGATGAACGCCGAGGCGGGGTTGAACAGCGACACGATCCAGGTGACGCCCGCGATGATGATGGTCGGCAGCAGGTAGGACACCAGCTTGCCGACCAGGTCCTTCTTCAGGTCCCCGACCCGGGACTTCAGGTCCGACCACAGGCCGGCGACGCCGCGCTGCTTGGCCGCCACGACGAGTGGGATGGCGTCCTTGCCGGTCTCGGCCGCCGCCATCGCGCGAGGGTCGACCTTGCGGGCCAGGCGGGCGCGGATGTTCGGCCAGGACAGCCCGAGCAGCCCGGCGATCATCACCAGGATGCCCAGCACGTCGAACGTGGTGGGCAGCACCAGGCCCGCGCCCACTCCGGTGCCGAGCAGCCAGGCCAGCACGCCCTGTTGGAGGTGGCGGGGGGCGTTCTTCATGAACAGTTTCAGGCCGCCGCCGACCCCGGTGATGAGCCGGCCCAGGAACCCGACCGGGTCCTTGAGGATCAGGCCGACCGCGCTGGCCGCCTTGCGCAGCACGCCCATCAGCATGCGGCCGAGTTCCTTGATGGTGTTGATGACGCCACCGATGGCGTCGGCGGCCTTGGAGACCAGCCCCTTGTTCTTCTCCTTCTCCGCGGCGATCTCGGCGTCGACCGCCTTGACCGCGTCCGTGTACTTGGTGGCCAGGGTGTCGACCAGCTCGGTGCCCTTGTCGTCGACCGTGTCGGCCAACTCGTCGAACTTGCCCGCGAAGTCCTCGGCTGCCTGCCGGCCGAGGGCCCTGAGGTCCTTGGGCAGGGTGTCGACCGCGTGCTGAAGGTCCTTGCGGCCCTTGGCGATACGGTCCTTGGCGCGGCGCAGCTCGCCCTCGACGGTGTCGGCGACGTCGGAGATGACCTGGCGCATCGCGGTCAGGTAGTTGTCGCGGGCGCGTTCGTAGATCCGGTTGGCGTCCTCGGGGAGGTCGGCGAACCGGTCCTTGAGCCAGCGTGCCCAGCCGGTCGGGCCGGAGTAGCGGCGGTCCTTGTACTCCTCCATGCCGCGGGTGTGCTCGGCGGTGAACCGGTCCCGGGCGCGCTTCTCGCCCTGGGTGAACTGGTCGTCGACCTTCTTGTCCAGGTCGGACAGGATCTTCTCGACGTCCGTCTTGGTGGTGTCGAAGACCTTCTGCAGCAGCGCGGTGACCTTCTTGCGCTTGTCCTCGTCGCTCTCCTTGGTGCCGTGCTTGCCGGTGGTGACCTGCTGGCCGGCCACCACCCGGGTGGTGTGGATGGCGCCCATCGCGGCCGTGCCCCGGGTCGCCGCGGTGGCCTTGGCCTCCTTCAACTCGGCGGCCTCGCCCGCGCGCAGGTTCTTCGGGGCGGTCGCCGAATGCTCCTCCATCGTCTTCTTGCGCTTCACCGCCTGGTCGAAGCCCGGCTCGTGGGACTTCTTGAACGTCAGCTGTTCCTCGGTGACCTGCGCCGCCGCCATCTGATCGTTGACCTGCGCCGGGCCGTCGGACATGTCGGTGGCCGACGTCGGCAACGCGTCCGGGGCGGCCTGGTTCGCGTTCGGCGCGCCCGGCCGGCCCGGCACCTGGTCCGCCTTCAGCGGCACCACCTGCTTGGCGTCCGGCGCGGGCTGCGGCGTGGCCGCGGTGGTGTCGGCGATCTCCTGTCCCGCTGCGTCCTTGCCTTCGCCGACCTTGCCCTGGACCTCGGTCTTGACCTCGTCGGCCTTGCCCGACTCCCCGAACTTGTCCGCCTCGTCCAGGTTCTTCGGCGCCCGGTCCTTGATCGCCTTCTCGACCGCGGCGATGAACGCCTTCTTGTCGAACTCCTTGGGCTGCGCCGCGTCCATGTCCTCCGCGTGCGCCGCCTTGCCCCGCGCCTCCTGATCGTCCACCGGCGCCACCGCCGCGCTCTGCGCGGCACCGGCCTCCGCGGCCGCCGGCGGGTGACTGGCCGCCACCCGCTGCTTCTTGACCGCGACGTCCTTCTTCAGCGCCTGGAACTTCGGATCCGTCCCCGGCGACCGCGGCCCCGCGGCCTCCTTCTTCTCCTTCGTCCCCTTGCCGGGACGCTCCTCGGTGTCCTTCGCGTCCTTCTTGTCGGGAGCGGGCGCGGGAGCGGGCGGCGCCTTCGCCTTCCGCACCGGCTTCGGCTCCGGCTTCTTGCCCGGCTCCGCCTTCTTGTCGGGTGGCTGTTCCGCCGGGAGCCGCTCGGGCACCGAGGTGGGAGGCCCGGCGGCGGGCAGCGCGCCCGCCTGCGCCGCCACGGCCTGATTGCCGAGCAGATCCTGCCCGGCCCGCATCATCATCTGCCCGGCCCACCCGGACGGGGCCGGCCCGGCGCCCGGCAGCGTCTCGCCCAGCGCCGCCGCCACGACCGCGTTGCCGACCACCGACCGCGCATGCGCCACGGCCGACGGACCGGGCTCCACGGCCGAACCCGACGCACGCGAAGCCGGTGCCCGCGGGCTCGAGACCTCCGTCCCCGTCGGCATACTCGGATCGCGCACCGGGGTGACCGCCGGTGTCGCCGGACGCTGCGTGCGGACCTTGAGAGGCACAGGCATGGTTGCCGCACGATCCCACCGGTGACGTCGCGGCCACGCCATCACACCGTCACCGACGCGTCACCGGAGCAGGAACCCGCCCGGCAACCCGCTCGGCAACCTGCCCGGCAACCCGCTCGGCAGCCCGACCGGCAACCCGCTCGGCAGCCCGACCGGGCCCTGACACGACCGCAGTCCGTGCCGCCGGTCGAGGCCGCGGTCCCTTACGCCCGGGAACGGGTTTCCGGGCCGATGCCGGCGGCTCGGTTCCGCTCCACGCACGCGGGCGGCAGCGGGAACCAGCGCAGCTGCTCGACGCCGGGCGGCAGCCCGGTGGGGCCGTCGTCCAGGCGGTCGGTGCGCGAGTCCAGTACGGCGCGGGCGTGCCCCAGCCGGCCCGCCAGCGACTCTTCCCCCAGACGCCGTCGGGGGACCGGTGCCGGGGCGGTGAGGCCCTCCTCGCCGGTGAAGCGCACGTCCGTCAGCCGCAGCGCAGGGGCGACCGGGCGGGCGTGGTGGTACCACCGTCCGGTGCCGGGATCGAAGCGGTAGTCGGGCAGCAACCGGTGCCCGTACGCCGCGATCAGGCGCACCGCCTCGATCAGATAGTCGCGGACCGTGTCGCTGATGAAGTAGTTGAAGTTGAGCCGGCTCCAGCCGGGCTTGATGCCGGTGCAGCCGTCGACGATCTGGTCCCGGAAGGCGTGCGAGGCCTCGGTGTCGATGCCCAGCAGCCGGTGGCCGTAGGGACCGGCGCAGGAACAGCCGCCCCTGGCCTGGATGCCGAAGAGGTCGTTGAGCAGGGCGACGACGTAGTGGTGGTGCAGATAGCGGTTCTCGCCGTGGCGGATGCGGAACGAGATGATCGGCAGCCGTCGGGAGCGGTGGTTGCCGAGGACCTCGATCCGCGGCTCGCCCGCCCAGTCGGCCAGCGCGCGGTGCCAGTGGCGTTCCTCGGCGGCCCGGATCGTGTCCGTACCGACGGCCTGTTTGAGCGCGAAGACGAGCCCGGCCCGGACGGACTCGACGATGGCCGGGGTGCCGCCCTCCTCGCGTGCGACGGGATCGTCGAGGTAGCGGTGCGCGGCGGGGTCGACGAACACGACCGTGCCGCCGCCCGGCGTGGTGGGCACCCGGTTGCGCATCAGGTCACGGCGTACGACCAGGACACCCGGCGTCTGCGGGCCCCCGGGGAACTTGTGCGGCGACAGGAACACCGCGTCCTTGCGGTCGCCGGCGCCGGGCGCGCTCTCCGCGACCCGGATGGGGACGTAGGGCGCGGCGGCCGCGTAGTCCCAGAAGGACAGGGCGCCGTACGCGTGCAGCAGGCGCGCGACACGGTCGGTGTCGGTCAGGATGCCCGTGACATTGGAGGCGGCCGAGAAACTGCCGATGCGCAGCGGGCGGTCCGCGTACCGGCGCAGCGCGCGCTCCAGCGCCGCGAGGTCGATGTGACCGTCGGCGTCCTCGTCGATGACCACCACGTCGGCGGCCGACTCGCGCCAGGGCAGTTCGTTGGAGTGGTGCTCGTACGGTCCGATGAGGACCACCGGCCGGGCGGCGGGCGGTGGCGGCGGGTCCGTGCGGCCCAGTTCCAGGATGCCGAGGAGCCTGTTGACCGCGGCGGTGGCGCCCGAGCCGCAGAAGAGCACGATGTCGTCCCCGGTGCCGCCGACCGCGTCGCGGATGATGCGGCGGGCGTCCTCGCGCAGCCCGGTGGTGTACAGGCCGGTGGCGGAGGTCTCCGTGTGGGTGTTGCCGTAGAGGGGCAGTACGCGGGCGCGGACGAAGTCCTCGATGAAGTCCAGGGCGCGGCCGGAGGCGGTGTAGTCCGCGTAGACGATCCGGTTGTCGCCGTAGGGGCCGGGCAGCACCTCGTCGTCCCCGACGAGTCCGGCCCGGATGCGGTCCAGTAACGCGGATGTGCTCGGCGCCGGGGCGGCGTTCACGGCGTCGGCTCCTGGCCGGAACCGGACGGTGGGGGAGCGGGGGTGGCGGCTGAATCAGGACAGTGGGGCATGAGCAGAAGGATCGTGACGTTCGGCGGGAATCGTCAACGGCCGACGTCACCGCTCCGATAACATGATCGGACTCACAGTGATCGCACAGGTCGTCAAGCCTTCACCAGAAAGTCATGCCACCTAGCGCGAAGGGTGAGGTTCTTCACCACAACCTAACAAATCGGTCAAATAGTTGATATCTCGAAACTCGCAAGTGATCTCACGAATAGGCAGCGGACTCACGTCCGCGGTACGGGGCCGGCCCCAGGTGCTGCTGTGGGCCGCGGCCGGTGTGGCGACCCTCGGTTTCCTCATCGCGCTGGAAGTCGCCGCGCGCAGCTACGGCGTACCGGGACCGATCAGCAACCTGGGGCGCGAGCTGGTGTTCGCCCCGCACTCCGGGCCGCTGCTGTACGCCGGTCTGGCGCTGATGATGGTGGTGCTCACCTGGCGGCAGCGGGCGGTGGCGGCCGCCGTCGCGGTCGGCATCGACCTCGTCTTCCTGCTGGTGCGGTGGGCGGCCGACGCCCGGATGAACTTCGGGAACGGCGCGCTGTGGGTGATTCTGGGCTGCGCGGTCATCGCCGTCACACGCCGCACCGGCCAGGAACGGGCCCTGCTGCTCAAGGGCGCCGGACTGGGACTGCTGCTCGTGGCCGGTCACAAGACGGGTGACACCTGGCTGCTGATCACCTCGAAGACCCGCCCCACGGTGCTCGACCCGTACGTGGCGACCGCCGATCATGCGCTCGGCGACCCCTCGTGGCTGGTGGGCCAAGTCGTCGCGGCCACCGATCCCGTCGGCCCCCACCTCCTGCACGCCGTCTACGGCCAGCTCCCGCTGGCCGCCGCCCTCTTCGGGCTGTACCAGCTCCGCAACGTCGCGGTCGAGCGCCGCTTCCCCGGCCACCACCTGGTGCGCACCTTCCTGGTCATCGGCCTGCTCGGACCGGCCGTCTACATGCTCTTCCCGGTGGTCGGACCGGTCTTCGCCTACGGCGCCGACGGCGGGCAGTGGGCGGCGGCGCACCTGTGGCCGAACACCCCGCCGCCGATCCGTCCCCCGCACCCGGTGCCGTTCGACGAGATCACCCCGCGCAACTGCATGCCCAGCCTGCACACGGCCTGGGCCACCACGCTGTTCATCCACTCCCGCAAGGCGTCGCGGTGGCTGCGCTTCGCGGGCGCGTTCTGGCTGACCGGCACGCTCATTGCGACGCTGGGCTTCGGCTACCACTACGGCGCTGACCTGATCGCGGGTGTGGTGTTCGCGCTCACCATCGAGGCGGCGATGCGCTCGTTCGACCGCGGCTGGGACTGGGCGGGCGCCCGGCTCGTCGCCTACGGCGCGGTCCTCTTCGCCGCGCTCCTGGTCGCGTACCGCTGGCTGCCGCTGGAGATGGCCCGGCTCCCGTTCGTTTTCGGACCGCTCCTCGTGCTGGCGCTCGCCTCGATGATCTACGGATACGTACGGACCACCAAGGCGTGGGACCCGCTGGCCGCGCCCGCACAGCAGCCGGGGCCGCAGCTCATGCCTGCGTGAGCGGGGACGCATGGCCGCGGGGGCTGAGTGAACCGGATGCGGGACGGCGGGGTGCTTCACGGTGAAGCACCCCGCCGTCCCGTATTCAGCGCTCCGTCGGCTCCGTGAGCCCTCGCGGCTCGGCGTGACCGTTCACCCCTGCCGACGGCTCCCCGGCGCGGGCCACTAGGTTGGAGCTCATGCCCAACGTGCCCCCTGCGCCCGCCCCGTCCCCCTCAACCGCCGCTCGACACAGCCTCGTTGACCCGGAGGAGCTGAAGGCCGATCCGTACGGCGTGTACGCGCGGTTGCGGGAGGCCGGGCCGGTCCACCGCATCAAGGGGACGGACGGGCTCCCGGCCTGGCTGGTCACCCGTTACGAGGACGTGCGCGCGGCGTTCGCCGACCCCCGGCTCTCGCTCGACAAACGCCACGCGGCACCCGGCGGCTACCAGGGACTGGCGCTGCCGCCCGCACTCGACGCCAACCTGCTCAACATGGATCCGCCCGACCACACCCGCATCCGGCGCATGGTCGCCCGGGCCTTCACCCCGCGCCGCGTCGCGGGGCTGCGCGAACCCGTCCGCAGGACGGCCGACGCCCTGCTCGACGCCGTCGAACCGCACGGACACGCCGACCTCATCGCCGCGTACGCCGGACCGCTGCCGATCACCGTCATCTGCGACCTGCTGGGCGTGCCCCCGCAGGACCGGCGCGACTTCCGTTCCTGGACCGATGCCCTGATCGCACCGGACCCGACGCAGCCGGGCAAGGCGAAGGAAGCCGTCCGGACCATGCTCGGCTTCTTCACCGGGCTCATCGCGGACAAGCGGGCCGCTCCCGCCGACGACCTGCTCTCGGCCCTGATCGCCGTACGCGACGACGAGGACCGGCTGAGCGAGGACGAGCTCATGTCCCTGGCCTTCCTCATCCTCATCGCCGGATACGAGAACACCGTCCATCTCATCGGCAACGCCACCCTGTCCCTGCTGAGCCATCCCGAACAGCTCGCCGCGCTGCGCGCCGAACCGGCCCTGCTGGGCGGGGCGGTGGAGGAACTGGCGCGCTACGACGGCCCCGCGCCGCTGGCCATCCGCCGTTTCCCCACGGAGGACGTCGTCATCGGCGGCGTCACCGTCCCGGCCGGGGAGACCGTGCTGCTGTCGCTGGCCGGCGCGCACCGGGATCCGGCCCGTTTCCCCGAGCCCGACCGCCTCGACATCACCCGTGACGCGACCGGCCATCTGGCGCTCGGCCACGGCATCCACTACTGCCTCGGCGCACCGCTGGCGCGTATGGAGACCGAGATCGCCCTGGCCGCGCTGCTCGACCGCTTCCCCCGGCTCGCCCTCGACGTCGCGCCGGAGGAACTGAGCTGGCGGCCTTCGATGCGGTCGCGCGGGCTGCGCGGCCTGCCGGTGCGTTTCTGATACGGCCCCGGGACCGGCCCTGGTCCCGGCCCGGCCCTGGTCCCGGCCCGGCCCTGGTCCCGGCCCCGGTCCCGGCCCGGCCCGGCCCCGAGGATCAGCGGTGCGTGCGTTCCGCGATCAGGGCGGCGAGCCGGTCGAGCCCCTCCTCGATCTGAGTTTCCGTCACCAGGCTGATGGACAGCCGTAGTTGTCGGTCGCCGCCCGAGCCGCCGTAGAAGTGGCTCATGGGCGTCCACAGGACGTGGTGCCGGCGGGCGGAGTGCTCCAGCAGGTCGTCGTCCACGGTGAACGGCACGGTCAGGACGACGAAGAAGCCGCCGGCGGGATGGTTCCACTCGACGCCGGAAGCGGGCGGGAAGCGGCGGGCGAGGCCGTCCAGGACCTGTCGCAGGTTGCGGTCGTACCGCTGACGTGCGGCGGTGCCGGCCTCCGCCAGGGAGAAGTCGTGCTCGATGAGCTTGCCGCCGACGACCGCCTGGGCGATCGGCGAGGTGTTGACCGTCAGCATGCTCTTGATCTTCGACAGTTGCGCGGCGAACGGCTGGGTCCGGCCGGTGGCCTCGTCGCGGACGGGCTGGTCGGCCACCGCGTAGCCCACGCGTGCGCCCGGGAAGACCGTCTTGGCGAAGGAACCGAGGTAGAGCACGTTCCCGTGCCGGTCCAGTGACTTGAGCGTGGGGAGACGGCGCTGCCGTCCGTGGAAGAGCCCGTAGGGGTTGTCCTCGAGGAGCAGGAGGCCGTGTTCCCCGGCGAGGTCGAGGAGGCGGCGTCGGTCGTCGAGGGTGACGGTGGCGCCGGAGGGGTTGGCGAAGTCGGGCACCAAATAACAGGCCCTGGGGCGCAAGCCGTCCGCCTCGGCCGCACGGAGCTGGACCAGCAGGTCCGCACGGTCGATCCCGGCACTGCCGCTCGCGACCGGCCGCACGGGCATGTCGACCAGCCGGGCGGCGCCGGTGAGTCCCACGTACGCGGGCTCGACCGCGAGCAGCACGTCACGTGCGTCGGCGCGCAGGGCCCGCAGTACGAGGAAGATCGCCTCCTGGAAGCCGACGGTCACCACGATGGCTGCCGGGTCCACGGCCATGTCCTCGTCCACGGCGAGGTTGCGGGCGATCAGCTCCTGGACGACCCCGTTGGTCGGACCGTACTGGCACAGGACGCGGTCGGTCCCGGTCCGGGTCAGTCCCTTCTCCTCGGTGAGGTAACGGCAGAAGGTGCGCAGATGGCGGTGGATGTCCTCGCTGCTGAAGAACTCCTCGCAGGGCCGCCCCGGGGCGAAGGAGATGGCGTCCGGGAAGCGGTTGGCCACCTCGTTGAGCAGGTTCATCGACGTGAGCGCGGTGTCGCTGAGGGAGGGGTGCAGGGTGTCGGTGGACAGCGTGAAGGGGGCGTGGGTCGTGCGTGTGGCGGAGGGCGTGCGTGTGGCGGAAGGCGTGCGTGCGGTGGGGTGCGTGCGCGCGATGGCGGCCGGGTCCGCCGGTGTGCTGCGCGGATCTTTCGCGTCGTAGTCGTAGTCGTTCATCGCAGGATGCTCGCTCATCGTGGTGTGCTCGCTTGGGTGCCGGTGCGCAGTCGCCGGGCCGCCGGTACGTCGGCGCAGCCCGCCAGGGTCAGTGCCTCGCCGATCTCGCGGCGCAGCAGGTCCAGGACGAGGCGGGCGCCCGCCTCGCCGTCGGCGGCGAGTCCCCACAGCAGCGGGCGGCCCACCAGGACGCCCGACGCACCCAGGGCGAGGGCCCGCAGTACGTCGGTGCCGGAGCGGATGCCGCTGTCCAGCCATACTTCGCAGCCGCCGGCTTCGTCGGCGACGGCTGCGGCGACCGCGGGCAGCGCGTCGATCGAGGCGGGGGCGCCGTCGAGTTGTCGGCCGCCGTGGTTGGACACGACGACCGCATCCGCGCCGACCGCCACGGCCCGCCGGGCGTCGTCCGGATCGAGAATCCCCTTGAGCACCATGGGCAGTTCCGTGCGGTCCCGCAGCCAGGCGATGTCCCGCCAGGTGATGGTCCCGTCGAAGAAGGTGCGGGTGTGGGCGGCCAACGGCGATTCGTGGGCGCGCGGTTGCGCCTGCCGCGAGGGCGTGCGGGTGCCGGCATGGACTCCGGCGTCCGGGGCGGGCGGCGCGAAACCGTGCCGGAGGTCGCGCGGACGCCGGGCCATGACAGGGAGGTCGACCGTGACCACGAGCGCCCGGCAGCCCGCCCGCTCCGCCCGGCGCACCAGGTCGAGTACGGCGTCGCGGTCCCGCAGCCAGTAGAGCTGGAACCAGGTGTCCGCGCCTGCGTCGGCGATCTCCTCCACCGTGTGGCTGCTCAGGGTGGAGACGATGTAGGGGACACCCGCCGAGCGTGCCGCCGCCGCGAGCGCCGGCTCTCCGCCCGGGTGGACGAGCCCCTGGTACGCCATCGGCGCGACCGCCACCGGCATCGTGGCCGCCCTGCCCAGGAACGTCCCGCTCGGGTCCGCCGCGTCCGTACCGCTCAGCACCCTCGGGTAGACGGCGATGCGGTCGAGGGCGGCCCGGTTGGCGGTCAGGGTGAGTTCGTCGCCGCTGCCGCCCGCGACGTAGTCACGGACGTCGGCGGGCAGCCGGGCCTCGGCCTGGGCCTGGATGTCCGACAGGGACGGTGGATGCGGCCTCGACGTGGGCTGGGACCGGAACCGGAAGTGCGGCTGTGGGCGGGCCGGGCCGGGGGCGGCCGGGCCTTCGGTCCTCACTCGGGCGCGCCGGATGCCGTCCGCCGTGCCCGCGCGCGTTCCTCTTCCACGGCCTGGTACAGCGCCTTGATGTTGCCGCTGCCGAACGTCTTGGCGCCCTGCCGCTCGATGATCTCGAGGAAGAAGGTGCCGCGCGGATGGCGGGACCGGGTGAAGATCTGGAACAGCTGGCCGTCGCTGTCCTCGTCGGCGAGGACGTCCAGTTCCTCCAGTTCGCCCACGGCGTGGTGCCAGGGACCGAGGTGCCGCGCCAGGTCGTCGTAGTAGGTGCTCGGCGTGGAGAGGAACGCGACCCCGTTCGCGCGCAGGTCGCGCACGGTGCCGACGATGTCGGCCGTGGTGAGGGCGAGGTGCTGGACGCCGGGGCCGCGGTTGTCCGCCAGGAAGGCGTCGATCTGGCCGGGCTGCCGTGCGGTGTCGGGCTCGATGAGGGTGAAGGTGACGCCGCCGCAGGCGCTGCGCACCACCTGCGAGTTCATGGCCTGCTCGGCGACCACGATGCGCTCGCCGAAGACGAGCTGGAAGTCGAGCACCTTCTGGTAGAAGTCGACGACGGGGGAGAGCCCACCGGGACCCAGGCACACCGCGATGTGATCGACCGAGGTGAGCGGGGGCGAGGGAGCGGTGTGCGGCTCCTTCGCGAGCCTGCCGTCGTCCGCGGCGTGCGCCACGCCCGCGGGGCGCTCGACGAAGGTGTGCACGACATCGCCGAACGCCTCGATCGACGCCCTCGTGACACCGCCCGTGGTGTCCGGCTCGGCCACCGGCCGGGCGCCCCGTCCGACCGCCGCCGCGAAGGCCCCGGCCGCGTCGCGGACACCGAAGGCGACGGACCGTACGCCGTCACCGTGCCGGCCGGTGAAGTGTGCCGCGGGGTGCCGCTCCGCCGTCGCCTGCGTGAGTACGACCCTGATGCCGCCGCGTCGGCCGACCGTGTCGAGGTCCGGGCCGCTGCACAGCCCGAGCCGCCGGGCGTCCGCGTCGTCGCCGGACTCCTCGTCCCACGGCCGGAACCCGTACCCCGTCTCCAGCCACTCCCGTGCGGCGGCCAGATCGGTGGTGCACCACTCCACGTGGTCCACGACCACGTGATCGAAAACAGACTCCATGGCACCCGTCCTACGGCAGCGGGTGACCGGGCGCGACCGCACACGACCGGTTGGCCGCACCGGTGAACAGGGTGGGCCGGAGCCGGAGCCGGAGCCGGAGCCGGAGCCGGAGCCGGAGCCCGAGCCGGAGCCCGAGCCGGAGCCCGAGCCGGAGCCCGAGCCGGGGATGGGGGCCGGACTCGTACGCCCGCGGTCGGCCGCGGACCGTCTACGAGCGCCGCCTGCGGGTCACCAGTGCGACGGTGGTCCCGATGCCCGCGACCAGCAGTCCGATCCCGCCGAAGATGATCGGCGCCAGCCACAGTGAGGCGAAGCCGTTGATCTTGGCGTCCTCGGGGGAGTCCGCGCGGTACAGCACCTCGACCTGCTCGCCCACCTCGTAGGACGGGGGATTGCTGCCGGTGGAGTCCCGGAACTGGAGCGACGTGCCGCCGGCCGGGGTGAACTCGACCACCGGGTACGCCGCGGGCTCGTCGTGAGCCCGCGTCCGGCGGGACGAGGAGCTGTGGTCGGTGCGCCAGTCCAGGGCCACCACCGTGCCGTCGGCGCGCTTCGCGTCCGTCAGGTACGAGACCGAGACCCCCGCGAGGATCAGTCCGATCACCATGAACAGTGATCCGAACGTGATGACCGCGAAGATGACCCACCGGCGGGCACTCCGCCCACGCACCTGAAACCGCACGACAACGTCCCTCTCCCCAGCCACGAATGAGTTAGGGACGCTATCCCAGAGTCCGCGGCGGCTTTCCTCCAGGGTGGGCCCCGTCCCAGCCGGCACATGCTGTGCCCGTCGAGCCCGTCGAGCCCGTCGAGCCCGCCGTTTCGGCTTCGGCCGGCAGGAAACCCCTCAAGGGCCCGGGGGACCTTTTGGGGGGCCTCATGGAGGGAGCATCCGCATGAAGGCCGTCGTCTGGCGCGGGCTCGGGAACATCGGTCTCGAGGACGTGCCCGAACCAACGATCAAGGATCCGTACGACGCGATCGTACGGATCACCACATCCGCCATCTGCGGCACCGACCTCCACTTCGTCCGCGGCACCATGCCCGGTATGCGGGAGGGCCGTGTCCTCGGTCACGAGGCGGTGGCGGTGGTGGAGGAGGTCGGGCCCGCAGTACGCAACCTCCGCGCCGGTGACCGCGTGGTCGTCCCCTCCACCGTCGCCTGCGGCACGTGCAGCTACTGCCGGGCGGGCTACTACGCGCAGTGCGACAACGCCAATCCCGGAGGTCCGTCGGCGGGCACCGTGTTCTTCGGCGGGCCGCAGGCCGCGGGCGGTCTGGACGGGCTCCAGGCCGAATACGCGCGCGTGCCGTTCGCCCACGTCGGGCTCGTGCCCGTGCCGGACACCGTGGACGACACCCAGGCGATCCTGCTGTCGGACATCTATCCCACCGCATGGTTCGGGGCGAAGCTCGCGGGCATCGGGGACGGCGACACCGTGGCGGTCGTGGGCGCGGGGGCCGTCGGACAGGCCGCCGTCGCCTGCGCACGCTTGCAGGGAGCGGGCCGGATCATCGTCGTCGACGGCGTCGGCGACCGGCTGGACGTGGCCCGCAGCCAGCACGCGGAGACCGTCGACTTCAACGCCGAGGACCCGGTCGAGGCGGTCCGCGAGCTGACCGGCGGCATCGGAGTGGACCGGGTGATCGACGCGGTGGGCGTGGACGCCCGGCAGCCGTCGAGCGGTCCGGCCGCCGAAGCCCTGGGCGAGCAGGCCGACGAGTTCCGTCACGAGGTTTCCGAGGCGGCACCCGAACAGAACCCGGACGGCGAGACGTGGGTGCCCGGCGACGCGCCCTCGCTGGCGGCGCGCTGGGCGGTGCGGATGGTGGCGAAGGCCGGCACGGTCGGAACGGTGGGCGTGTATCCGCCGCAGGTGCAGCACTATCCGTTCGGTGAGGCGTTCATGAAGAACCTGACCCTGCGGACGGGCAACTGCAACCACCGCCGCTACGTGCCCCACCTGGTCTCACTGGTCGCCTCGGGAACTCTGGACCCCACCCCGCTGGTCACCCGCTGGGGCAGCGCGGAGAACGCCGTCGAGGCGTACCGCCGCTTCGACCGGCGCGAGGCGGGCTGGGCCAAGGTGGTTCTCGGTTTCTCGGACGAGGGGTCGGTCGCGCCCGGACTCGGCGAGGCGGCGGGCACCGGCACGGCGACCACGGCCGGATCACCAGGCCCTACGGCGGCAGAGGCCACGCAGCGGGCGGGGCGGTGACGGGGCCGGGTACAGGGCTGCCATCGCCCTCGCTGCCGGCCGACCTCGGCCCGCGCCACGCAAGAGAGGCAGGCACCACGCAAGAAAGGCAGGCGTCACGTAAGAGAGGCAGGCACCACGTAAGAGAGGCAGGCATCAGGTCATGGGCAGGCATAAGGTCATGCGCTTCCGTGATCGCCGGGAAGCCGGGCAGGCGCTCGGTCTGCGGCTGATGGAATGGGAGTCCGACGGCGAACTGCCCCATCCGATCGTCCTCGCGCTGCCCCGCGGCGGCGTGCCGGTGGCCGCCGAGGTCGCGGCCGCCCTGGGTGCCCCGCTGGACGTGCTGGTCGTACGGAAGATCGGGCTGCCTGGTCGGCCGGAGACGGGCATCGGCGCGATCGTGGACGACGAGCCGCCGCTGTTCGACCGGCGGGCGCTGGAGACGTTCGGCCTGAGCGAGGACGGTCTCGGAGAGGACGTGGCCCGTGAGCGCCGGGAACTGAAGCGCCGCGCCCTGCGCTACCGGGGCGAGCAGCCCGTGCCCGACGTGCGGGGCCGTACCGTCGTCCTCGTCGACGACGGTCTGGCCACCGGAGTCACGGCCCGCACCGCCCTCCGCCACCTGCGCCGTCAGGGACCCGCCCGGCTGATCCTCGCCGCCCCCGTCGGCGCTCACGAGACCGCCGCGGCGTTGCGCTCGGAGGCCGACGACGTGGTCTGTCTCCGGCAGCCGCCCGACTTCCGGGCGGTCGGTTACTGGTACGCCGACTTCGACCAGGTGAGCGACGACGAGGTCATGGAGGCCCTGGCGGAACGAGGGACCTCGGCCTCGAACACGTGAGGCACGCCCTGGGGGCCGGGTGGGGCGGCATCAGCGGCCCCCGTGCGCCCGGTCAGTGGGCCCCGTGCGCCCAGCCTAGATCGTAGGCACGTAAATCGTAGGCACGTAAATCGTAGGAATCTAAATCGTAGGAATCTAAATCGTAGGCAGGTGCGACGTGACCCGGCGATCGCTGCCGATCAGGCCCGCGGTCGCCACCGCGGCCCAGCTCAGCGCGGTGACGGCCGACCCGATCCGGCGGACCCGGCCGGGCAGGACGGTGCCGAAGAAGACGGCGTCGCCCACGTCCGAGGCGATACGTACCGCAGTGGCCGTGACCAGCGCGGGGCCCGCCGGAGCGACGAGCATCGCCAGTCCGGAGGCGGCGTCCCGCCAGGCCAGCGGGCGCACCACCATGGCGGTGTGCGGACCGACACCGCCGTGCGGGTCCACCAGGCCCGTGGGCCGGGCCAGCAGGCCGGGCCGGCAGGCGGTGGCGAGCCCGTAGGCGCACGTCGCCGCTCCGACGGCCCTCAGCAGGCTGTTCCGCATCGTCAGCACCTCCAGAGCCGATGACGTCGAGTGCTTTCGCAAGGGTGGGTACCCATGAGAGCACTTCTGCCACATGCCCGGACCCGACCCTGTGAACGCGCCGGGTCGGGGTCGAAGACCGGTGCCGCCTCGTCTAACGCCGGGTGTAGATGAAGCCGAGCTTGTCGATCTCGTCGCCTGCGCGGCCGTGGAAGCCGGTGATCTGCCAGCCGGACGGGGCGGTGCGGGTCACGCAGTCGGAGGTTGTCGTGCCGCCGGCCAGCGTGCGGCCCAGGCTGGTCGTGAACTTGGCGTAGAAGATGCGCGTGTGGCTGTCCTGCTGGCCCTGGCACAGGTACGCCGACGTGACGTACTCGCCGCTGCCCAGCGTCAGCGAGGACGCGGTGCCGCCGGTCCCGCCGTGGGTGAGGCTCGTGCCGTTGGTCAGGGTCGTGCTCAGTTGGTCGACCCGGGAGCCGGCGCGCAGGGCGATGACGGTGGCCCGGGCGTCCGCGGGCACCCTGTCGATGTCGTTGTAGTAGTCGCCGTGCGGGCCGCCGAACTGGTCGCTGAGCTGGTACGACGCGTTGCGCGACCAGCTCAGGCCGACCTTGATCGGGTCGTGGTCGGAGAGCATCAGGGTGTCGTCCGTGAGGAACCCGGCGTGCTCGTTGTTGTACGACGTGGCGTTGAGCGAGACGAGCCTGCTGCCCCGGTAGAGGATCTTGTCGACGACCTCGCAGGTGTTGGGGACGGTGGCCCCCGACTGGTCGCAGACGAGCGCGTCGCTGCCCTTGGCGGGCGCGCTGCCGCCGCGGATCAACTGGACCCAGGCGTCGGTCAGCCCGTTGGCGGCGGCGAACTCGGCGATGGTGTCGCCGGTGCGGGTGTAGCGGGTGTTCGTGTCGCCCATGACCACCACCGCGTTCCCGGCGGAGTGCGTCGCGATGAAGTCGGTGAGCTGGCTCAGGTTGTCGGCGCGGGCGGCGAGGTCGTCGTCGTTGGTACCGGCGTTGGTGTGCACGTTGTAGAAGTCCACGTAGACGCCCTCGGCGAGGCGCTCACGCATGAAGGTGAAGCCCTTGGGCGTCAGGCAGTCGCCCGAGCCGTAGGTGCAGGTGTTCCAGCCCACCCGCTCGAAGTCGTCCTCGTCGTACGGGAGTTTCGACAGCGTGTTGAGCCCGCTGCCGATACCGGCGCCGCCGCTGGTGGGGGTGCGGTACGCGTGTGCGGTGTCCGCGGCGTACAGGTAGGCGTGGTAGTTGAAGTCCTCCTGCACATGGACCACGTCGTACGGCGCTATCCGCCGGCCGATGGTCGTGGTGCTGGGCTGGCGTGGTGTCGGCGCGCTGGAGATGCCGTCGGGCAGGCCGGCGACGTTGTAGCTGAGCACGGTGAACGTACCCGAGTCGGCGGCCGCGGCGGCCTCGGCGGCAGTGGCGGTCTCCGCAGCCTCGGCGGAGGGTGCGGTCAGGGTGAGCCCGCCGACGAAAGCGGCTGTCGCCGCCAGACAGGCCAAGAGTCTGCGCATGCGTGTCTCCCGGGGAAGGAAAGCGGTTGCGATGCGAACAGGGCGGAAGTTACCGCTAGTTACCCGAGGCGTGTCGAGGGTTTCGGCGCCCTCGCGGAGGCGTTGCCGGCTGTACACGAGTGGTTGGGTTGTCGTCCGCCCAGGTGGGGGACGCCGCCGTGAGTGGGGCGGGCGCTCCGGTCGACGGGGCGCTCCGGTCGAGCGGCCGTTCCCGGCCGACGGGCCGCCCTTGGCCGAGCGGTCGGCCCCGGTCGACGGGCCATCCTTTGGTCGAGGGGCCGCCGCCGGCCGACGGACCGCCCCCCGGCCCCTTGATCGGCCCGCCCCGCCGTGACACTCGTCAGGCGCGGCTCGACGCCGACGCCGACGCCGACTCCGCTCCCGCTCCAGGCCCAGGCCCAGGTCCCGACCCCGCCCCCGACTCCGCCTTCAGTCCCGCCCCCGCCTCCGACCCCGGCCCCGGCGGCGAATCAGCGACAGGCGCCGCCGCACGGCGAGGCAGCAGCAGCGGGGTCACCAGCAGCAGTACCCCGGCCAGGCCGATGGCCGTGCGTGGGCCGAGCAGGCCGCCCAGGACACCCCAGACGGCGGTCAGCAGCGCGGTCGTGGCCTTCGTCGTCACCGACCAGGCGGTCAGCGTGCGGGCGACTCGCTCGGTCGGGGTGCGTTCGAGGCGGTAGGTGGTGCAGACGGGGTTGAACACCCCGCAGCAGAAGATCAGCCCGAGCTCGACCCCGATCACCCACAGCAGCCCTCCGGTCCCCGGCCCGATGAAGGCCAGGCTGATGGGCCAGACCGCACGCAGTCCCCCGGTCGCGACCAGGACGCGGTGCTGCCCGTACCGGGTGGCGAGCGGCCGGGCCAGCCGCGAGCCGAGCAGCCCGCCGATCGACGGTGCGGCGAAGGCCAGCCCGTACTGCCACGACGTAAACCCGAGCTGACCGAGCATCAGGACGGCCAGCAGCGGCTGTGCGGCCATCACCAGGCCGTTGAACAGCGCGGTGTTGATGAACAGCGGGCGCAGCGCCGCGTCGGCGAGGACGTACCGCCAGCCGTCGAGCAGGTCCCCGGCCCGTATGCGCGGTACCTTCCGGCGCTCGGGCCGCGGCTCGTGCCCGCCGATCGCGCGGATGCCCAGGGCCGAGAGCAGATAGCTGACCGCGTCGGCCACCACCGTGGCCACCGGTCCGAGGAGCGCGATCGCCGCGCCGCCCAGCGGCGGTCCGACGATCGTGGTCGTCCAGGCCGTGGACTCGAAGCGGGCGTTGGCGACGAGCAGGTCCTCGGCCGGCAGCAGCGTCTTCAGATACGCGCCGGAGGCGGCCCGGAAGCCGATGTCGCAGGCCGAGGCGGCGACCGAGACGAGCAGGAGCTGAAGGAAGGTGAGCACGCCGAGCGCGTACGCGGCCGGGACTGTCAGCAGCGCCGCGCACCGCACCAGGTCCATCGTGATCAGTACGGGCCGTTTGCGGCGGAACTCCGCCCACGGGCCGAGCGGCACCGCCGCGGCCGCGCCCACCGCCGCCCCCGCGGAGGAGAGCGCGGCGACCTCGGCCGGTCCGGCGTGCAGCACCTGGATGGCGATCAGCGGGAACGCGCCGAAGGCGAGCCAGGTACCGAGCGCGCTGGTCGCGTACGCCCCCCAGAGCCACCCGAACCGCCGCCCCAGCCCTGCCTTCCCGGACCGCCGCCCCGGCCCTGCCTTCCCGGACCGCCGCCCCAGCCCCTCCTCCCCGGACCGGCGCCCCCGCAGCCGTCCGAGCAGCCGTCCCCACCCCTGCCCGCTCTCCATAGCCCGATGCCTCCGTCACTCACTCGCTCACTCACCCGCACAACCGATCAGCGATCGGAAGCATCAAAGCGAGCCCGTGACGCAGGCGGCAAACAACCGCGAGGCCGTCATGCACAACCAGTGGTTGTACCCCTAGGGTGCCGGCATGGATCTCGACTCCGTCCGGACCTTCGTCGCCGCCGCCGACGCGGGACAGTTCCAGGAGGCCGCCGCCGAGCTGGCGGTCACCCAGCAGGCCGTCTCCAAGCGCATCGCCGCGCTGGAGCGCGACCTCGGCGTGCGGCTGTTCACCCGCACCCCGCGCGGCGCCGAGCTCACCATCGACGGGCAGGCGTTCCTGCCCCACGCGCGCGAACTGCTGCGGGTGGCCGAGCGCGCCGAAGCCTCCGTACGCACCGGCCGCCGGCCGCTCCGCGTCGACGTGATCGCCTCACGCGGCGCCGCGACGGGCCTGATGCGAGCCTTCCACCGCGCGTACCCCGAGATCGAGCTCGATGTGGTGATGCTGTTCGGCATGGAGACGGCCGTCGCCGCCATCCGCTCCGGCACGATCGACGCGTCCTTCCGCGCCGTCGCCGCGCCCGGCCTGCCCCTGCCCGAGGACTTCGCGTCCGTCCGGGTGCTCGACGAGCCGCTGCAACTGCTCACCGGCCCCGCCCACGCGCTGGCGGAAGCCCGGTCGGTGACCGTCGCCCAGCTCGTGGGGCACCGGATCTGGATGCCGGGCATCGCCCCGGGGACCGAGTGGGCCGCCTACTACGACGACCTCGTGGCAGAGTTCGGCCTCACCATCGAGGCGACCGGACCCAACTTCGGCTCCGACGTCCTCATCGACACCGTCGCCGACACCCCGGCCCTGGCCACCTTCATGAGCGAGCAGACCCGCCTCGTCTGGCCCGCGGGACACGGCCTGCGCCGCATCCCGGTGACCGGTCCGACGCCCGTCTACCCGCACTCGCTCATCTGGCACCGCGACAACCCCCACCCGGCGCTGGCCACCCTCCGCGCCCACCTCGCCGCCACGACGGCCGGCCACGACGCCGCCGGCACCTGGACACCGGACTGGGTGCTCCCGCACTGAGAGCCTGTGTCATATCCCCGGCCGGGCGCGCGACGCCTGGCACGCACTCCCCCTAGCTCTGCGAGCAGGGGGACCCCCAGCCGCGTTGCCGAAACGCCCTAGTAGCTCCTCCCCCAAGGTCTTAAGGACCAGGGGGGACCCCCACCGAGAACGCTCCGGCGCCTTGCGATCGCACGCACCAGACGCCGCACGCTGATCCGACCGGGGATATGACACAGGCTCTGAACGCTGCCGCATCGAGTCGGACGACTCGGCGCCGCCTCGCCCGTCACCGACGAGGAGTACGCGGCTGCCCCGGCGGAGGCGGCGACTGCGCGTCGGTGAGCCGCGGTACGGCGTCGCGCAGCGTGCGCGTGGCGGGGTGACGGGGGTCGCGCAGGACCTCGGTGAGGTCGCCCTCCTCCACCACCCGGCCGCGGTGCAGGACGAGCACGTGCGGGCAGAGCTGTTCCACCACCGCGAGGTCGTGGGAGATCAGCAGGCAGGAGAGCCGGTGCTCGGCGCGGAGCCGGCGCAGGAGATCGAGGATGCGGGCCTGCACGGTGGTGTCCAGCGCGCTGGTGGGTTCGTCCAGGACCAGGAAGCGCGGCCGTACGGCCAGGGCCCGGGCGATGGCCGCCCGCTGGCGCTGGCCGCCGGAGAGCTGGTGCGGGAAGCGCGCGGCGTGCTCGGCGGTCAGCCCCACCTCGGCGAGCAGTTCGGTGACGCGCTCGGCCTCGGCGCCGCGCGGCACCATCCGGTGGGCGCGCAGCACCTCGGCGATCGCGGTGCCCACGCGCATCCGCGGATCGAGGGCGCCCTCGGTGTCCTGCACGACGATCTGTACGGCACGCCGGTAGGGGCGCGAGTGCCGCAGCCCGCTGATGTCGGCGCCGCCGAACCGTACGGTGCCGCTCGTCGGTGCCACCAGGCCCAGCAGGCACCGGGCCACCGTCGTCTTGCCCGAACCGCTCTCGCCGATCAGGCCCAGGCCGAACGGGCCCCCGGGCAGCGTGAGGCTCACCCCGTCCACCACGGCCGTACCGTCGTAGATCACGGTCAGTTCGCGTGCCTCAAGCGTCATCGTCCGCCCCCGTGCCGTTCCCGTCGCCGTACTCGGGCACCGGCGGTCCGCCCAGTCGAGGGGCCGCCGCGAGCAGCCGTCTCGTGTGCTCCGACCGGGGAGCGGTGACGAGGTCCGCGGCCGGCCGGTCCTCGATCACCCGCCCGTGGTGCAGGACCGCGATGCGGTCGCAGAGGCCGGCCAGCAGCGCGAGGTCGTGGCTGATGAACAGCACGGCGGTGCCGTGCGCCGTACGCAGCTCCGTCAGCAGGGCGCAGATCTGCGCCTGGGCGGTCACGTCCAGCGCGCTGGTCGGTTCGTCGGCGATCAGCAGCCGCGTCCTGAGGGCCGAGGCCAGGGCGATCGTGACGCGCTGGAGCTGCCCGCCGGAGAGCTGGTGCGGGTAGCGGTCCAGGTGTTCCGGGGGCAGTCCCGCCCGTTCCATCCCGGCATCGGCGCGCAGCCGGGCCCCGGCGCGGGTGCAGCCGTGCAGGCGGAGCGCGCGCAGCACGGTCACGCCCACCGGCAGGACCGGGCTGAAGGCGGCGGCCGGGTTCTGCGGGATCAGGGCCATGGTCGAGCCGCGCAACTGCCGCAGCCGCCGTTCCGGCGCCGACAGCAGTTCCTCGCCGGCCAGCCGGAGGCTGCCCGTCACCTGGGCGCCCGCGCGCCGGGACAGCCCCAGCACCGTCAGTCCGAGCGTCGTCTTGCCCGCGCCGCTCTCTCCCGTCAGACCGAGGAACTCGCCGTCTGCCAGACGCAGTTCGCCGACGTGCAACAGGGGCTCGGGACCGGCCGCACCGTAGCGCACGCGTACGTCGCGCAGGTGCAGCCAGGCGGTGTCACGAGGAGCGGTCATCGGTCACATCCGTGGGGCGGGGCGTGGGGCGCGCCGCGGGTCGAGGCGGTCCTGGAGCGCGTCGCCGAGGAGGAAGCACACCGCCGCGACCAGCATGATCGCCAGACCGGGGAAGGTGCCGAGCCACCAGTGGGTGGTGAAGTAGTCCTGCGACTGATCCACCATCAGGCCCCAGTCGGGGGTCGGCGGCTGCGGGCCGAGACCGAGGAAGGACAGCCCCGAGGAGACGAGCAGTACCCCGCCGACGTCGGTCGACGCCTGGACCAGCAGCGGTGTCGAGGCGTTGGGCAGGACATGGCGCAGCAGGGTGCGGCGGTGGCCGAGACCGAGCGCCCGGCACGCCTCGATGTACGGGCGTCCGGCGACCGACGCGGTCTCGCCGCGCACCAGCCGGGCGTACCACGGCCACCAGGTCACGGTGAGCGCGACGGTCAGCCCCACCGGGCCCGGCGCCAGCACGGTGGCCAGGGCCAGCGCGAGCAGCAGCGCGGGCACCGCCAGGAACACGTCGGTCAGCCGCATCAGAGCCTCGTCGATCCAGCCGCCGAAGTAGCCGGCCACCAGCCCCGTCACGGTGCCCACGACCAGCGAGACCGCCACCACGATCACGGCGACGACCGGGCCGATGCGCGCTCCGTACAGGACCCGGGAGAGCACGTCGCGGCCCAGTTCGTCGGTGCCGAACCAGTGGGCCGCGGAGGGCGGGCGCAGCATCCGGGCGGTGTCGGTGGCACCGGTCGCGTCCGCCGGGTACGGGGCGAGGAGCGGCGCGAACAGCGCGACGAGCACGACGATCACCACGCCGACGGTGGCGATCACGAGCGCCGTCCGGCCACCGCGGCCACCGCCTTTCGTCCTCGTCCGCCCGCCGCCTTCCGTCCCCCTCCGGCTGCCGCGGCGACCGCCCTCCGTCCGCGTCCGCCCGCCGCGCGTACCCCGCCACCCCCGGATCCCGCCCGTCATCCCCGCCACCCCCGGACCCCGGCCGTCATCCCCGTTCCTCCCTCACCGCAGGGTGATGCGCGGGTCGAGGGCCGCCTGCGCCAGGTCGACGGCCAGGTTCGCGGCGAGGTAGAGCAGCGCGACCAGCAGGGTCACTCCGACGACGGCCGGTACGTCGAGGGACCGCACCGCCTCGGCCGCGTACCGGCCGAGCCCCGGACAGTCGAACACCTCCTCCACCAGGAAGGTGTTGACCAGCGCGTACCCGAAGACCAGCGCGTTGAGCTGGAGCACGGGGTTCCAGGCGAGCCGCAGGGCGAAGCGGCCGAGGACGGCGCGCTCGGGGAAGCCGAGGGCGCGCACCATCTGGATGTGGGGCTCGCCCAGCGCGTCCAGCAGGCTCGCCCGCACCAGGCGGGCGATGACGGCCGCCGGGTAGGAGGCCACGACGAGGGCGGGCAGGACCAGGTGGTCGAAGAGGTCGGCCGCCGCGGCCCCGTTCCCGGTGAGGACGGCGTCGAGCAGGGGCAGGCCGGTGACGGTGGTCACCGGATGGGCGGCGAGCACCGCGCGGTCGTGACTGCCGGCGATCGGCAGCAGACCGAGCCGGCTCGCGAAGAACATCTGCAGCAGCAGCGCCAGCCAGAACGTCGGGACGGAGGCGGACAGCAGCGCGCCGGTCCGCACCAGCGCGTCGGGGGCCCGCCCGTGCCACCGCGCCGCGACGAGCCCGGCGGGGACGCCCACGACCAGTCCGGTGACCAGTCCGGCGAGCACGAGCTGCAAGGTGTTGGGCAGCAGCGCGAGTAAATCGGTCAGGACCGGGCGGTGGGTGCGTACCGACAGGCCCCAGTCGCCGCGCAGCACCCCGGTCACGTACGACGCGATCTGCGCGGCGAGTGGCCGGTCGAGCCCCAACTGGGCGCGTATCCGGGCCCGTTCCCCGGCCGAGGCGCGTGGTCCGGCCCAGACTCCGGCCGGGTCGCTGGGCACCACCCAGGCGATGAGGAAGGTCAGCACCACCACTCCGAGAGCGACCAGCGCCGCGAGGCCCAGACGGCGGGCCGCGTAACGGGCCACCGGCAGCCCGCGGCCGTTCCCGGTGCGTTCCATGTCCACCCCCGGGCTCCGTGGCGGCGGCTAGTGACGGGTGAGGTCGTGGACGAACACGACGTTGGCGTACGCCGGGTTGTCGACGAAGCCCTCGGTGTCGCTGCTCAGCGCCCGCTGGTAGGTGTTGGTGCCGAGGAACAGCTCCGGTGCGTCCTTGATGAGGATCTCCTGCATCGTGCGGTAGGTCCGCACGGCCTGTTCCGGATCCGTGGCGGTGAGCGCGCCGACCGAGTCGATGAGCCGGTCGAGCCGGGGGTTGGAGTAGTAGGCGAGGTTGTAGGAGATCTCCTTCTCGGTGCGGAACACGTTGCGGAAGTACGACAGCGGCTCGGGGTCGTCCGGCCACCACCACATGACGAAGATGTCCTGGCGGTCGTTGGGGTTCTTCTTCTTGGCGCGCGGCCACTGCGCGGACGACCAGGTCAGCCCCTCGACCCGCAGATCGATGCCGTACGGGCGCAGTTGGGCCTTCATCACGTCGCCGACGGTGCTGACGGTGCCGTAGCCCGCCGGGTAGGTCATCTCCAGTTTCATGGTGCGGCCGCTGCCCGGGCCGTACCCGGCCTCCTTGAGCAGCTTCAGGGCGAGGGCGCGGTTGTCGCCCGGCAGATCCAGGGTGGTCGTGTGCGCGAACATGCCCTTCGGGATGATGCCGTCGGAGGCCACGAGCGCGCCCCTGCTCGCGGTGATGATCTCCTTGTAGTCGAGCGCGTTGGCGATGGCCCGGCGCACCCGTATGTCGTCCAGCGGCTTCTTCTCGGTGTTCATCAGGCCGATCAGGGTCTCCCACGAGGGCCGTCGGTACACGGTGACGTCCGGCCGGTCGCGCAGTGTGTCCAGGAGCTGCGGCGGCAGGCCGCCGGCGTAGTCGGCCTCGCCCGAGTTCAGCAGCTGCGCCTCCGTGGAGGACTGCGGCACCGACTGGTAGACCACCTTCTTGTAGCGCTTGCCGTGCCACCCGCCCCAGTAGTCCTTGAAGGCGGTCAGCTGGACCTCGTTCTCGCTGCCGGGCTTCCACGAGGTGACCGTGTACGGTCCGGTGCCGCGGCCGGTGGCCCGGTAGTACCCGGGTTTGTCGGAGACCTCGTAGATGAAGGCCGCGTACGTGGCGGAGGCCACGATGTCCAGCGGCGCCGGGCGGGACAGCTCGAAGCGGACCTGCCGTTTCCCGATCGCCGTGATCTTCCGGACCGGGTCCCACACGTAGGAGGCGCTGGCCTTCAGCCTCATGGTGCGGTCGATCGCCGCCTTCACCGCCTGGGCGGTCAGCGGGTGACCCGAGTGGAACCGGACGTGGTCCCGCAGGGTGAACGTCCAGACGCGGCGGTCCTTGGACGCGGTCCACTTCGTCGCGAGTACCCCTTCGGTCCTGCGGGTGTCGGCATCGAAGCGGGTGAGGGTCTCGTACACGTTCGACAGGGCCACTACTTCATCGGAGTAGGAGCGGGCCGGATCCCACTCGGTCACCAGCCCCGTGCCGCACAGGTACACGAACGTGTCGTCACCGCCCGCCCGGTCCCCGCTGTCGCCCCCGCCGGAGCAGCCGGCCGCGAGCAGCGCCAGCGCCACGGCGCTGACCAGCCCCGCGGCGCGCGGCGACGGACGGCGGTACGGGCGCCGAGCACCCAGCAGAAGCCGCAACGACATGACCGAACCTCCCCGGACACATCGGACAGGAACGCGCGCCCCGCACCACGCGCGGCGCTGCCAGCATGCCACGCACCCACCGGAAGGGGCAGGCGCCACTTGCCCGCCTCGCGGTGCCGCCGAACGCCCCGAGGCCGCGGGTGAGGTGCCAAGGACGGTGAGGTCGGTGGCCCTGCGTCACAACCGGCCCGTGTCGACGGGCGTCTTACGGCCCGGCGATGTCAGCCGTGGGCGGAACTGTCGTTGGGGGAGGGGTCGATGGAGACCGAGCAGCGTGTGGTGAGTCGCAGTGGGTTGTTCTCCCGGTTGTTGTGGGGTCTCTCCACGAGCTGCTCCACCAGCAGGACCGCGTCGGTGACGGGCTGGGCGCCGTCCTCCAGGACCGCGAGATGTCCCGGCTGCCCAAGCCGCAGCGCCCCCCGGTCACCCTCACCGGGCTCGACTACCTCGTGGCCGTCGAGACGGTGCTCGCCGAGCCCGCCGAGCGGCTGCTGCACGACCTGCACCGCATCCGGCAGCTGCTCGACGAGGAACTGCGCCCGGCGCTCGCCACCCTGGAGACGTCCGCGCCCGCCCGCCACTTCGGTGTCGACACCGTCGCCCAGGACCTCATCGACGACCTCGCCCAGGGCTGCGACCAGGCCGACGCGCTGGCGCGGACGGTCGCCGAGGTCGAGCGGGCGAGCAGCGACTTCATCGGAGCGGACCTCAGCGGCGCCAAGCTCGACGGCGTGCTCCTCGAGGGCATCCTGTGGGACGACACCACCGTGTGGCCGGAGGACTGGGAGTCCCTCATCCGGCGCGCCTCACTGCCGTCCAGCGAGGAGCAGGGCGTCCTCGTCGTCTCCGCCGAACCCTCCGGGACCGTGCTGCACGCCGAGGCGTGAGCGCTCTCCGCCGGCCGCCGGGCGCCGAACCGGCCGCCGGGGCCCTACAACCGGGCCTCCACCCGCCAGCCCGTCACGAGCTCCGTCACCAGTTCCGGCCAGCGTGCCGCGAGGCGCTCGCGGGCGATGCGGTCCTCCAGCGACGACCCGACGACGGTCCGGGTCCACGCCGGCCGCTCGCGCAGCAGGCGCCGGTACGCGGGGAGGGTGTCGCCGGTGATGTACTGCCAGCGGCGGGCGCGGTCCGCGATGTTGAAGGCCGGCAGCGGCGTGATCAGCCGGACGGAGGTCACGCCGGGCTCCGTGGCGACGGTCAGGGGCGCGTACTGAGCGGGCGTACGCGCGCCGGGCACGGACACGCTGCCCGCCAGGGTGATGGCGTAGGTGACGAGGCCGCCGACGGGGCCGAGACGGGCACGCATCCGGTCCCACTGACCGGCGATGATCTGGTTCTGCTCCCGCGACAGCAACTGCGTGTTGGCGGCGTCGACGTCCTGCGGACGGTGTCCGGCGATGCCGTGCCAGGAGGCGGCCGCGGCCGCGTCGATCAGTCCGGCCGACCGCATCTCGTCGGTGGCGGCCGTGCCCCCGTACAGGTACGCGGCGTGCATGGCGGCCTGGTCCATGAAGATGTGCTTCTGCATGGCCAGGAGCCGCGCGGCGAACCAGCCCAGTTCCAGGTCGGTGAGTCCGGTGCCGTCGCGTGCCAGGTCCCGTACCTCGGCGGGGAGCCGGTCCCGCGCCTCGGGCGGCTGGGCGGCGATCCGGCCTGCCAGGAGCCGGGCGAGGTCCGGCACCATGTCGAGGTCCATGAAGCCCGCCGCGAACGACGGCCCGGCCAGGTTGGCCATCCCCGCCCAGCGCAGCTCGGGGTGTCGCAGGAACAGCGCGCCGTAGTAGGCGTACACGGCCACGACCGTACGCCGGTTGGCCTCGACGCCGCGGTCCGGTGCCCATCCGGTGAGCTCGATGCCCGCGTCGTCGGCCGCTCTGACCACCCAGTACTGCCACAGCAGCGCGCGGTAGCGGGAGGGCGCGACGTGGGCGGCGCGGACGGCGTCCAGCGCCGCGCGCAGCGTCCCTGCGTCCGTGGGCAGCGCGGGGTGCACACCACCGGCGCGCTCGCCGTCCCCGTTGACCAGGGGCAGGTCGAGACAGCGCCGCACGGGCCCCGGGTCCGTGACGCCCTCCGCGGCGCGGACCGCCCCGTCGGAGCGCGGCGGGGCGGCGGCGGCCGGCACGGCCTGCGCGGTGCTCGCCAGGACGGCGAGGGCGAGCCCTGCGAGGGCCGCGTTCCTGCCGCGTCCGGGGCCCGCCCGGTCAACGGGTCCGCCGCTCACGGGCTTCGGCTTCGGCGTGGTCGTCGTCGGCGGCGGCGGAGTGTCATCGGTACGTCGCATATGCAGCTCAACGCGCGGTCACGGCCGACGACACGAGCGATCTCGACGGGCCGGCGAAGTCGGAGAGCAGTGTCGGCGGGGATCGCACCGGCCGGGCGTGGGCGGGAGCGGCCGGTCGGCTCAAGTGCGGTCGGGTGACGGGGTACGCGAGGTCTGCGGGGCCGGGCTCGACGTGATGTCGGGCAGGTCCCCTTCGGGCCGGTGGACCCCGGTCAGGACCGTGTCCTTCCACGTGGTCCCGGTCAGGTTCGCGCGGTCCAGCCTCGCGCCGGTCAGGTCGGCCCTGTCCAGGTCCGCGTCCGTGAGATCCGCTCCCCGCAGGTCGGTCCGCTCGACGACCGCCCCGGTCAGATCGGCACCGCTCAGATTCGCGTCGCCCAGCACCGCCGACTCCAGGTTCGCACCGGAGAGGTCGGCCTTCGCCAAGTCACCGCCGGTGAGGACCGCTTCGCGCAGATCCGCCCTGGACAGGTCCACGCCGGTCAGGTCCAGCTCCCGCAGACGGACCCCTCTCAGGTCGACGACGGCGTTCGCGTCGTGGGCGGAGTCGCGGTTGCCGAGCGTGTAGAGCGCGGCCTGGACATCGGGGGCCTTCTCCGCGGTCACCGACTTCTTGGTGGCGCGGTCCCGGATGTACTTGGACAGCATGTCGATCACGGCGGGCTGCGTGCGCGGGGAGTCGGCCATGATGCTTTGCAGGGAGTAGATGGCGCCCCTGCGGACGTCGACGGACGGGTTGACGAGCTTTTCCACCGCCGCGTCGTACCGGTCGGCGATCTGTCCCTGTTCCGAGATGCTCAGCTCGTCGGACGCCTGGTCGATGGAGATCCAGGTGAAGATCAGGGCGGCGACCGCCGCCAGTCCCGGAAGCGTCGTCGTGAAGAGATGCACCCAGTGCGGCGAGCCTCCCGCCTCCTCGGCGGGACCGTGAGGGGACGGGCGGAAAGGGGATACGCGGACGGCGGACCGTTCCGGTGCCCCGCGGCGGTGTCCCGGGCGCCGGGGTCCCAGGGGCGATCGCGTCCGCCCGCGCCCGCCCTGGCGTTCCGTACGTTCCCGGCGGTCCCGTATGCGATGAAGCTGCCGGCTGCGGGCTCCCGCACGAGGCGTCCCTCTACTCATGATCGCTATTGGAGCGCACGAGGACGGGCGGGCGAAAGGGTGCGGTCAGCGAGGACCGGTCAGGCAATTCCTCGCCAGTGCCGGTCGCCGCCCCGCCCGCTCAGGCCGCGCGCCGGCCCCCGCCCCCTCAGGCCGGGCGCCGGTAGCGGTCGGTGAGGGTGCGTTTGACCAGCTTTCCGGTCGGTGTGCGGGGCAGGGTGTCGACGAAGTCCACGCTGCGCGGCGCCTTGTAGTGGGCGATGCGGTCCCGCACGTAGGCGATCAGCTCACGTTCCAGCTTCCGGCCCGGCCGCACGCCGGGCGCGGTGGCCACCACGGCCTTCACCTGCTCGCCCATCTCCGCGTCCGGCACCCCGATCACCGCCACGTCCGACAGCTTCGGGTGCAGGGCCAGTACGTTCTCGATCTCCTGCGGGTAGATGTTGACGCCGCCGGAGATGATGACGAAGTCCTGCCGGTCCGTCAGGAACAGGTAGCCGTCATCGTCGACATGGCCGACGTCACCGGTGGTCGCCCAGTTCGGGTGGTCCGGGTGCTGCGCCCGGCGGGTGCGCTCCGGGTCGCCGTGGTACAGGAACGGCAGCTCGTCCCGTTCGAAGTAGACCGTCCCGACCCGGCCCGGCGGCAGCTCCCGGCCGTCCGCTCCGCAGATCCGTACGGTGCCGAGGCGCGCCCGCCCGACCGAGCCCGGCTTGCGCAGCCATTCGTCGCTGTCGATGAACGTGGCCCCGATGCCCTCGGTGGCCGCGTAGTACTCGTGGACGATCGGCCCCCACCAGTCGATCATCGCCCGCTTGACGTCCACGGGGCAGGGTGCGGCGGCGTGCACCGCGACCCGCAGCGAGGACAGGTCGTGTGCGGCCCGCACCTCGGCGGGCAGTTTCAGAGCCCGTACGAACATGGTCGGCACCCACTGGGTGTGCGTGACCCGGTACTGCTCGACGGCGGCGAGGGCCCGCTCGGCGTCGAAGCGCCGCAGCATCACCACGGTCCCGCCGTACGCGTGCACCACGCCGCCGAAGCGCAGCGGCGCGGCGTGGTAGAGCGGGGCGGGCGAGAGGTAGACGGTGTCCGGACCGAACCCGTAGAGCGGGCCGAACAGCGCGGCCGTGATGTCGCCCGGCTCGTGCACCTGGCGGTCCGGCAGCGGGCTCTTGATGCCCTTGGGCCGCCCGGTGGTGCCGGACGAGTAGAGCATGTCGGCGCCGCGGGGCTGCTCCGGCGGCGGCTCGGGGGAGGCGGCGGCCAGTGCCTGTGCGTAGGAGCCGTGTTGTGCCACGTCGCCGCCGAAGGCGAGGCGCAGCGTGACGCCGGGTGTGTCCGGCACCACCGCTTCGGCCGGCCGGCGCAGGGCCGCGGAGGCGACCAGGGCGCGGGCCCCGCAGTCGTTGATCACGTAGGCCACCTCGGCCGGTGCGAGGTGGCAGTTGACCGCGGTGATGTACAGGCCGGAGCGCAGGGCCGCCCAGTACACCTCGAACACCTCGACGGCGTTGTCCGCGAGGACGGCCAGCACGTCGCCGCGGCGCAGCCCGGCCGTGCGCAGGGCGTCGGCCAGCCGGACGGAGTTCTCCTCCAGCGCGCCGTAGGTCAGCGTCCGCCCGGTCTCCGCGAGGACGACGGCGGGCTTGCCGGGGGACGTGCGGGCATGGGTTCCCGGATACACGGGCTGCCTCCTTGGCGAAGCGGTCTCCTGGGCACGGCGGTGGTCATTGCGCCGCCTTCATCGCGGCGGCGCCGGCTCTGATGGCCTCGCGGATGCGGAAGTACGTGCCGCAGCGGCAGATGTTGCGGATGCCGTCGAGGTCGGCGTCGGTGATGTCGCGGCCTTCCTCCGCCGCCCGGCGTGCGACGGCGACGGCCGCCATGATCTGGCCCGGCTGGCAGTAGCCGCACTGGGCCACGTCGTGGTCGAGCCACGCCTGCTGCATCGGGTGCAGGTCCCCGTCCGCCGTAGCCGCGAGCCCTTCGATAGTGGTGACCTCGTCGGTCGGTCGCAGGTTCCCCACCGGGATCGCGCAGGGGTTGACGGCCTTGCCGTTGACGTGACTGGTGCATGCCTTGCAGACGTTGATGCCGCAGCCGTACTTGGGCCCGGTGACGCCCAGGATGTCGCGCAGCACCCACAACAGCCTTACGTCGTCCGGGACTTCGACGGTGACCTGCTCGCCGTTGAGCCGGAAGGTGTGTTCGGGCACAGGAACTCCGTGGGTCGGTGGCCGGATGGTCAGTAGGCGTGGTCCAGGCCGTCCGTCGGGGACTGGGGGACGGGCGGGACGGTCGGCTTGGGCTCGAAGGAGAGCGTGCCGTGGTTGACCGGGAAGGTGGTCGGCATGGTGCCGGTGGCGCGGCCGTAGGCGCAGGCGACCGCGGCCATCGAGGCGGCGACGCCCAGCTCACCGGCGCCGCCGGGCTTTCCCGTGGTGGCCGGCATGACGATGATCCGCAGTTCGGGCGGGGTGTTCCACTGCCGGGTGTAGAAATAGTTGTCCCAGCTCGCCTCCAGGAAGCAGCCGTCGCGCAGGTGGAGGCTGGAGGTGAGGGTCTGGGCGATGCCGTCCATCAGGCAGCCCGTCATCTGTGCCTCCAGGCCGCGTGGGTTGACGGTGAGGCCGACGTCCACGGCGAGTACGGCCTTGGTGACCCGCGGTCCGGTCACTCCGTCGCGGACCGGCCGGTTCACCGTCTCCGGGCGGCAGTCGATCTCCACGAGCACCGCGCTGGTGGAGTGGTACTCGGAGTGCAGGGCGATGCCCTGTGCCGTGCCGTCCGGCATCGGCCGGCCCCAGTCCCCGGCCTCGGCGACCTTGTCGAGAACGGCCGCCGTCCGCTCGTCCCTGATCAGGTCGCGCCGGAACCGGTAGGCGTCCTTGCCCGTCTTCGACGCCAGCCGGTCGATCATGAGTTCGCGGGCGCAGGTGACGTCGGGGGAGTAGACGTTGCGCATGCTGCCCGTGTTGAAGCCCTTGTCGGTCTCGTTCAGCAGCCGGCTGCTGACGCCGACGTCGTACGGCATCGACTGCGAGAGCTGGAAGAAGGTCTCGGAGAAACCGAGGTCGGCCACCGGCAGCCGTGCGGCGAGGGCGGTGAAGATCTCGCCGAAGCCGTGGCTGAGGTCGGTGGCCACGCTGGTGTGCCGCTGTGTGTAGCCGAGGACGGTGCCGCCGAGGTGGGCGATGCGGACCCGGGACGTGGCCATGGGGTGGACGCGTCCCTGACGTGCGTCGTCAGCGCGGTGCCACATGAGCTTGACGGGCTTGCCCATCGCCTGGGAAATCTCGACGGCCTCCAGCGCGGCGTCGAAGAAGAGCTTGCGGCCGAAGGAGCCGCCGCCCTCGGTGACGTGCACGGTGACCGCGTCGAGCGGCAGCCCGAGCTTCGCGGCGATCATCTCCTTGGCGACGATCGGTGCTTTGAGACTGGACCAGATCTCCGCGCGGTCAGGGCGTACGTCGGCGATGGCGCAGTTGGTCTCCAGCGCGCTGTTGCCGCGGAAGTGGAAGGTGAACGTGGCCTCAACGCTCGGGGTCAACGGCGGCAGTCCCATGGGCAGTTCGGCGGCACGCAGCTCCTCGCGCACGGTCACGTCGGACTTGCCCTCCGCGGTACCGGGCCGCCACGACACCCGCAGCGCGCGTACGGCGTCGATGCACTGGCCGAAGGTCCGGGCGCGCACGGCCACGCCGGTGGGGATCACGGCGATGTCGGTGACGCCCGGCATGGCGCGTACGTCGTCGGCGTTGGCCACCGAACCGACCGTGCCGTTGAGCGTCGGCGGACGGCACACCATGGCCGGGGCGGCGCCGGGCACGGCGAGGTCCATCGCGAACTTCTTGCGCCCGGTGACCGCGTCGAGCGCGTCGATACGGCCGCGCGGTGTGCCGATGACGCTGAACTGGTCCGCCGGTTTGAGTTCGGCGGTGACCTGTTGCGTCCGCGGGCTCGCGGCCTTCTCGGCGAGGGCGCCGATGGTGACGCTGCGGCCCGCCGGGCCGGTGATCACCCCTGCCTTGACGGTGAGTTCGGTGACGGCGGCGCCGAGTTCGATCGCCGCGGCCCAAAGCAGCCGTCCGCGGGCGACGGCGGCGGCGACCCGGACGGGGGCGTAGGTGGCGATGGTGGTGTTGGAGGCGCCGGTGAGCTGGTTGAACAGGAGTTCCGGCCGTGCGTCGGCCAGGGCGACCCGCACCCGCTCGAGCGGTATGTCCATCTCCTCGGCGATCAGCATGGCCGTCGAGGTGGTGATGCCCTGCCCCACCTCGGCACGTGGCAGGGCGAAGGAGACCGTGCCGTCGGGGTGGACCTGGACGGTGATCAGCCCTGAGGTGGGCAGGGCGGCCGCGGTCATCACGTCGTTGAGGTCGGCCAGTTCGGTGATGTCGGCCGAGGGCAGGCCGGTCGGGGGGACGGCGGCGTCGGACGGTGGGGCGGGTACGAGTTCGGCGGCGGTCACCAGGGTCGGTGCGGCCAGGACGTAGCCGAGGAAGCGGCGTCTGCCCAGGCCGGGGCCGTCGGCGGGCGGCTCGGTGCGGTGTCGTCGTCGTTCCATGGGTGCGGCTCGGCTCCGGAGGGTGGGGGGAGGAGGGGCGGCTCATGGTGCCGGTGTGCGGGCCGGGCGGCCGGGAGCGGCGGGGAAGTCGCCGCCCCCGGCGCGGACGGCACCCGTACGGGATGGGGCGCCGGGTGCCGTTCAGGTGTGCGCGCGGGGGTCGGGTCAGGACGGGCGGTTGGTGTCCGGAAGGTCGATGGCGATCTGCTGCCCCTCGGAGAGGAAGAGCAGCACGAACTTACGCAGCGCCTCCTCCAGGGTCCAGGCGACCGCCGGAATACCGGGGAACGGAATCAGCCCTTCGCGGAAGGCCACCAGAAGGGGCCAGGCGGTCGCGATCAGCGGCTCCAGGACGGGTTCCCTGGACAGGCCGATCATGTCGCCGACCCGGTCGCTGAGCGTGTACCGGGAGAAGGCGCTGATCAGGGGCCGGGTCAGACCGGCGTCGATTTCGGCCACGATGCCGAGCAGGACGTCGGCCAGGGCCTCGCCCTCGGCCGTGTGGGCCAGGATCGGATCGAGGACCTGCTGCGACTGGGCGTTGGCCGCGTCCCAGCTCACGGGGATGTACTCGTCGCTGACGCCGAGCATGGACGCGCTGACCTGCCACACGTGCAGATACGCGGTGGCGTCGGCGGTGCTGACCCGGACACCCCAGTCTTTCAGCTTGCGCATGACAAACGTGGCCAGGCTGTGCCAGGTCACCAGGATGTCGGCCTGGCTGATCGGGATCGTCTGGCCGCCGTTGGTCTGCTCCCAGGACGGTGACCGGGGCAGCAGATGCCGCACCGCCGCGTGCACCATCCGGGTCTTCACGGCGGTCACGATCATCGACCCCTGCGGCTGGTACGCGTCCAGGTCCCCGATGTCGTACCCGAGCCGCGCCGTCTTGGCGACGCGGTCCTTCATGTCGGCGCCGCCCTTGGAGTAGTACACGGCGCGCGACTCCCGGGGGATGGCGGTGCTCATCAGCCCGCTGCCGAGCCCGTACAGGGCGCCGACGTAGATCCCCTTGGTCTTGCTGAACCGGGCGCCGCGGTCGAGCTGCGCCCGGTCCGCCCAGGACGGCAGCCGGCGGGCGTTCTCCATGAACTCCCGTAAGTCCGCGGGCAGTCCGTCGGGCAGCGGCTGGTCGTTGCGGGTCCACTGCCGCAGCAGTTCGTTGACCCTGGGTACGTCGCCGCGGTCGAGCACGGCGGCGAGCACCGGGTCGGCCTCCTCGTCCCACACCCATTCGGGGTCGACGCCGGCTCCGGCACCGGCCACCGACGCGCTCGCCGGCCACGTCCACAGGGAGCGGGCGGCGGCCGGTGATGCCGCGCCGATCGCTCCGGCGGCGCCGAGGGCTCCGCCCGCGAACAGCATCCTGCGTCTGCTGAGTCCGTCCATTGCTCGGTGCTCCTTTCCGCCCGCGTCAGCCGGCGGCGGGTCGGTTGGTGTCGGGGATCTCGATCCGGGTGCCCTTGCCCTTGGTGAGGTAGAAGAGGATGTACTGACGTGCCGCTTCGTCGATCGTCCAGGCGAGCGGAGGAACCAGGGGAAGCGGGATGAGCTTCTCCCGGAAGGCGACCAGCTTGGGCCAGAGCGCCTCGATCGTCTTCCCCCAGAAGGGCTCCTGGGGAATGCGGTCCATGTCGGCGACCCGGTCACCGACCAGGTAGCGGGCGAGCGCGTCGACCAGCGGGCGGTCCACGCCGCCGGGGCTGGTCTGTTCGGCGAGCTGGCCCAGCAGGATGTCGGTGAGCTCGACGCCTTCCCGGGTGGAGGTCAGGACCGGGTCGAGGACCTGCTCGGACTGGGCCTCGGCCGCCTGCCAGCTCGCGGGGATGTACTCGTCGCGGACCCCGAGCAGGTGCGCGGTCACCTGCCACACGTGCAGGTAGGCCGCCGACTCGGCCGCCGTCACCGGGACCTGCCACTCCAGCAGCTTCCGCATGGCGTACGTGGCCAGGCTGTGCCAGGTGACCAGGATGTCGGCCTGGCTGATCGGGACCGTCTGGCCGTTGCTGACCTGCTTCCATCCCGGCGACTGCGGCAGCAGGTGCCGCACCGCCGCGTGCACCATCCGGGTCTTGACCGCCTGCACGACGACGTCGCCGTCGGCCCGGTACGCGTTCAGGTCGCCGACGGCGAAGCCCAGCAGACTCGTCTTGGCGACCCGGTCCTCCATGTCGGCGCCGCCCTTGGAGTAGTAGACGGAGCGCGCCTCCCGGGGGATGGCGGTGCTCAGCATGCCGCCGCCCACGCCGTTGAGCAGGTTCAGATAGAAGCCGCGGCTCTCGTTGAACGAGGCGGCGGTCTCCAGCTTCGCCCGGTCCGCCCAGGACGGCAGCCGGCTCGCCCCGGCCATGAAGTCCCGTACATCCTGCGGGAGTCCGGCCGGCGGCGCCTGGTCGTTGCGGGTCCAGGCGCGCAACTGCTCGTTGACCCTGGGCACATCACCCCGGTCGATCACGTCGGCGATCAGCCGGTCGACCTCGTCGTCCCACACCCACTCGGGGTCGGCGCCCGCGCCGGCGCCCGCCACCGACGCGCTCGGCGACCACGTCCACAGGGAGCGGGCGCTCGCCGGTGACGCCGCGCTCAGCGCCCCGGCGGCGCCCAGGGCCCCGCCCGCGAACAACATCCTGCGCCTGCTGAGTCCGTCCATCGCGCTGAACTCCTCCTTGAGTCCAAGTCCGTTGCTCTCGCGGCTCCTTGGCCTGTCCTTCGGCCTGTCCGTCAACTGCTGATACGGTGAAACAAGTTTAGGTACTCTGTTTCACCAGGGGAGCACAAAGGAGTCGTGAACGCCAGAGGCTTCACGGAAACAGGGAGGCGCGTGTGGAACCTGTCCCAGCGGGCCGCACCGGTCCCGCCGGCCCGCCGTCCGTGCTGGCCCTCGCCTTCAGCGACGCGACGGAGGGCGCCGACCCGGACGACGAGGTGTCCACGCGGCTGCTGGACGCCGCGTTCGACCAGTTCTGCCGCATGGGCATCAAGCGGTCCGCCATGGCGGACGTGGCACGGCTCGCGGGCGTCTCACGGATCACCCTCTACCGCCGGTTCGCCACCAAGGAGGCACTGGTCGAGCAGGTCGTCCGCCGCGAGTTCCGGCGCTACTTCGAGCAGTTCATCATCGACATCGGACACGCCGAGACCGTCGCCGACCGCGTCGAGCAGGGCTTCGTGAGCTCCCTGCGCGCCCTGCGCCACAACCGTCTCATCGGCGGACTCATGGCCGTCGAACCGGACGCCGTCGTGCCGTCCGTGACCGGCGACGGCGGCCGGACCCTGCACGTGGTGCAGCAGTTCCTCGCCGAACGGCTCCGCCGGGAGCAGCGGGGCGGCCATGTCGCGGCCGACGTGGACGTGGACGTCGTGGCCGAGATGATGGCCCGCGTCTGCACGTCGTTCCTGGTCGTCCCCAGTCACGTCGTCGACCTGGACGACGAGGAGCGGTTGCGCGCGGTGGCCCGGCAGTTCCTCGTCCCGATGCTGGGACCGCCCTGCTCGGCGGGCGGCGCCTGAGGCCCGTCTCGCTTACGGGCGCGGTCACTTGCTCACACGTCGCTCGCCGTCGCGGCAGGTCCGGGCGCCGGCGGTCACCTCGTCCAGCACGGCGAGATCGACTTCCTCGGCACCCTGCTCACTGAGCGAGCGGCGGGCCGCGCGCCGGCGCAGCTCGAACTGTTTGTCCGCGTCGTGCGCCCCGCGGGCGCGGTCCAAGTGCGCCAGGACGCCGGGATCGCCTCGTACGTGATCCACTGCCGACCATGCCCTTGATGCTGCTGGACCTCGACAACACCCTGGTCGACCGCGACGCCGCGTTCCGTGACGCTGTCACCGCGTTCCTCGCCGAACACCGCCTGCCCGCCGCCGACATCACCTGGGTGATGGCCGTCGACGCCGGCGGCTACACGGCCCGCCACGAGGTCGCCGCGGCGATGACCGGCCGTTACGGGGACAGGGTGCCCGCGACGGCCGTCCACGCCCTGCTCGAACAGGGCGCCGCCGACCGCGTCGAGCTGACGGCCCCCACCCGTGAGGCCCTGCACGCGGCTCGCGCCGACGGCTGGACCAGCGTGATCGTCACCAACGGCCGCACGTCCCAGCAGGAAGCCAAGATCCGCCATACCGGACTCGACCGGATCGTGGACGGTTGGGTGATCTCGGAGGCGGTCGGTCACAAGAAACCCGGACCGGAGATCTTCCACGCGGCAGCGGACGCCGTCGGAACGCCCCTCCCCGGCGCGTGGGTCATCGGCGATTCCCCGCAGGCCGACATCGCCGGCGCGAACGCGCTCGGCCTGCGCAGCGTGTGGGTGTCCAACGGGAAGCCATGGACGCAGGACGCCTACCGGCCCACTCATGCCACCGGGAACGCCGCGGCCGCGGTGCGCTACATCGTGACTCGGCAGGCGGCGGAAGCCCGGGCGAGGGCCGGCGCGGGTGACTGACTGACGGGCGCTACGAGGGGGCGAGAGCGCGTCCCGGTGGGTTACGCAGGCTGTCGGGCCGCCTCGGTGACCTGGGCGAACAGGGTGAGGAGTCGGCCGTGGAGCGGAGCGGGGGCGGCGAGGATGCTCGTGGCTCCCGCCCGCCAGGGGGCGCCCTCGGCGTCGGTGACGTACAAGCCGGCCTCGGTCGCCACGAGGGCGCCGCCGAGGAGGTTGGCGTCGTCGCGCCCGTACTCCCAGAACGCGTCGATACGTCCCGCCGCGGTGTCCGTGAGCGATGTCCAGCCCGGCGGGCGGGACTACGAACGCGGCCGGGTCATGATGACGGAGGACGTGAACGCCGCGGTCCGTGGCGCCCTCACCGCCGGCGCCACCTCCGTCACCGTCAACGACGCACATGGACCCATGCGCAACCTCCTTCCCGACAGCCTGCATCCGGCCGCCCGCCTGATCCGCGGAAAGCCCAAGAACATGACCATGCTCGAAGGCCTCGACGCCACGTACGACGCTGTGCTCTGCATCGGTTTCCACTCCCGCGCGGGCACCCTGGGCGTGCTCAGCCACAGCTTAATGGGCCACGAGATCGAGGACATGTGGCTGGACGACCGGCCGGTGGGCGAGATCGGACTCGCCCATGCCACCGCCGCTGCGCTCGGAGTCCCCGTCGTCATGCTTTCCGGTGACGACACCGCCTGCGCGGAGATGACCGCGTGGGATCCCACCGTCACCTGTGTCGCCGTCAAGAAGGCGGGGAACCGGTTCAGCGCCGTGCTGTCCCCTGTCGGCGAGGCCCGGCAGGCGATCGAGAAGGCGGTCGTCGACCGTCTCACCGCCACCACTGCCGCCACCGCCGCCCGTGTTCCTTCGCCCGGTACGTCCACGCTCACCGTCCGCTGGCAGTCGGCGTCGGTCGCCTCCACACTGCTCGGCATCCCCGGTGTCACCTCGTCCGACAGCCGCACCGTGCAGGCCGGCGGTAACCTGCCCGATCTGTACCGGCTCTTCGGCGTCTGGATGCGTGTGGCCACAGCGCTCACCAACCAGGCGCCGTATTGCTGAGTCGACACCGAAGCCGGAGCCGGAGCCGGACCCCGAAGCTCGCTACAGCTCGTAGTCCTGTGCCAGTTCGTCCCAGGGGAGGTCGCGGAGACCGTGCGGGTCGTCGGGGTCGTCCGACGGGACGTGCGAAGTGGACTGGAACCAGACGACGGTGAGGGCGGAGCGGTACAGGACCGGGTCGTGGTCGGGGGCGACCACTGCCGACCGGAAGGCACCGATGCAGGCGACGGCGGGCAGCACCTCGACGGGGCCGAACGCGCCTCCGGTCTCGTCCGGGTACTCACGGGTGGGCGGAACGAGATATACCGGAGTGGTCGGGAAGGCGCGCTCGGCGGTCCGCAGGAAACCACTCACCTTCATGTCGTTGACCACCTTGCACGGATAGCCCTCCAGCATCCCGCCGTAGGTCGAGGAGAGCCGCAGCTCGGAGAGCTCGACGGTACGACCGGACGTGAGAACTATGCGGCTCAGGGACATGCCCACACCCTACGCACCGGCGGTACGGGGAAGTTGCTCGCGCACCCACGCGGGGTCAGGGTTGACGTGCGGGCGGCCCGCCACGACGACGGTCGGCACGGTCTCGTTGCCGTCGTTGGCCTCCCTCACCACGGCCGCACCGGCCGGGTCGCGCCAGATGTCGACCCAGTACGCCTGCCGGGCGCGGCGGCCCAAGCGGAAGCGCAGCCGGATGCAGTACTTGCAGCCCGGCCGCCAGAAGACGACCGGCCGCCCGTCGACCGCGGCACGGCGCTGCGCCTCCTGCGCCCCGACCGGCTTCGGGAAGACCAGAGAAGAGTGCACGCCCGCGATCAGCACGAACACCACCAGCAGCACCGCGGCTACGCCGAAGGCCCCGGTGAAAGCCTGCCCGGCCGCGAGGGCCAGACCGCAGAGCACATACAGGACCGGCAGAAACCAACGACGCGTCATGAACACGAAGACTACCGACGACCGGAACGGTGTCCGCGCCTGCACTGAGGAGGACGGGCCTCGGCCGGTTGCCGTCAGGGGCGGGCCGCCGCGTACAGGATGTCGCGGAGGCCGGGGAGCGATTCACGGTCCTCGCGCCAGACGAGGCGCAGGCTGAGGTCGGGCAGGCGGAGGCCGAGCGGGACGAGGGTGCCGGCGTCGAGACTGTCGGCGACCGCGAAGCGGGGCAGGAGCGAGATGCCGAGGCCGTGTTCGGCCCACGCGCGCATCACCGGCACCCCACCGGCGCGCACGCGCTCGGGACCGGCGCCCAGTATCCGGTCTCCGGCCATCCAGAACGAGCACTCCGGGACGTTGACCAGGAGCCGTTCGCCGGTCAGGTCGGCGGGGCTCAGCGCATTGCGGTCGGCCAAGGGGTGGGTCGGGGCGGCGACCAGGGCCAGCGGGACCGGAGCCAGGTCTACGAAGGCGAGCGGTTCGGCCGGCGCGGGGAAGCCGAGCCCGCCGAGGTCGTCACCGGCGTCCAGCAACAGCGCGGCGTCGAGCCGCCCCGCGACGACATCGGCGAAGAGCCCCTGGCGGGCGCGGTCGGTGTGCACGTCGACGTCGATGTCCCGCCGCCGCTCGGCCAGCCTGGCCAGCACGAGCGGAACATGCGAACCGGCCAGCGTCTCCAAGGCACCGAGCCGCAGCCGGCGGCGCTCGTCACGGACGTCCAGGACGGCCTGCTCGGTGGTGTCGAGCAGGGTGCGCGCCCAGCGGCGCAACCGCTCCCCGGCGGCGGTCGGCTCCATGCCCTTGGGGCCACGCACGAACAAGGGCACGGCGAGCGCGTCCTCAAGGGTCCGTATCTGCTGCGAGACCGATGACGGGGCCAGACCGAGCGCGACGGCGGCATCGGTCACGGTCCGGTGCTGAACGACGGCCTCGAACGTCCTGAGTTGGCGTAGCTCCACGTGACGCGCGAACGCGGAGCGGCGTTCGGAAATTCCGAACGCAGTGTGCGGAAGCGCCGGTGGAGCGGGCGGGCACCGGCGACGACAGTGAGCACAGCACGTCGTTCACGGCATGGCGCGCCCACGCCCCACGCATTGCGCTGCCTCGCAGACCGTGTGCTGCCTTGCGCGTCGGGCCGGGCGGTGTTGTGCGTCGTACCGCCTTGCGCGTCGTTCCGCCCTGCACGCCTTGAGGAGGCTGTCCCCGAGCATGACTGCTACGAACTCCGCCGCGTCACCATCATCGTCACCGTCGGCGTCCCCTTCTGCGTCCCCTTCCGAGTCCGCGTCCCCTTCCGAGTCCGCGTCCCCGTCCCCGTCCGAGGGCCGTTCGCCGTCCCGGAGACGGCGCGCCGGCGCGTTGACGGGCATCTCGCTCGGCTACTTCATGGTGCTGCTCGACACCACCGTGCTGTCGGTCGCCGAGCCCGACCTGGCAACGTCCCTGCACACCTCGATGGCCGGACTGCAATGGGCGATCACCGGTTACACGGTGGCGTTCGCGTCCCTGCTCAGTTCCGTCGCCCCCGGCCTGTGGGCGCTGCTGCTTCTCCGGGCGGTGTCCGGAGCGGCCGCGGCCGCCTGCGTACCCGCCTCGATGGCGATGATCGCCCGCCTCTGTCCGGAGCCCGCGGCGCGGGCTCGCGCGATCTCCGTGTGGGCCGCGATCAGCGGTGCGGCCGTCGCGGCCGGCCCGATCGCCGGAGGCGCCCTGGTCGGCGCGGCGGGATGGCGGGCGGTGTTCCTCGTCAACGTACCCATCGCGCTCGTCGTGCTGGCGCTGACCTGCACGCGCTCGGTGCGCTGCCCGCGCGGTGACCGCCGCGTCGACTGGCCGGCCCAGCTCGCGGCCGTGGCGGTACTGGCGCTGCTCACGGACGCGTTGATCGCCGCCGGCGCGGGGAACTGGGGGCACACCGCGTGGTCGTCAGCCGGACTCGCCGTCGCGGCAGTGGCGTTCACCGTCCTCGAACGCCGCAGCCAGGCACCGGTCGTGAACCGGGCACTGCTGCGCTCCGCGCAGATACGCGCCGGTCTGCTGGCAGCCGCGGCAGCCAACTTCGCACTGGCGGGCGCGCTGTTCGTGCTGCCGCTGCTGCTCCAGCGCGAACGGCAACTGAGCGCGCTGGAATCCGGTCTCGCCTTTCTGCCGCTAACGGTGCCTTTTGCCGCCAACCCGCCACTGACCGGCAGAATCGTGGCCCGGACGGGACCCCGGCCGCCGATCCTGGCCGGCCTGGCGCTGCTGACCGCCGGCGGTACGGTCCTCGCGTGCACGGTCTTCGCCGAGGGCGCGTACCCCTGGCTGGCGCTGGGTCTGCTGCTCACCGGCTTCGGGATCTCCTACGTCCTGCCCGCCCTTGTCGCCGCTGTCGTCAGCGCCGCGCCGCCGGGTACGGCCGGCGCGGCAGGCGGCCTGCTCAACGCCGTACGCCAGATCGGCGCCACCCTCGGCGTCGCCCTCATGGGCGCCGCCGCGAGCGCCGGTACCGGATGGTCACTGCTGCTGTCGGCCGTCTGCTGCGCCCTCGCCTGGCTCGCGTTCACCAGAACCCATCCGATCACCGGGCCTTCTCGCCGTGCACGGCCGTGTACTCGGCCGCGAGCCAGGGGCCGAGGTCGTCGATGAGTGTGGCGAGCACCGCCGGATCGGTCGCGGGCGTACGGCCGACGGCCGCGGCGGCGCGCATCTGCTCGACGCGGTCGGGGTAATAGCGGCCGAAGACCTCGGCGGACCGCTCGAGATCGCTGGTCCAGCCGCCCCAACGGGGCATGACCAGGGTGAATCCGGTACGGACGGTACGGCGCCCGACGGCGCGGCTGAGCGTCCGCCGGTCGGCGTCCGTGACGGCCGCGGCGGCTCTGGCGCGCCAACGGCAGAGCACGCGCGCGAGGTCGCCGTTGGTCTCCCGCGCGAGGAGGGTCGTGGGGCGGTAACGCGGCAGTTGCTCCGCCAGGTCGGGGCCCAGCAGCGGTGTGCAGAGGCAGGCGATGAAGAAGCCGCCGTCGTACCGTTCGAGGTCGCTGAGCAGTGATCGCTTGCTCGCCAGCAGGATGCCGACGCCGTCGATCTGCGGGAACGCGCCGTCGAGTACGGCCTCGATCGCGTCGGCGTCGGCGCGGTCGGCCTCGGTGGGCTCGTCGTGGAGGGCGAGCTGGAGGTCGAGGTCGGAGACGCCGGGCGTGGCGGTGCCGCGGGGGATGCTGCCGTAGAGGTAGGCGCTGTGCAGGCGCGTCGTGTCGAACGTCTCGGAGACACGAGCGCGGGCGGCGTCGACGACGGACGCGAACGCCGCCGGTACTCGGTCCAGTGAACCTTCGCGCGCGATCGTCCCGTCGCGTTCCAGCCCTCGCCCGTCCCCGGGATCACTGTGTCTTGCGCTCATGGAGTCACTCTGCCCTGCGCCGCGGTGCGGTGCCCAGCGGATTTGGCAGTGGATGAGGGCCGTGCGTCAGATGTGGGTGAGGATCTGTCGCAGGGGGTGTCCGAGTACGTGGGCGAGGGCGGCCAGTTCATCGGCGGTCAGCCAGCCCCGGTTCGGGTACAGGACCTCGATCCGGAACCGTGCGAAGCCCATCGGCCAGTCGTACACCAGGTCGTTGAGCGACGTCTCGGCGCCACAGCAGGGGACCCTCGCCATGAGTGTCGTGAAGCTCTCGGCGTGGCGCTCGGAGACGGCCTCCGCCCACCAGCCGTGCGCGATCTCCGCCCCGCAGTGCGGACAGGAGACCTTCTCCATGTCGGTGCCGCAGTGGACCACCTCGACGGTGTCGTGCCACCTGCCTTCGAGGCCGCGGCGGGCGTCGTCGTCCGGGAGCATGGCGGACAGCACGACCACGGCACGATCCGCCGCCTCCTTGCCGGGCTGCCAGTACGGATCAGCCGGAATCACCGTCAGGTAGTTACCGCTCATCGCCCGCCCCAGTGCCCACTGCTGTCCTCGTCCCTGTCCCCGTCGCAGCCGCATTGTCAGACCCACTCGCTACGGTCAGGGTATGAGAGCTACGGCGACTTTCACTGTCACGACGTTCGTGCCGGCGGACGTGAAGTCCGAACCGGCCGTGCCCACCGGCCTGCCGGTGGGTGTGGCGACGATGGAGAAGCGTTTCGAGGGAGAGGAGCTCTCGGGGCGCTCCGCGACCCTGTTCACCGCCGCCTTCGACCAGTCGACCGGCGTCGGCACCTATGTGGCCATGGAGTCCTTCGAAGGCTCGGTGCAGGGACGCGAGGGGGCCTTCAACTTCGTGCACTCGGCGACGACGACCGGGAGCGACCGCACAGCGGAGTTCTTCACCATCGTGCCTTCGAGCGGTACGGGCGAGCTGGCCGGGATATCGGGCACCGGAGGAATAACCGTCGACACCGACGGCACGCACCGCATCTGGTTCGACTGTCAACTCGCCAACTGAACAGCCTGCTTGGGGTCGAAGCGGGGGAGCGGGACGGGCCCGGCCTCCGCCCAAGGGCGGGCCCGTCGTCCTGGGTCAGGCGGTGTCGCCCGGGTGGGAGCACAAGCCGCCGCGGAAGTTGCTGTCGTACCAGGCTCCCGTCGCGTCGTAGTCGAGATTGGTGCGGCCGGGACCGACGCAGCGGTGGTAGTCGGGCCGGGCCCACCGCGTCACCTGGATCCACACATTGGTGTCCGTGGCGCAGTGCTCGTAGTACGCGTGCTCGCCGTGCCCCTCGTTCCAGCCGCAGGCCTGGGGTCCGGCGGGCGCGATCGCGACCGCCGCACGCTCGGGCGCCGCGCTGGCAGGTGCCGTGACTGCCGCGGCCATCGCCCCGGTCAGCGCGAGGGCGGCGAGTCCGCCGGCCAGCCGACTGCGCCGCGTCCGACGCCCCGGACGGCTCTGACGATTCGGGTGGTTCGGACGGCTCTGGCGGTTCTCACGGCTCCCGAGGTACGGGGCCAGGCGGGAGTGTTCGGTCGCGGACATGTCGGATTCCCTTCGCCGTGTGTGGTGAAGCCCAGGTCAGGGCCCCTCCGCGAACCAACATGCCGCCGCGTCCGACGCCCCGCCAACACTCTTCGACACCGATCGAAGTGAAAGGGATGGATGCACTCATGCGGGTGAGTATCGGTTTATTGCCATAGCTGCCCCACGTTGTCGTCCGCGGCTCACGGCTCGTCCCGGAAACGCCGTAGCGGTGAGGCAGGGCGAGCGGAGTCCAGTGGGTTGGGCACGTCGGGGTACGAGCAAGGTAGGGGAGTGGAGTGGACTGGATTACTCAACACCGCGCTCGGCGCCCTCATCGCCCTGGGAGCCTCCGCCTTCGTCGAACACCGTCGATGGTCACGCGAGAGCACGCAGCGTGCGAACGACGACCGCCGGGCCGTCTACGTGGCGTTCCTCGACGCGACGGCGACGGCGAGCGAAACCCTCATCAACATCGCACGCGCTCACGGCGATGGCGACGGCGAAGACGTGTCCGTCCGGGCGTGGACGGTCCTGCGGGACAGCAGCGTGCTCTCCCGCAGGCTGGAACTGGCCCTCGTCGCCGATGACCGCGTCCTTGCCGAAGTAGGCAAGCTGGTCGCGATGTTGCGTGCTTACCGCGATGTCGTCTCGGAGGGGCGGTACTTCGACACGGACGAGTTCCAGCACGCCCGCACCGCCTTCAATGAGCAGCGGGACCGGTTGATGCGAGTGATGCGCGAGTCGTTGTGAGGCGGGTGGCGCGACGGTTCCTCGCCGCGGTCCGGAGCGGTCGGCGGACCGCGGCGAGGAAGTGAGGTCTTGCGAGGAAGTGAGGTCTTGCGAGGAGGTGAGGTCTTGCGGTTCCCGGCCGGAACGAGTGTCAGCCGAAGTCGACGTCGCTGCAGATGAAGTACGTCTGGTCCATGTGCGACGCCTGCCAGATCGTGTAGAGGACGTGACGGCCGCTGAGGCCGGACGTGCTCACGTCGATCAGGTAGTTCTGGCTGGGCGCGTACGAGCCGGTCTTGGTGAGGAGTTGCAGGTCACTCCATTTCAGCGGCTGGGTGGTGGGGTCGTAGCCCTGCCGGCTGACGTACACCAGGAAGTAGTCCGCGCCGTGGCTGGCCTGGTCGTACAGGTGCACGGTGAAGCTGTCGGGGACGTCCGTGGTCTTCCAGGCGCCGACGGCGTCCATCGAGTTGTAGCGACCGCTCTCGGTCTGGCCTCCGCTGCACAGCTGGCCGTCGGGGACGACCGCCGGGAAGTTGCCCGCGGAGCCGTTGCGGTACAGGCCGTTCCAGTTCCACATGGCGTTCGGGTTGTCCTGCCATGCCTGCCAGCACATGGGGTCTTCCTCGGCCATGGCAGGGTTCTGGAAGTCGCTGCCCCAGCGCAGCCAGCAGCCGTAGTTGCGGGACGCCGGGTCGATGACCGAACCGTGGGCCGCGGCGGTGCCGCTGCCGGGGATCAGGCTGAGCAGCAGGGCGGCGAGGACGCTCAGCAGGAGAGCCGGGCGTAACGCGACCCTGCGAATGACGCGATCATGACAATGCGAGTGCTGCATTGCGATCCCTTTCTTGCGATGTGGGGGATGCTGTGGGGGATAGTGCCTGTGGGGGGTGCGGGAGCCGCAGGGTGACGCGGGCGTGCGTGCGTCACCCTGGGAGCGCTCCCACGGTGCACAGACTGCGCCTCACGTAACAGAGCCGCAACGTTGGATCCCGCCACTTTCCGGCGCGGCGCGAACGTACGCGGGCCGGCCCGGCAACGCGAGTCGCCCGCCCGGCCCGGCGGACGACCGCGCTCGCCGCACCGGTCAGCCCGCTCCGAGGTCGGCCGAGAGCCAGTGTTCCGGTCGCATGCGGACCACGGCGTGGTCGGAGAGCTCGGCCTCGGCGAACGCCGTGTAGCGGTCGAGTGCGTCGCCCGTGAGATAGCGGCTCGCCATCTCCCGATGGAGGCCGTCGGCTGCCGCCGTCACCTCCGCGACGGGGCCTTCGACCGAGACGTACCTGATGGTCGGCGTCGTACGCTGGACCAGCAGGCTGAAGCGGCCCGCTGCCCTGAGCCGCCGCATCTTGCGGGAATTCGCGCCGGTGAGGACCCAGGGCAGACCGCCGGGCTCGTAGGCGTACCAGATCGGGACCAGCAGCGGCCCGCGATCGTCACCGGCCGCGACGCCGAGCGCGGCCACGTGCGGCTCGGCCAGGAACTGCTCGCGTTCTTCGCGTGAAAGCGCCATGCCTCGACAGTAGGCCGGGCTACCGACAACGGCAGGGATAACCGATTTCGGCCGCGTCCTTCGCCAGGTCTTCCGGCGTGACCCCCTGGTGCAACGACGACACGAGCCGACGGCTCAGCGGTCGCAACGCGTAGACGTCGCTCACCGCGCCCAGGTCCACGGAGACCTCGTAGTAGTCCTCGGCGAAGCGCTGGTACGCCTCGGGGGAGCGGTCGGCCAGGAGCCGGAAGAGGCCCGTCGCTCCGTCGGGGTCGGCATCGCCCGAGGGAAAGTCGATGGGGCCGTGGTGCCACCGATCGTCCGTCGTCTCCCGCCAGAGGCAGGCCGTGACGGCCGGTACGCCGTCCTCGTCGGCGAACGCCGGCTCCCCGGCGAAGGGTCTGAACACCTCGGGGAGCTCGTCGATCACCCCGGGCCAGGGCTCGCCGTCGTGACCGTACGGACTCATCTCAGACTCGTGGGCGAAGCCGCGGACGCAGGCACCGGCCGCGGAGAACACGATGGAGTACTCGTCTCCCGACCCATTGCGCATGGAGGCCAGCTCCTCGCCATCGGCCCAGGCGGAGCCGAAGGAGTAGTACCGGCTCTCCCAGTCGGGGCTGAGGATCGCGTCCAGCATCGCGAGCGAGCGGCACAGGTCCCGCAGTTCGTTGATGGCAGGGAGTCGGCGGGCCACGTCGTAAACGGTCACAAGGCTCATTCAAGCGGATGCCTCTGACATCGGCCGCGCGCCCGCGCCCGTGGCCGCGCTCGCCCCCGCGCCCGTCGGCCGCCCCCGCGCTTCTGGCCCCGGTCCCCTGTGCCAGCATGCTCGACCGTGTTGAAGTACGAGACGAGCGACGAGACATGGGCCGCCCTCGCCGGTCGGCACGGGACCGGCACCGAACGCGTACGGGGCCTTCCCGCCGGAGTGGCCAACCAGGTCTTCCTGTTCGGCGACGACCTGGTGCTGCGCATTCCGCGGACCGAGCAGTACCTCCCGGACCTGGTCAAGGAGGCCGCCGTCATCCCGGCCGCCCGGGCCGCGGGTGTACGTACGCCCGAAGTCGTCGCCTTCGACGACACCTGCTCGGTGGTGAACGTGCCGTACATGCTGCTCACCCGGGCGCCGGGCGCGGACCTCGCGCGCCGGGAACTGCCCACCTCGGACAGCGACCTCGTCGCCCGTCAGGTGGGCCGGGAACTGGCCAGGCTCCACCGGCTGACCCCGGCCGCCGCACCCGAACTACGTGCCCTCCCCGCGGACGACGGCGCCGCGGACCCCTGGGCGCTCACCGAGCGTCTCCGCAGGGCCGGCTGGCTCGATGCCGGAACCGCCCGCTGGCTCACCGGATGGTTCGGCCGGCTCGCGGCTCACCGCCCCGCCGGTCCGTCCGACGCCGCCGGTCTGTCCCATGCCGCCGATTCGCCCTCCTCCACCGATCCGTCCCACTCCACCGATCGGTCCCCGACCGTCCTCATCCATGGCGACATCGCGCCGCAGAACCTGCTCGTCTCCGCGCAGCCGGCGCGGCTCACCGGCATCGTCGACTGGGGCGATGCCCAATGGGCCGATCCCGCCGCCGATTTCGCCAAGATGCCGCTGACCGCCGTCCCGGCCATGCTCGCCGGTTACCGGGAGGAGAACGGCGAGCCGGGTGCGTCTTCCGCGCCGGTCTGGGAGGCCCGGGTGCTGTGGATCCACCTCACGTGGGCCCTCGGACGCTTGGCCGATCCCGTCCCGCACCCCGGCGAGCGCCACTGGACCGCGCCTCCGCCCAGCCGCTTGCTGGGTCTGCTCCGCTTCTTCGCCTCGGGCCCACCGGCTCCCTGGAACGACCTCGTGTGACCTGCTGTGATCTGCTCTGACCTGTGGTGATCCAGCGGGGCGAGGCGGGCCGGAATTTGTACAGGCATGGAACTTAATCCGCCGGGCAGACGATGATCTGCCCGGTGTCGCTCGGCATCGGGCCATGGCGTCGGACGCCATGCATGCATTCTGTTCCTCGCGGCGGCGTCGGCCGTCTGGCGAGCTGTGCGTTGGGGAGAGGAAGACCATGATCCTTCCGGCGGAGAAGGAACTGCGCGCCGCACTGGCCCGGTTCGCCGATGCGCGCATCGAGCACGACGTGCACCCCACCGGCCGTTCCAGCCGCGTGCTGGAGGACGCCACCTACACGCTCTGCGTGATGACCGGCGCGCGCACCGCCGAGCAGGCCCTGTCGACCGCGGACGCCATGCTGGAGCGTTACCGCGCCGACCGGGAGGACATCGGCGCCCAGGACGGCGAGGCCCTGGCCGCGTGAAAGCCTCGGCGGCGGGCTGTCGCAGCAGCCGTCTCGGCGTCGGACATGCCGCTGCCCCGCTCCGTTACGTACGGAGCGGGGC
>NZ_JBHWHV010000035.1:0-96202 GCF_042732375.1 Streptomyces sp. NPDC059785
GGCTTGATGAAGTCGTAGCGGATGTTCAGGCCGTGGCCGAAGAACAGCGCGTCGCCGTCGTTCAGGTTCGGCGCGATGTGCTCCTCGTAGACCTTGGCCTGGATCGGGTCCGGGACCAGGATCATGATGACGTCGGCCTCGGCCGCGGCCTCGGACGGGCTCACCACGCGCAGGCCCTGCTCCTCGGCCTTCGCCTTCGACTTGGAGCCCTCGTGCAGACCGACGCGCACGTCGACACCCGAGTCACGCAGCGACAGCGCGTGGGCGTGGCCCTGGCTGCCGTAGCCGATGACCGCGACCTTGCGGCCCTGGATGATGGACAGGTCTGCGTCGGCGTCGTAGAACAGCTCGGCCACTGGGGTTCTCCTTGGTGTGCTGGTGTCGCGTCCCACCGTACGGCGGGCGGGGTGAGGGAAGTCTTGGGGTCTCGGTATACGGGCGGGCGGCGGGTCCGGGACCGCCCGTATCGAGCCGAACGGGCGGCAGGAGCCGCCCCGCCGGCTACGCGGACCGGTCGAGGGCGCGCAGCGACCGGTCGGTGATCGAGCGGGCGCCGCGGCCGATGGCGATGGTGCCGGACTGGACCAGCTCCTTGATGCCGAACGGCTCCAGCATCTTGAGCATGGCCTCCAGCTTGTCGCTGCCGCCGGTGGCCTCGATGGTGACGGCCTCCGGGGAGACGTCGACCGTCTTGGCGCGGAAGAGCTGGACGATCTCGACGATCTGCGAGCGGGTCTCGTTGTCCGCGCGGACCTTCACCAGGACGAGTTCGCGCTGGACCGCGGCGCCCGGCTCCAGCTCGACGATCTTGAGGACGTTGACGAGCTTGTTGAGCTGCTTGGTGACCTGCTCCAGGGGCAGCGACTCGACCTGCACCACGATGGTGATGCGGGAGATGTCGGGGTGCTCGGTGACACCGACCGCGAGCGAGTCGATGTTGAACCCGCGGCGCGAGAACAGGGCGGCGATCCGGGCGAGGATGCCGGGGGTGTTCTCGACCAGGACGGAGAGCGTGTGCTTGGACATGGGTTGCGTTCCTCTTCCTGCGGCTCTCAGTCGTCTTCGTTGTCGCCGAAGTCGGGGCGGACGTCCCGGGCGGCCAGGATCTCGTCGTTGGAGGTGCCGGCGGCGACCATCGGCCACACCATCGCGTCCTCGTGGACGATGAAGTCGACCACCACGGGCCGGTCGTTGATCGAGTTGGCCTCCTCGATGACCTTGTCGAGGTCGTCGGGGGACTCGCAGCGGATGGCGTAGCAGCCCATGGCCTCGGACAGCTTCACGAAGTCGGGGACGCGGGTGCCGGCGCTGGGCTCGGTGCCGCTGGCCCCGGGGCCCGAGTGCAGCACGGTGTTGGAGTAGCGCTGGTTGTAGAACAGGGTCTGCCACTGGCGGACCATTCCGAGGGCGCCGTTGTTGATGATGGCGACCTTGATCGGGATGTTGTTCAGGGCGCAGGTGGCGAGTTCCTGGTTGGTCATCTGGAAGCAGCCGTCGCCGTCGATGGCCCAGACCGTGCGGTCGGGCTGCCCGGCCTTGGCGCCCATGGCTGCCGGGACCGCGTACCCCATCGTCCCGGCGCCGCCGGAGTTCAGCCAGGTGGCGGGCTTGTCGTAGTCGATGAAGTGGGCGGCCCACATCTGGTGCTGGCCGACGCCCGCCGTGAAGACCGTGCCCTCGGGAGCGAGCTGTCCGATGCGCTCGATGACCTGCTGCGGGGAGAGCGAGCCGTCGGCGGGCTGGTCGTAGCCGAGCGGGTACGTCTCGCGCCAGCGGTCCAGGTCCTTCCACCAGGCGGCGTACCTGGACCTGGCGGCCTCGCCCTGTTGCCCCTCGCTGTGCTCCTTCTGGACGGCCTGCACGAGGTCGGCGATGACCTCGCGGGCGTCGCCCACGATCGGCACGTCGGCGGCGCGGTTCTTGCCGATCTCGGCCGGATCGATGTCGGCGTGCACGATCTTGGCGTGCGGGGCGAAGCTGTCCAGCTTGCCGGTGACGCGGTCGTCGAAGCGGGCCCCGAGGGCGACGATCAGGTCGGCCTTCTGCAGTCCCGTGACGGCGGCCACCGAGCCGTGCATGCCCGGCATGCCGAGGTGCTGGGGGTGGTTGTCGGGGAACGCGCCGAGCGCCATCAGGGTGGTGGTGACGGGCGCGCCGGTCAGCTCGGCCAGCACCTTCAGCTCGGCGGTGGCGCCGGCCTTCAGGACGCCGCCGCCGACGTAGAGGATCGGCCGCTTGGCCTGGGTGATCAGCTTGGCGGCCTCGCGGATCTGCTTGGCGTGCGGCTTGGTCACCGGGCGGTAGCCGGGCAGGTCCATCACGGGCGGCCACTGGAAGGTGGTCTGCGCCTGGAGGGCGTCCTTGGCGATGTCCACCAGGACCGGCCCCGGGCGCCCCGTGGAGGCGACGTGGAACGCCTGGGCGATCACCCGCGGGATGTCGTCGGCGTTGGTGACCAGCCAGTTGTGCTTGGTGATCGGCATGGTGATGCCGACGATGTCCGCCTCCTGGAAGGCGTCCGTGCCGATGGCCTTGGAGGCCACCTGGCCGGTGATCGCGACCATCGGCACGGAGTCCATGTGCGCGTCGGCGATCGGCGTGACTAGGTTGGTCGCACCGGGCCCCGAGGTCGCCATGCAGACGCCGACCTTGCCGGTCGCCAGCGCGTAGCCCTCGGCGGCGTGACCCGCGCCCTGCTCGTGGCGGACCAGGACGTGGCGGACGCGGGTGGAGTCCATCAGCGGGTCGTACGCCGGAAGGATGCAGCCACCGGGGATCCCGAATACCGTGTCGGCCCCGACCTCCTCGAGCGAACGGATGAGGGACTGCGCACCCGTGACGCGCTCGGGGGCGGACTGCTGTCCTCCGGAACGGGGCCGCGGCTGCGGATGGTGGGCCCCGGTGGCCTGCTCGGTCATCGGCATTCTCTTCTCGATGCTGAGGGTTTTTGCGAGGTTTGTGCGGTGTGCGATTGCGCGTCGGCAGGCACCTGTGCAACAAAAAACCCCTCGTGCCGTGAGGCAAGCGAGGGGAGCGCGCCGGGTGCGGTCGCTGGGTGTTCCGGATCGTGTCTCCGGTGTGCCCCAGCTTCAGCCGACGCGCTTTCCAAGTACGAGAATTCGGGTGCGCATGGCTCTGACCCTCCCCCCGGCACGCACCGACTGTCAAGTGGGTGGGACGGGAGTCTCATTATGTGAGCGCAGCGCCGTACCACCGCTGTACACGGCGGGCACCCCACTGGCGTACACCCCGGACACGCCCGCACCTCCCCCGGCGAACGCGGGCTCGGCCGGACCGTGCGGCACCGGGCAGTGGCCGGCGGACAGCGCCCGCCGCAGCCGGTACTCGTCGAGCGGCCCGGAGAAGGCCATGCCCTGGCCGTGCGTGCAGCCCATCGCCCGCAGGGCGACCACCTGCTCCGGCAGGTCCACGCCGTCGGCCACGGACTGGAGCCCGAGATCGGTGGCGATCCGCAGCAGCCCGCTGGTGATCTTGTGGAGTCTGGCCGACTCGACGACCCCCTCGATCAGCCCGCGGTCGAGCTTCAGTACGTCGATGGGGAGGCGGCGCAGCGCGGTGATGGCCGCGTAGCCGCTGCCGAAGCCGTCCAGGGCGATTCTGACGCCGATCCGCCGCAGCGCGCTCAGTCTGCGCTCCAGGTCGTCGAAGCTGACCCGGGGGTCGATGTCGGCCAGCTCTATGACCAGGGCGCCCGAGGCCAGACCGTGCCGCGTGAGCAGCGCCTCCACCGAGGCGAGCGGCGTCGAGCGGTCCAGGAGTCTGCGGGCGCTCATCCGCACGGCGACGGGCACCGCATGGCCGGTGGCGGTGCGCTCGGCGGCCTGCTGGACGGCCTGCTCCAGCATCCAGCGGCCCAGCTCGGCGGTGCGGTCGCTGTCCTCGGCCACGCGCAGGAACTCGGCCGGGGTGTAGAAGACCCCCTGGGACGAGCGCCAGCGCGCCTGGGCGGCGACGGACGAGATCCGGCCGTTCTCCAGCGCGACCACCGGCTGGTGCAGCAGCGCGAACTCGCCGTCGTGCAGCGCGGCCCGCAGCCGGGTGGCCAGCTCCGCCTTGCGTACGACGTCCTGCTGCATCTGCGGCGCGTACAGCTCGACGCGGCCCTTGCCCATGCCCTTGGCCCGGTACATGGCCAGGTCGGCGTTGCGCTGCAACTCCCCGGCGCCCAGGCCCGGTTCGGCGAAGGCGACGCCGATGGAGGCGGCGACACGGACATCGTTGCCGTCGATGGCGTAGGGCTGGGAGAGGGTGATTCTCAGCCGGTCCGCCAGTTCGAAGATGTGGCGCTCGCGGGCGGCGCGGTCGCGGGTGCCGTCGCCGACGATGAGCGCCGCGAACTCGTCGCCGCCGAGCCGGGCGGCGGTGTCGCTCTGCCGCACGGAGTCCTGGAGCCTGCGGGCGGCCTGGACGAGCAGCTCGTCGCCGGCCTGGTGGCCGATCGTGTCGTTGACCGCCTTGAAGCCGTCCAGGTCGATGAAGAGCACGGCGGTGCCCCGGTCGGAGGAGCGGCGGCCGGAGAGGGCCTGCTGGACGCGCCGGGTGAACAGCGCGCGGTTGGGCAGGTCGGTGAGCGGATCGTGCTCCGCGTTGTGCTGGAGCTGGGCCTGGAGGCGCACCCTTTCGGTCACGTCGCGGCTGTTGAAGATGAGGCCGCCGTGGTGCCGGTTGACCGTGGACTCCACGTTCAGCCAGCCGCCCCCGCCGGACCGGAACCGGCACTCGATGCGGGTGGTGGGTTCCTCGGCGGGTCCCGCGGCCAGGAAGCGGCGCACCTCGTGCACCACGCAGCCGAGGTCCTCCGGGTGGATCAGCGAGGCCAGCTCGGAGCCGACGAGGTCTTCGGCGGGCCGCCCGTAGACCCCGGCGGCGGCCGGGCTGACGTAGCGGAGGATGCCGTTGGGCGCGGCGATCATGATGACGTCGCTCGAACCCTGCACCAGGGAACGGAAGTGGTTCTCCTTCTGGGCCAGTTCCTGGGTGAGGGTGATGTTGTCGAGCAGCATGATGCCCTGGCGCACGACCAGTGCGAGGACGACCGTGCCCCCGGTGACCAGCACGACGCGGTCGACGCTGTGGCCGTTGAGCACGTTGTAGAGAATGCCCAGCGTGCACACGGCGGCGGCCAGGTAGGGCGTGAGGGCGGCCAGCGAGCCGGTGAGGGGCCGGTCGGCGGCGTACCGGCCGTGGTCGCCGCCGGGCAGCGGCGGCTCCGGCGGCGGGTGCCCCTGGACGGACGTGCGGCCCTTGACCGGCTCGTACGGGTGTCCGGTCCGGCGCTGGACCGGCAGGTGCTCGTGCACCACGCGCGTGTGCCCCTCGTTCTCCGCGGATCCGTGCCGGAGGCCGACCCAGGGGGCGTAGGCGAGCAGCAGGGAGCCGGCGAACCAGCCGGCGTCGAGAAGCTGGCCCGACTGGTAGTCGTTGTGCAGCAGCGGCGAGGTGAACAGGGCGTCGCACATCACGGTCAGGGCGAGTGCCCCGATCGCGGTGTTCACCGCCGAGCGGTTCACCGCCGAGCGTCGGAAGTGCAGCGCCAGCACCATGCTGACCAGCGCGATGTCCAGCAGCGGATAGGCCAGCGACAGCGCGGTGTGCGCGACGCTCGGCCCCTCGAACTTGGCCGCCTGCGCGAGGGCGAGGCTCCAGGACAGCGTCAGCAGCGAGCCGCCGATCAGCCAGGCGTCCAGCGCCAGGCAGACCCAGCCGGCCTTGCTCACCGGCCTCTTGGCGAGCACCAGCAGTCCCACGATGGCGGGCGGCGCGAAGCACAGGAAGAAGAGATCCGCGTAGTTGGGGCTGGGGACGGGGACGCCGAGCACGACCTCGTACCACCCCCAGACGAGATTGCCGAGCGCTGCCATCGCGGAGGAGAGCGAGAACAGCAGCCATGCGGATCGAAAGCGGACACGGCGCCTGCGGGCGTAGAGGAAGCAGGAGACGGCCGCGGTGCCCGCCGCGGCGCTCAGACCGAAGTCGCCCATGACCACGGCGAGGAACGCGCTTCCCCAGCCGCACGCGGAGCCGACGGCGTATCCCGCGCAGACCAGGGCCAGCGCCACCTGTGAGTACGCACCCGCCCGGCTGCCCGGCACGCCCCGGGACAGCAGCGCTCCCAGGAGCCGCTGCGTGCGCAGCGCTCCGTCCAGGGCGGCGGGGGAGGGCGTCGGGGCACTCACCGGTCCCACCCGGTCCGTGTCGCCCCCGGGTCCCGCTGGTCCCGGGGGGAGGTGTGCGCGTACCTCTTGCGGCCGCTGTGCCTGCGGTGATGGTGATGACCGGTGTGGCCCTGACCGCGTCTGCGCGGCGTCACACACCAGGGTCGCCGTCGGCGGCTCCGCCGCGTCGGAGTGTTCGTCCATAGGCCGTGCATCGCCCGTCGCCCCCCTCGCAGTCTGCATGTCGTCCCCGGCGCCGAACGGTGCGCGGCGCAGCCCCTGTCGGGACGATACACCAGTATCGTCACTCAGGGACATAGCTTCTCTACGCTCCGTGACGACCAGGGCGAATACCGGTACTGCCCGCGTCCGGAGAACTGCGGAGGGTACCCGAACCGGACGGGTGGTGAACGGAATCCGTGCTACGCGCCGGTCGTGAGCACCACGTTCACCAGCGGCTCCCGGCGCGCGAAACGGTTCAACTGCGCTACCAGGAGCCGCTCGGCGCGCGGCAGGAAGGCGGACGTCGGGCCGCCGACGTGGGGGCTGATCAGGACGCCCGGTGCGTGCCACAACGGGTGCCCCTGAGGCAGGGGTTCAGGGTCCGTGACGTCGAGAGCGGCGGTGATCCGTCCGCTTTCCAGCTCGGCGAGGAGCGCCTTGGTGTCCACCACCGGGCCGCGGGCCACGTTGACGAGCAGCGCGCCGTCCTTCATCCGGGCCAGGAAATCGGCGTTGACCAGGCCACGCGTGGTGTCGGTGAGGGGTGTCGAGAGGATGACGACGTCGGCTTCGGGCAGCAGGGCGGGCGCTTCGGTGAACGGGTGCACCGGACCGCGCTCCGTTGTGCGCGAGGAGCGCGCGATCCGTGTTATCCGCGCCGGCTCGAAGGGAACGAGCCGGTCTTCGATCGCGGCCCCGATCGACCCGTACCCCACGATCAGGACCGACTTGTCGGCCAGCGCGGGCCGGAAGCCCGACCGCCACTCCTCCTTGTCCTGGGCCCGGACGAAGTCGGGGATGCCGCGCAGCGAGGCGAGGACGAGGGTCAGGGTGAGTTCGGCGGTGCTCGCCTCGTGCACCCCGCGTGCGTTGCACAACTGCACGCCGTCCCGCAGGTACTTGAGGCCGGGCTGTACGTGGTCGATGCCCGCGGAAAGGGTCTGCACGGCCTGTACGGACGTCATCCGGGGCAGCGGCCGCACCGAGACGTCCGTTCCCTTCATGTACGGCACGACGTAGAAGTCGCACTCGGCCGGGTCACCGGGGAAGTCCGGACCGCCGTCCCAGAAGAGGTAGTCGAGGTTCTCTGGGAGCCCCTTGATGCCGGCCGCGTCGAACGGAAGCCACACACGTGAAGTCATGGTCAGGAGGCTATGCGAAGCCCGCGCCGGCCCATTGGTTAGTTTGGGGTGCCAGGAGAGGGAGGGTACGGCCAGGTGGAGCGCAGGACGATCGGTGCGGCGACGCTCGATGTGGGGGCCGTCGGACTCGGCTGCATGCCGATGAGCTGGGCGTACTCCGGTTCACGGCAGCGGGGTGACGAATCACTGCGGACCGTGCACCGGGCCCTGGATCTCGGCTCGTCGCTGCTCGACACGGCCGACATGTACGGCCCGTTCACCAATGAGCTGCTGGTGGGGCGGGCGTTGAAGGAGCGGCGCTCCGAGGCGTTCGTGTCGACGAAGGTCGGACTGCTGGTGGGCGAGCAGCACATCGTGGCCAACGGCCGCCCCGGCTATGTCAGACGGGCCTGCGACGCCTCGCTGCGCAGACTCCAGACGGACGTGATCGACCTGTACCAGCTGCACCGCGCGGACCCCGAGGTGCCGGTCGAGGAGACCTGGGGCGCCATGGCGGAGCTGGTGGCGGCGGGGAAGGTGCGGGCGCTGGGCCTGTGCGCGGTGGGGGCGCGGGCCGGCCGCCGGCCCGGGGCCCGGCTGCACGACGGGACGATCCGGCAACTGGAGCGGGTGCAGCAGGTCTTCCCGGTGAGCGCGGTGCAGGCCGAGCTGTCGGTGTGGTCGCCGGAGGCGCTGGACGCGCTGCTGCCGTGGTGCGCCGCGCGCGGGGTGGGCTTCCTCGCCGCGATGCCGCTCGGCAACGGCTTCCTCACCGGCACCCTGACCCCCGGCGAGGGCTTCGAACCGGACGACCTGCGCGCCCGGCACCCCCGCTTCACGGCCGAGATGATGGCCGCCAACCAGTCGATAGTCGTCGGGCTGCGCCGGATCGCCGCCCGGTACGGCGCCGCCGTCACCCCAGCGCAGGTGGCGCTGGCCTGGGTGCTGGCGCAGGGCCCGCACGTGGTGCCGGTACCGGGCGCGAAGCGGGAGCGGTGGGTGACGGAGAACGCGGGCGCCGGTGAACTGCTGCTCAGCGCCCGGGACCTGGCCGAAATGGCACGGCTGCCGGCCGCCCGGGGGTCCTGGGACTGACGGTTTCACCGCATCGGGTGGCGGTGACCGGGAACTCACAGGGGACGAGCGGTGTAGTAACAGGAGAACCGCCGCGCCGAAGGGACCTGATCGTGCTACATCGACGTCGAGCTGTGACGGCCGTGTTGGCCACGTCCGCGCTGCTGCTGGCAGCCGGCTGCTCCTCCGACGACAGACCGAGCCCGGTCGACACCGGCAGCGCCACCCCGAGCGGCAAGGGCGGCGACGACGGCTCGTCGTCCGCCGCGCGGCCGCGGGGGACCGCACCCCCCGCCAAGGGCTCGGTGACCGTGGTGCGCACGGTCACCGAGGACCTGAAGTCGCCCTGGGGCCTGGCCCCGCTGCCCGACGGCGGTCTGCTGGTCTCCTCCCGGGACGAGGGGACGATCACCCGGGTCGACGAGAAGACCGGAAAGAAGACCGAGCTGGGCGAGGTGCCCGGAGTCGCGCCCGCGGGCGAGGGCGGCCTCATGGGGCTCGCCCTCTCCCCCACGTTCGCCTCCGACCACATGATCTACGCGTACTTCACGACGGAGTCGGACAACCGCATCGCCCGCATGCTGTACGAGGAGGACAAGCCGGCCGGCGAGCAGCTCGGCGCGCCGAGCACGATCTTCAAGGGCATCCCCAAGGGCGTGATCCACAACGGCGGCCGGATCGCCTTCGGCCCCGACGAGATGCTGTACGCGGGCACCGGCGAAACCGGTGACCGCGGTCTGGCCCAGGACAAGGAGTCGCTGGGCGGCAAGATCCTGCGGATGACGCCGGACGGCGAACCGGCCCCGGGCAACCCCTTCGGCGACTCGGTGGTGTACTCGTACGGGCACCGCAATGTGCAGGGGCTCGCCTGGGACGGCAAACAGCGGCTGTGGGCCTCGGAGTTCGGCCAGGACACCTGGGACGAGCTGAACCACATCGGCCCCGGCGACAACGACGGCTGGCCGGACGCCGAGGGCAAGAGCGACGACGGCGACTACAAGAACCCGGTGGCCCAGTGGCACACGGACGAGGCGTCCCCCAGCGGCATCGCCTACGCCGAGGGGTCCGTGTGGATGGCCGGGCTGCGCGGCAAGCGGCTGTGGCGCATCCCGCTGAAGGGCACCGAGGCGTCGGCCGGCCCGCAGGCGTTCCTCACCGGCAAGTACGGGCGGCTGCGCACGGTGGTCTCCGCCGGGGGCGACAAGCTCTGGCTGGTCACGAGCGAGACGGACGGGCGGGGAACCCCGGGGGACGGTGACGACAGGATCCTGGAGCTGGAAGTGAAGTAGTGAGGAGAAGGACGCGCGGGGGCACGGAGGCACGGGACGTGGGCCTCAGTCGTCGTCCTCCTCCGGAGGCTCCGCGGGGGCTTCGGCCGCGTCCGGTGCCCGCTCCGCGGGAGCTTCGGCCGGGTCCGGCGTCCGCGAGGTCTGCGGCTGGGCCGGCACGCGGACGACGACCCGGCCCGAGGACAGGTCGATGGGGCCCCGGCCCGGGTCGCCGTCGTTCAGGTCGACGCGGGTCAGCTCCAGCCGTCTGCGCTCGTCGTTCGTGTGCTTGCGGCCGGGCGCGAACAGTTCCTCGAACATGTTGAACACGGTGCCTCCCTCGGCCGGTACCCCTGCCAGCGTAAGCCTCGGCCCTCGTAAGCCTCGGCCCTCGTGAGCCTCAGCCCACCGCCTGGGCGGTGGACGTATCCGGCGCCCCGGGGGCCTCCGGCGGGAAGAGCCGCAGCCGGTGGGCGAGCGCGGCCGCCTCGCCGCGGCCGGAGACGCCGAGCTTGCCCAGGATGTTCGAGACGTGGACGCTGGCGGTCTTCGGGGAGATGAAGAGCCGCTCGGCTATCCGGCGGTTGCTGAGACCGGCGGCGACCAGCCGGAGGACGTCGCGCTCGCGGCTGGTCAGCCCCAGCTCCTCGACCGGATCGGTCCGGTCGCGGGCGGGCCGTGCCCCGGCGAGGCCCAGGGGCAGGCGGGCGCGCTGGGCGAGCAGGGCCACGGACTCGGCGAGCGGCCGGGCGCCCAGCCGGTCGGCGACCGCACCGGCCAGCCGGAGCAGTTCGGCGGCGCGGGCCCGGTCGTCCTCACTGCGGGACCGGTCGTCGCCGCAGGACCGGTCGTCGGCCGCTCCCGCGGCGAGCAGCGACTCGGCGAGGCGGTGGCGGACGCGGGCCAGGTCGTAGGGGCGCCCCAGCGGTTCGAGGGCGGTGACCACCTCGGACCAGTGGCGGGGCAGGTCCGTGCCCTCGGCGCGGCGCAGCTCCGCGCGCACCCACAGGTCGTACGCCTGCCAGACCGGGGCGCCGGTGGTCAGGTGGCGGGTGGCGTCGCCGAGGCGGGCGAGGACGCCGGCGCGGCCCGGCGCGGCCGCGGGCAGCCCCCGGGTGTCGGCCTCGGCCGTGGCGCCGGCCAGCAGCAGCGGCCACCCGTAGCGCTGGGTGCCGGGCGGGAAACCGGCGGCCAGGGCCTGGTCCAGCGCGGCGCGGGCGTCCGCCAGGCGGCCCTCACCGGCGGCGACGCCGAGGGTGATGCGGAGCACCGGCAGGGTGTTCTGGGGCATCGGGTCGTGGGTGCCGTAGTTGCTGCGGGCGGCGGCCAGGTGGCGGGAGGCGGCGGCCATGTCGCCGCGGGCGAGTGCGATACGGGCGAGGCGGGTGGAGCCGCTGCCGCGGGGCTTGGCGCTCTGGCCGGTGGTGTGGGCGTTCGTCGCGGCCTCGGTCGCCTCGTCCCAGCGGCCCAGGGAGTACAGCGACTCCGAGTAGTTGCCCCAGACCCAGGCCTCGGAGTCGAGCAGGCCCAGTTGCCGGGTGAGCCCGGTGGCCTCCTCCAGGATGCCGGCCGCTTCCGCGGAGCGGCCGACGCCTTCCAGGACCGATGGCAGGTTGATGTGGCTGCGGCCGACGACGGCGGCGATGCCCCGCCGCACCGCCTGGTCCTTGACCTCGTACATCACGGCGAGTCCGGCCTCGATGTCGCCCGCGTCGACCATCAGCAGGCCGAGGGTGAGCCGGGCGTTCAGCTCGATGTCGTCGGCGCCGACCATGCGCGCGTACTCGACGGCGCGCTGGGCGTCGCTGAGCGCGTCCGGTCCCGGGTCGTGCAGCGCCGACCAGCCGGCGACCGTGGCGAGGACCTCGGCGTGCACCTCGGAGGGCGGCAGCCCGCGGACCAGCTCCTGGGCCGTGGCCAGCTCCTGCCGGCCGTCGCCGCGGGCCTGGCCCTGCACCAGGCGGGAGCGCTGGACCCAGAACCAGGCCGCGCGGAGCGCGTTCCCGTCGGCGGCTCCGGTGGCATCGGCAAAGACACCGGAGCCGGTCGCCGACAGGGGCGGCTCGTCCGCCAGCAGGCGCAGCGCCCGCTTGGTGATCTTCATGGCGCGGTCGCGCTGCCCGCACAGGCGCCCCGCGACGGCGGCCTCGGCCATCAGGTCGAGATAGCGCAGCGGTGTGGTGGCCGGGTCGCAGCCGCAGGGCGGATAGACCTCGGTGTAGTCGACCGGGCGCAGGGCGGCGCGCACCGCCTCGGGGGCGACGTCCCACAGCTCCATCGCCCGCTCCAGGAAGCGCAGTTGCTCGGAGTAGGCGTGCCTGCGGCGGGCCTCCACGGACGCGTCGAGCACGGCCGGCAGGGCCTTGGCGGCGTCATGGGCGTGGTACCAGTAGCTGGCCAGGCGGGTGGCGCGCTCGTCGGCCGGGACCAGCGCCGGGTCGGCCTCCAGTGCCTGGGCGTAGCGGCGGTTGAGGCGGGAGCGCTCGCCGGGCAGCAGGTCGTCGCTGACGGCCTCGCGCACCAGGGAGTGGCGGAAGCGGTAGCCGTCGCCGGTGGGCGCGGCGAGCAGGATGTTCGCGCCGACGGCGGCGCGCAGCGCCTCGATGAGGTCGTCCTCGGTGAGCCCGGCGACGGCGGCGAGCAGCGCGTACTCGACGGTGGAGCCGCCCTCCGCGACGATCCGGGCGACCCGCTGCGCGTCCTCGGGCAGCCGCTCGACGCGTACGAGCAGCAGGTCGCGGAGCGAGTCGGTGAGGCCGGCGCAGTCGCCCTCGTGGGCGGCGACGGCCAGTTCCTCGACGAAGAAGGCGTTGCCGTCGGAGCGCTCGAAGATCTCGTCGACCTGGGCCGGGTCGGGCTCGTGGGCGAGGATGCCGGCGACCAGGCGGCCGACCTCCGCGCGGTTGAACCGGCCCAGTTCGATGCGGCGGACGGTGCGCAGGCGGTCCAGCTCGGCCAGGAACGGGCGCAGGGGGTGGCGGCGGTGGATGTCGTCCGCGCGGTACGTCGCCACGACGACGAGGCGGCCGCTGCGCAGGGTGCGGAAGAGGTAGGCGAGCAGATGCCGGGTGGAGGCGTCCGCCCAGTGCAGGTCCTCCAGGGCCACGACGACCGTACGGTCCGCGGCGACGCGCTCCAGGAGGCGGGCGGTGAGCTCGAAGAGGCGGGCCGTGCCGTCCTCGTCGTGCCGCCCCCGGGACGCCTCGCCCAGCTCGGGCAGGAGCCTGGCCAGCTCCTCCTCCTGGCCCGCGGCCGCGGCGGCGAGCTCGTCGGGCAGCGCCCGGCGCAGGGCGCGCAGCGCGGTGGAGAACGGCGCGAAGGGCAGTCCGTCGGCACCGATCTCGACGCAGCCGCCGAGCGCGACGACGGCGCCGGCCCGGCCGGCCGCGGCGGCGAACTCCTCCAGCAGCCTGGTCTTGCCCACGCCGGCCTCACCGCCGAGCAGCAACGCCTGCGGCTCGCCCGCGGCGGCGCGGGCGAGCGCGTCGTTCAGTGCCCGAAGCTCATCGGCGCGGCCGACGAACACCGGGCTGACAGACCTGTTCTCCACAGCGCCGAGCATCGCACAGGGCACTGACACCGCGGCACCGGTTATCCGGCGCCCGGGGCCGGGAGCCGCCCCGGACGGCACCGGCGCCACCGATGTCGTCGGTGACATCGATGGCGCCGGTGATGCCGGTGGAGCCGGTGCCGTCGGTGCCGTCGGCGGAGCTAGTGGAGCCGGTGCCGTCGGTGGAGCCGGTGGAGCCGGTGCCGTCGGTGCCGTCGGTGCCGTCGGGGAGCGCGCCGGCGTGCTCATGCCGCGCGGGTGAACCGGTACTTGCGGTCACGGCGGGTATCCGCCCGCCCCTCGCCGTCGTGGCGTCCGGAGCCACGCGCGGCGGCGCGCAGCGCGGTACGGCGGTGCCGCTGGGCGGCCAGCGCCCGGCGATGGCCCTCCGCCTCGCGGATCAGGTCGGCGGAGCGCGTCCGGTAGAGCTCGTACTCGAACATGTCGTACCCCTGGGAGTGGACGGTGTGGGACCGGCCGCTGGTGGGCCGTTCGCGGTTCCGTTCACCGCGATGTCCCCACTCTCGTCTCCCAGGGGGTACGCCACATCGGGAGAGTTCCGCATTCCGTGGACGAGAGGGGCCTTAGGTCCGCCGCACATGGCTCATGGCGGGCCTAAGGCCCCTCGGTTCGCCGGTAAGGCGAAGGTGTCGCGGGCCGTCAGCCGGTGGACGGCATCCCGAGCAGGATGTCGGAGTACTTGGCGACGGCGAGCAGCAGACCGATGACGCCGAGCGAAACGCCCGCCCAGGCCACGGACTTGATCCAGGCGGCCTGCGGCCGGCCCGGGACGCCGAACGCGGGCCTGGCCAGGGCGGCCGCGCCGATGATCAGCGCGAGCAGTGCGAACAGGCCGCCGATCACCGCGGTGACGTGCCAGGCGTCGCCGTAGACCTCCTTGACCTGCGTGGCCACGCTGGCCGTCGAGGACGTCTGGAGCTGGCCGACGAGCGTCTCGCGCGCGGCGGCGACGGTCGAGACCCAGCTTCCGGTGAGCGAGACGACGCCGAGACCGGCGGAGACGACGGCGGCGGCACCCTGGCCGACGCCGGAGGCGCCCCGCTCGTTCTCGTCGGCCGCGGCCTGGATGTCGTCCTCCGCGGCCAGGAGGTCGTCCTCCTGGTCCCCGGCGCTGTCCTCCGCCTGTTCCCCGGCCGCGGCCTCCGTCGGCTCACCGGCCCCGGTGACGTCCTGGACGTCCTGGACGTCCTTGTTCCCCTTGACGCCCTCGACGTCCTTCACGTCCGCGGTCGCGTCGTCGCGCTTCGCCTCGGTGCCGTTCTCGTGCACGGCTTCGTCGGCTGTCTTGGTACCCATGCCTGGCACCGTACGGACGGAGTCTGAGAGGTGTCTTAATGATCGTTGTGAGCGGGTTCGCCGGCACGCGCGCGTGCCGCTCTCCACTCGGGTGCCAGGACGGACCAGACCTCCATGTCCTGCCGTTCGCCCCGGTAGGGGTAGCTCTCGCGCATGACGCCTTCGCGGCTCATGCCGAGACGGCGGGCGACGTTGAGACTCGGCTGGTTCTCCGAGGAGGCGTACCACTCCACACGGTGTATCCCGCGCTCGTCCACCGCCCAGTCGATGAGGACCCGCATGGCGCGGGTGACGAGTCCGCGTCCGGCGGCCGAGGGCTCCAGCCAGCAGCCGGCCTCGCAGGTGCCGTGCGCGGCGTCGAAGACCCGGAAGAGCACCCCGCCGACGAGCTTCCCGGACAGCCACAGACCGTGCATGACGCCGGTGTCGGCGGCCCGCTTGTCCGCGAACGACTGGAGCAGTGCCCGTGCCCCGGCGACGTCCGTGACGTCGCCCCCGAAGGCGATGTGCCGCTGGACGAAGCCCCGCCCGCGGTCCAGGTGGGCGAGGAACTCCTCGGCGTGCCACGGCTCCAGGGGCCGCAGTTGCGCGCCGTCGTCACCCAGGGATATCGCGTACATCCTGCCGCCGCTCCTCAGCCACCGCTCCGGCCGGCGCGACGTGCTCGCCGCGCCGTTGCGGCATCCTCGCACAGGCCGGGACGACGGTCGGCTCCTGAAGACGTGCCGTGCGGGATGCCCTGGGGGATGCGTCGCCTGATGGCACACCTGGGTGCACCACACTTGGGTGCACCACACCTGGGTGCACCTGGGGGGATGCATCGGGTCCGATGCATCCCCCCGGGGTGACAGCCGATCTGGTGATCAGCCCTCGCTGACGCCCAGCTTCTCCAGGATCAGTTCCTTGACGCGGGCCGCGTCGGCCTGGCCCCGGGTGGCCTTCATGACCGCGCCGACGAGGGCGCCCGCGGCCTGCACCTTGCCGCCGCGGATCTTGTCGGCGATGCCCGGGTTCCCGGCGATGGCCTCGTCGACGGCGGTGGTCAGCGCGCCCTCGTCCGAGACGACCTTGAGACCGCGCTTGTCGACGACCTCGTCCGGGGTGCCCTCGCCGGCGAGGACGCCCTCGATGACCTGGCGGGCCAGCTTGTCGTTCAGGTCACCGGAGGTGACGAGCTCCGCCACCCTGGCGACCTGTGCCGGGGTGATGGGCAGGTCCTCGAGGGCCTTGCCGGACTCGTTGGCGCTGCGGGCCAGTTCGCCCATCCACCACTTGCGCGCGGCGGCGGCGTCGGCACCGGCCTCGATCGTGGCGACGATCGGGTCGATGGCACCGGCGTTGAGGATCGACTGCATGTCGTGGGCGGAGACGCCCCACTCCTCGCGCAGCCGGTTGCGGCGGGCCAGCGGCTGCTCGGGCAGCCCGGCGCGCAGCTCCTCGACCCACTCGCGGGCCGGGGCGACCGGGACGAGGTCGGGCTCCGGGAAGTACCGGTAGTCCTCGGCCTCCTCCTTGACCCGGCCCGAGGTCGTGGAGCCCGTGTCCTCGTGGAAGTGACGGGTCTCCTGGATGATCGTGCCGCCGCTGCTGAGCACCGCGGCGTGCCGCTGGATCTCGAAGCGGGCGGCGCGCTCGACGCTGCGCAGCGAGTTGACGTTCTTCGTCTCGGAGCGCGTGCCGAACTTGTCCTGGCCGTGCGGGCGCAGCGACAGGTTCACGTCGCAGCGCATCTGCCCCATCTCCATGCGGGCTTCCGACACCCCGAGGGCCTTGATGAGCTCGCGCAGCTCGGCGACGTACGCCTTGGCGACCTCGGGAGCGCGCTCCCCCGCACCCTCGATCGGCTTGGTGACGATCTCGATGAGGGGGATGCCCGCGCGGTTGTAGTCGAGCAGCGAGTGCGAGGCGCCGTGGATACGGCCCGTCGCGCCGCCGACGTGCGTCGACTTGCCGGTGTCCTCCTCCATGTGGGCGCGCTCGATCTCCACGCGGAAGACTTCCCCGTCCTCCAGCTGGACGTCCAGATAGCCGTTGAAGGCGATCGGCTCGTCGTACTGCGAGGTCTGGAAGTTCTTCGGCATGTCCGGATAGAAGTAGTTCTTCCGGGCGAAGCGGCACCACTCGGCGATCTCGCAGTGCAGCGCGAGGCCGATCTTGATGGCCGACTCGACGCCGGTCGCGTTGACGACCGGGAGCGCGCCGGGCATGCCGAGGCAGGTGGGGCAGGTCTGCGAGTTGGGCTCGGCGCCCAGCTCGGTCGAACAGCCGCAGAACATCTTCGTCCTGGTGCCGAGTTCGACATGGACCTCGAGGCCCATGACGGGGTCGTACGACGCCAGCGCGTCCTCGTACGACACCAGGTCGGTCGTGGTGGTCACGGTGAAAACTTCCCTCTCAGCCCAGCAGGACGTCGTCGTCGCCCAGGCGCTTGAGCTCCCGGTAGAGGATGGCGAGGCCGGTGACGATGGCGGCGGCGGACACGGCGGCGTCGACCAGCCGGAGCGTGTCGCTCTCGGCGCGCGCCAGCTTGGCCTGCTTCGCGACGCTGAACGCGCCGAACGCGGTGGTGGCCATGGACAGATACAGACCGTTCTTGGACTTCTTGAAGCCCTTGGCCTTCGACATTGCCTTGCTCACAGCGACGGAGCCTCCTCGATCAGCGGGTGACCCCACTTTTCCACGAAGGCGGCCTCTACGGCGGCGCCGACCTTGTACAGCCTGTCGTCCTGCATCGCCGGGGCGATGATCTGCAGGCCCACCGGGAGGTTGTCCTCCGGGGCGAGACCGCAGGGCAGCGACATGGCCGCGTTGCCCGCCAGGTTGGTCGGGATGGTGCACAGGTCCGCGAGGTACATCGCCATCGGGTCGTCGGCGCGCTCGCCGATCGGGAAGGCGGTGGTCGGCGTGGTGGGCGAGACGATGACGTCCACCTGCTCGAAGGCCTTCTCGAAGTCGCGCGTGATGAGCGTGCGAACCTTCTGGGCGCTGCCGTAGTACGCGTCGTAGTAGCCGCTCGACAGGGCGTACGTGCCGAGCATGATGCGGCGTTTGACCTCGTCGCCGAAGCCGGACTCGCGGGTGAGGGCGGTGACGTCCTCGGCGGAGCGGGTGCCGTCGTCGCCGACGCGCGCACCGTAACGCAGGCCGTCGAAGCGCGCCAGGTTCGAGGAACACTCGGAGGGCGCGATCAGGTAGTACGCCGAAAGGGCCAGGTCGAAGGAGGGGCAGTCCAGCTCGACGATCTCGGCGCCGAGCTCCTTGAGCAGCTCGACCGACTCGTCGAAGCGCTGCACGACGCCTGCCTGGTAGCCCTCGCCGCGGAACTGCTTGACGACGCCGACGCGCATACCGGCGACCGAGCCGTTGCGGGCGGCCTCGACGACCGGCGGGACCGGGGCGTCGATCGAGGTGGAGTCGAGCGGGTCGTGCCCGGCGATCACCTCGTGCAGCAGCGCGGCGTCCAGGACCGTACGGGCGCAGGGGCCGCCCTGGTCGAGGGAGCTGGAGAACGCCACCATGCCGTACCGCGACACCCCGCCGTAGGTCGGCTTGACGCCGACCGTGCCGGTGACGGCCGCGGGCTGGCGGATCGAGCCGCCGGTGTCGGTGCCGATGGCGAGGGGGGCCTCGAAGGAGGCGAGCGCGGCGGAGGAGCCGCCGCCGGAGCCGCCGGGGATGCGGGTGAGGTCCCAGGGGTTGCCGGTGGGCCCGTAGGCGCTGTTCTCCGTCGATGACCCCATGGCGAACTCGTCCATGTTGGTCTTGCCGAGGATGACGACGTCGGCGGCCTTGAGCCGCTTGGTGACGGTCGCGTCGTACGGCGGGATCCAGCCTTCGAGGATCTTGGAGCCGACGGTGGTCGGGACGCCCTCGGTGGTGAAGATGTCCTTCAGCGCGAGGGGTACGCCGGCCAGCGCGCCGAGCTGCTCGCCGCGCTCGCGCTTGGCGTCGACGGCGCGGGCCTGGGCGAGCGCGCCCTCCCGGTCGACGTGCAGGAAGGCGTGCACCTTCTCGTCGACGGCCTCGATGCGCGCGAGGTGGGCCTCGGTGACCTCGACGGCGGTGAGCTCGCCCGCGGCGATCTTCGCGGCGATCTCGGCGGCGGTCAGCCGGATGATGTTCACATTGCTGTCCGTCATGGTGATTAGTCCTCCCCCAGGATCTGCGGCACCTTGAAACGCTGCTGCTCCTGGGCCGGGGCGCCGGAGAGCGCCTGCTCGGGGGTGAGCGACGGACGGACCTCGTCCGCGCGCATGACGTTCGTCAGCGGCAGCGGATGAGAGGTCGGCGGTACGTCTTGGTCGGCGACCTCGCTGACGCGGGCGACCGCGCCGATGATGTCGTCGAGCTGGCCTGCGAAGTGGTCGAGCTCTTCGCCCTTCAGCTCCAGACGCGCCAGCCGTGCGAGGTGGGCGACCTCCTCGCGCGTGATGCCAGGCATGCAGCGATCCTCTGGGGTGAGTGAGTGTGGTTTGGACCCAATCCTAGGACGCGGCGGTGGGTGCGTGCGCACGGGTTTGCCGCCGCGGGTTCGCTGCCGCGGGCTTGGCGGGGTGGGGTGCGGGTCCAGCCGGGGTGCGCGCCCCGGCCTGGCTGGACCCGCGCCGCGCCCCGGCTGGGCGTGCGCCCTGGGTCCGGCAGTGGCGCACCGCCCGGGGGGCGGGTCCGGTTCGCCGCCGGGCCGGCACCCGCCGTCAGATGTCCGGCTCCGTCCGCCGTCGGGGCCGGCACCCGCCGTCGGGCATCCGGCTCCGTCCGCCGTCCGGCCCCGGTTCGCCGTCGGGCCCCGGGCCGACCACCCGGCGTCCGGCGCCCGGCGTCCGGCGTCAGTCGGCTGCCGCGCCGTCGGGCCCCGGGCCGACCACCCGGCGTCCGGCGCCCGGCGTCCGGCGTCCGGCGCCCGGCGTCCGGCGCCCGGCGTCCGGCGTCCGGCCTCAGTCGGCTGCCGCGCCGTCGTGGCTGGGCGCGCAGTTCCCCGCGCCCCTAGAGGCGCGGCCCCGGCCGGCTGCGTGCAGCCCCTCCCGCCGGGCCCGCCGACCGCCGTCGGGTGTCCGGGCCCGGCTACTCCTCCGCTGCCACCGCCGGCAAGGCGGCCGTCGGGCGTTGCCAGCCTCTGGAGCCTCGGGCTCGGAGCCAGGCCGTGGTTTCGTCGGGGGGCATGGCCGCGGCGACGAGCCAGCCCTGGACGGCGTCGCAGCCGAGGTCGCGCAGGCGTTCCCAGGTCTCGTCGTCCTCGACGCCCTCGGCGACGACGAGGAGGCCGAGGGAATGGGCGAGGTCGACGGTGCAGCGCACGATCTCCGCGTCCTCGTTGTCGATGGCGAGGCGGGCCACGAAGGAGCGGTCGATCTTGAGTTCGCTGACGGGGAGCCGGCGCAGGTGGACCAGGGAGGAGTAGCCCGTGCCGAAGTCGTCGAGCGACATCTTCACGCCGTGGCCGGTCAGCCCGGCGAGGGTGTCCGCGGCCCGCTGCGGGTCCTCCAGGAGCACGTGTTCCGTTATCTCGAGTTGGAGCGCTCCCGCGGGGACACCGTGGCGGGCGAGCCGGGCGGCGACCGCTCCGGCGAAGCCGGGGGTGTGGACGTCGCGCGGTGAGACGTTGACCGCGACCGGGACGTGCAGCCCCTGGGCGCGCCAGCGCGCGACCTGCGCGAGCGCCGTCTCCAGCACGTACTCCGTGAGGTGCGGCATCAGCCCGGAGGACTCGGCGATCGCGATGAACTCGTCCGGCGGCACCTTCCCGCGCTCGGGGTGCACCCAGCGGACCAGCGCTTCGAGCCCGGCCACCTGCCCGTCGAAGCGGACCTTGGGCTGGTAGTGCAGTTCGACGTCACCGGCGTCCAGGGCCCGGCGCAGGTCGCCCAGCAGCCCGAGGCGGTCCGGCGTGTTCGAGTCCCGCTTCGACTCGTACACCTCGACCCCCGTACGGTCCCGCTTCGCCTGGTACATCGCCACGTCCGCGCGGCGCAGCAGCCCCTCCGCGTCGAGCGCGTGGTCGGGGAAGACGGCGAGCCCGGCGCTGGCCTCCAGGACGAGCGTGAGTCCGTCGAGGTCGAGCGGCGAGCCGAGCGCGGCCACCAGGTTGCGCGCGACCCGGGTGGCGGACGTCGTGGAGTCGGCGACCGGCAGCAGGACGGCGAACTCGTCGCCGCCGAGCCTCGCGGCCTCCGCCCCGCGCGGCAGCGCCATCCGCAGCCGGTCGGCTATCTGCAACAGCAGCCGGTCCCCGGCGAGGTGTCCGAGGGTGTCGTTGACCGAACGGAAGCGGTCGAGGTCTATCAGCATCAGGGCGGACCGCGCCCCGATCCGCTCGGCGTCGTCCAGCGCGGTCCAGGTGCGTTCCAGCAGCCACTGGCGGTTGGGCAGCCCGGTGAGCGGGTCGCGCAGCTGCTCCTCCGCCCGGGCCCTGGCTATCGACAGGGCGGAGTCGAGCGCGACCAGCGGGATGGCGAACAGCGGCAGCAGCAGCGGCATGGCGACGGCCACCACGCAGACCAGCGGTGCGATGCCCAGCAGCGCGACGGCCACGAGGCCCTGCCGGACCAGGGCGGTGCGCGCGACGGTCGGCAGCCCGCCGCCGGGCGGCGCGTGCAGGTACCAGAGCAGGACGCGGGTGACGGCGAGATAGCCGCCCGCGACCAGCACCACCTGGGGCGCGGCATAGACGGTCCAGGTCTGCGGGTCCCAGGGCGTCTCCACGGACGGCACCCGGCCGAACGCGGCCAGGACCAGGGCGCCGGCCCCGATGCCGAGGATGTCGACGGCGCCGTGCAGGATGCCCTGCCGCCAGCGGTTGCGGCGGGCGATGCCGACGAGCACGACCACGGTGAGGCTGACCATGCCGGCGGGCACCCAGCCGTAGAGCAGCAGGACGGCGAGGGTGAGGGCGGCGCCCGAGCCGGTGCCGCCCCACCAGCGGGAGCGGCCGAGGGCGACGAGATGGCCGACGATGATCCCGGTCAGCACGGCCAGGGACCAGCCGACGGTGCCGGACGGGAAGAGCGCGTGGTGTCCGCTGAACGCCCGGTAGAAACCGGCCCCGAGGACGAACCCGGCGACCGCGACGACCGCCGCGGGCAGCGCGGGCCAGGACAGGTGCCGGTCGCTCTCGTGCCCTGTCGCCCCCGGGTCGCGCTCGGGGGTGATCGGGAAGCGGCGCGGTGCCGTGCCCGCGGCCGGCTGTGCCGGGCCGCGTCCTCCGGTACTGTCGGGCGTCCCCGGTCCCCCTCTGCGGCGGCTGGTCAGCCATGCGCCGGCTGTGCGGCGCAAGCGCAGCCGGGAGTCCGGGGCGGCGCTTTCGGTCGGTTCCATTCCCGTCCCTCTCACAACCGGCGGTGCCCACGCCACGCGGTCCGATGCCCGACAAACCGTCAGCGGCCCCGCGTCTGAAACTCTTCCCCGTGCTCGTGCGGAGCAGGGGATGCCCCAACCGCAGCTGGGCACGGCAGGCGCACATCCCAACAGTAGGCCGCAGAAGGCTTCCACGGGCAGCGGTCGAGGACGGTTGCCCGAATGCGACCCGGCCACCCTTATGCATCTGATATGCGCCGAACGGGTGGCCTTCAACCGCTACTCATCGGTCGGAAGTGCGACTTCCGCCGCCGCTTCCGGTCCCTGTCCGAGCAGAACGGCGAAGCCGTCCTCGTTCAGGACCGGCACTTTGAGCTGCATCGCCTTGTCGAACTTCGATCCAGGACTGTCACCGACTACGACGAAAGAGGTCTTCTTCGAAACCGAGCCGGTCACTTTGGCGCCTCTGCTCTGGAGGGCCTCCTTCGCGCCGTCCCGTGTGTGGTGCTCCAGCGTGCCGGTGACGACGACGGTGAGCCCTTCGAGCGGGCGCGGGCCCTCGTCCTCGCCGGACGCCTCGTCCTCCAGGGGGACGCCGGCCGCCTTCCACTTGCGGACGATCTCGCGGTGCCACTCCTCCGCGAACCACTGCTTGAGGGCCGCGGCGATGATCCCCCCGACGCCGTCCGTGGCCGCCAGCTCCTCCTCGCTCGCCTGCTCGATGCGGTCGATGGAGCGGAACTCGCGGGCGAGCGCCTGCGCGGCGACCGGGCCGACATGGCGGATGGACAGGCCGTTGAGGAAGCGGGCCAGCGGGCGGTCCTTGGCCGCCTCGATGTTCTGGAGCAGCGCGAGCGCGTTCTTCTTCGGCTCGCCCTTCTGGTTGGCGAAGACCGTGGCGATCTTCTCCTCGCCGGTCTTCGGGTCCCGCTTGGGCAGGCCGCTGTCCGGGTCGAGCACGTACGCCCTGATGGGGAGCAGCTTCTCCACCGTGAGGTCGAACAGGTCGCCCTCGTCGACGAGCGGCGGGTCCGCGGGCTCCAGGGGCCGGGTGAGCGCCGCCGCCGCGACGTCCCCGAAGTGCTCGATGTCCAGGCACTCCCGGCCCGCGAGGTAGGAGATGCGGCCCCGCAACTGGGCGGGGCACGCGCGCGCGTTGGGGCAGCGCAGGTCGACGTCGCCCTCCTTGGCCGGTGCCAGCGGCGTCCCGCACTCGGGGCACTCGGAGGGCATCACGAACGCGCGCTCGGTGCCGTCGCGCAGATCGGCGACGGGGCCGAGGATCTCCGGGATGACGTCTCCGGCCTTGCGCAGCACCACGGTGTCGCCGATGAGGACGCCCTTGGCCTTGACCACGTCCTGGTTGTGCAGGGTGGCGAACTCGACCTCGGAACCGGCCACCGTGACCGGCTCGACCTGCGCGTACGGCGTGACGCGGCCGGTGCGGCCGACGCCCACCTTGATGTCGACCAGCTTGGTGTTGACCTCTTCGGGCGCGTACTTGTAGGCGATCGCCCAGCGCGGTGCCCGGGCCGTGGAGCCGAGCCGGCCCTGGAGGCGGATCTCGTCGAGCTTGACGACGACGCCGTCGATCTCGTGCTCCACGGAGTGGCGGTTCTCGCCGTAGTGGGCGATGAACTCGCGTACGCCGTCGAGGTCGTCGACCACCCGGTTGTGCGGCGAGGTGGGCAGGCCCCAGGTCTTGAGCAGGTCGTAGCCCTGGGAGAGGCGGGTCATGCCCTCGTAGCCCTCGAGGGTGCCGATGCCGTGGACAACCATGTGCAGCGGGCGGGTGGCGGTGACGCGCGGGTCCTTCTGGCGCAGTGAACCGGCCGCCGCGTTGCGCGGGTTGGCGAAGGGCTTGTCACCGGCCTCCACCAGCCGGGCGTTGAGCTCGGTGAACTTCTCCATCGGGAAGTAGACCTCGCCGCGGATCTCGACCACGTCCGGGACGCGGTCGCCCTTGAGGCGGTCGGGGATCTCGGCGATGGTGCGCACGTTCGGCGTGATGTCCTCGCCGGTGCGGCCGTCGCCGCGGGTCGCCGCGCGCGTGAGCCGGCCGCGCTCGTAGGTGAGGTTGACCGCGAGGCCGTCGACCTTCAGCTCGCACAGAAAGTGGTACTCCTGCTCGCCCAGTTCGCGGGCGATCCGGTCGGTCCAGGCGGCCATCTCCTCGTCGTTGAAGGTGTTGTCCAGGGACAGCATCCGCGAGAGGTGCTCGACGGCCGTGAACTCCGTCTCGTAGGACCCGGCGACCTTCTGCGTCGGCGAGTCCGGGGTGCGCAGCTCCGGGTGTTCCTCCTCCAGCGCCTCCAAAGACTTGAGCAGCCGGTCGAACTCCGCGTCGCTGACGACCGGGGCGTCCTTCACGTAATACCGGAAGCGGTGCTCCTCGATCTGCTCGGCGAGCTGGGCGTGCCGCTCCCGTGCCTCGGCGGGCACCGCCGTGCTCTCCGCTTGCTTGTCGCCGGCCACCGTCATGTCCTCCCGTTACTCTGGGTTGTCCGCGAGGGATCTCGCCGCCCGGACGCAGTGGGCGAGCGCCTTGCGTGCGTGGCCGGGGGAAGCACCCGCGAGCCCGCACGACGGAGTGACCGTCACCGCCTCCGCGAGAAGCCCCGGAGACAGCCCCAGCCTGCGCCACAGCGTCCTGACACCCATGACGCTACCGGCAGGGTCCGACAACGGGCCGTCCACGCCCGGCACGACACCCGCGAACAGCCGGGTCCCCGCCTCCACGGCCTCGCCGATCACCTCGTCGTCACGCTCGGTGAGTAGCGAGAAGTCGAAGGAGACCGCCGCCGCGCCGGTCCTGCGCAGCAGCGCGAACGGTACGTCGGGCGCGCAGGAGTGCACGACGACGGGTCCGCCGTCCTGCACGCCGACGACGTCGCGCAGCGTGGCCTCGACCACCTGCCGGTCGACGGCGCGGTGCGTGCGGTAGCCGCTGGCCGTCCTCACCTGGCCGCGCAGGACGGCGACGAGGGACGGTTCGTCGAGCTGGAGGACGAGGTCGGCGCCCGGCACGCGCCTCCGTACCTCGTCGAGGTGCGCCCGCAGTCCCTCGGCGAGCGATCCGGCGAGGTCCCGGCAGGCTCCGGGGTCGGAGAGCGCGGCCTCGCCGTTCCGCAGTTCCAGCGCGGCGGCCAGCGTCCAGGGGCCCACGGCCTGGACCTTCAGCGGGCCCTCGTAGCCCTGGGTGAACTCCTCCAGGGCGTCGAGGTCCTCGCCGAGCCAGGACCTGGCCCGTTTGGTGTCGCGCCCCGGACGGTCGCCGATCCGCCAGCCGCTGGGCTCCACGCGCGCGTAGAGCTCGACGAGCATCCCGGCCGTGCGCCCGATCATGTCGGCGCCGGGCCCCCGGGCGGGCAGTTCGGGCAGGTACGGGAAGTCCTCGAAGGAACCCGTGACGGTCTTGGCGGCCTCCCGCGCGTCGCCGCCCGGCATGGACCCGACCCCGGTGGCGGGCCCGAACCTGAACACGCTGTTCTCACTCACGGGCCAAGCCTACGGAAGCCGCCCGGGTGCCCTACCGTCCCGGGCGCACCGTCAGGTCGTTGACCTCCGCGTCCCGGGGCAGGTCGAGGGCCATGACGAGGGCGGTCGCGACCGACTCGGGGTCGATCCAGCGGCTCGCCTCGTACTCCTTGCCCTCCTGCTGGTGCACCTTGGCCTGCATGGGGCTCGCGGTGCGGCCCGGGTAGACGGAGGTGACCCGGACGCCGTTGCCGTGCTCCTCGTGCCGCAGCGAGTCCGCCAGGGCCTTCAGACCGTGCTTGGAGGCGGCGTACGCGGACCACTCGGGACCGGCGCTGAGACCGGAGCCGGAGTTCACGAAGACCACGTGGCCCTGGGCGACGCGGAGCTGGGGCAGGAAGTGGCGGGTCAGCTCGGCGGGCGCGACGAGGTTGACGTTGAGCTGGTGGCGCCAGGACTTGGGGGTCAGCTCGCCGACCGGACCCAGGTCGACGACGCCCGCGATGTGCAGGAGCGAGTCGACCCGGTCGGGGAGCGTCTGGTGCGAGAAGGCCCAGGAGAGCCTGTCCGGGTCCGCCAGGTCGCCGACCAGGGTGCGGGCGCCCGGGAACTGTGCCGCCAGCTCCTTGGCGCGGCCCGCGTCGCGCGCGTGGAGCACGATCTCGTCCCCGCGCGCGTGCAGGCGGCGGGCGACGGCCGCGCCGATGCCGGAGCCCGCTCCGGTGATCACATGTGTAGCCATACCCGCCATGCTCGCATCACCGGCGGCTCCTGCTCCGCCCGCCCACGGCTCACTCGATGCCCTGGCTCTCCTCCAGGTGGGCCAGCGCGCCGACCGGCTCCTCGGCGAAGAACACCAGGTCGGTGAGGGGCCTGGGCAGGAAGCCCTCGTCCTCCATGCGCCGGAACTGCTCCTTGAGGCCGTCGTAGAAGCCCGCCGTGTTGAGCAGCACGACCGGCTTCTCGGTGTGCCCGTGCTTCTTCAGCTCCAGGATCTCGGTGGCCTCGTCGAGCGTGCCCGTGCCGCCGACCATGACGACCACGGCGTCGGACTTGGCCAGCAGCAGCGCCTTCCGCTCCGCGAGGTCCCGCGCGACGACCATCTCGTCGGCGCCCTCGCGCGCGCGGTCCGCAAGGAACTCCACCGAGACCCCCAGCAGCTTCCCGCCCGCCTCCTGCACACCGTCCGCGACGACCTTCATCAGCCCGACGTCGGAGCCGCCCCACACCAGGGTGTGGCCGCCCCTGCCGAGCAGCTCCGCGAACTCGCGCGCGGGGCGGGTGTAGCGGTCGTCGAGGTCGGCGGCGGAGAGGAAGACGCAGATGTTCATGCCGCCTACGGTACGGCGGCCGGGGCGGCGCGAGGACCGTACGGCCCGCCGCCCCGTACGGTGCGCCGGCCCGCTGCGGCCTGCGGGGAAGAACTCCGCGCCGGGCGGTGCTGCACAGGTATGGCAAAGGGACACACGATCACCATCGAGCAGGGCACGGAGCCCGTACGCGTCGTGCACAACGGCCAGGTCCTCGCGGAGAGCGACCGCCCGCTGCTGCTGCACGAGACGGGCCTTCCGGTGCGTTACTACATCCCTCCGCAGGACGTCCGCCTCGACCTGCTGACGCCCTCGGAGACCCACACACACTGCCCCTTCAAGGGCACGGCCTCCTACTGGTCGCTGCCGGACGCCCCGGACCTGGTCTGGGCGTACCCCGAACCGAAGCCCGACGTGGCACAGATCAAGGACCACCTGTGCTTCTACGAGGTGAAGGTGGGCTGAGGGCACCACGCAAACCGCGCCTCGTGATGGCGCCCGTCCCGAAGTGGTGCGGACGCCTGGACGAGACCTACACGGCTCCACGCCACAGTTCGGACTCCACACGGGCGAATCGACGTTCCAACCGGTCAAGGTCGACGAGCGCCGCTCCCATTCGCCGACGGAAGGTCTGTCCGTGACCTGTCGTCCTCAAGTGTGCGAGTTCATGCACAAGGACCAGATCGATCAGCGCTGGGGGAAGCTGCATAAGCGCCCAGTGCAGAGAGATTCGTTCGGTGTCTCGGTCGCAGGCCCCCCAGCGCTCACCGAGTTCACGAGCCACGACCTGTCGTGGCACCACACCGACGGTCGCGGCAAGTGACTCGGCCCGGGCCGCCAGCCACCGACTGCCTCGGTCGGTGTACCAGTCGGCCAGCAGTCGGGCCCCGTCCTGGCGGCGGGCCGGCTGGGGTAGCTCCAGCCAGCCGCGATGCAGACGGACTCCTCGCGCTTCTACCGCAGGCAGCACACGCAGCCGGTACCGTCGGCCGAGATAGGCGAAGCTCGCACCGCTGACCAGCTCCTTCACAGGCTGGCCGGGGCGCGGACCACGCTTGCGCACCTCGGCTGCCAATCGCGGCAGCCGCGAACGGACCGCGTCCGCCACGGCCGCAGGCTCGGCGTCGGCCGGCACGGCGAAGAGCACCGCGCCGTCTTCGGCGACCTCGATGCCCAAGGTCCGCCGCCGAGGCCGCACGGCCACCCGCCAGCGCCACTCCTCAGGCAGTGGCAGGGCGGCGAGTGCCGACTCGACAGTGATGCTCACGCTGTATTCGTACCACTCGGCACCGACAGGGTCCGTCAGGGGCCGGGCGGCCGGTCTCCGCCGCCACGCCGCAAGAAGTCCTGGCGACGGGCCTCCGCCAGCCTGACCAGCTCGGCGGCGACATCCGCCGTGTCCTCCCACTCGAGACCGAGGCGAAGCTCGACCGTGCGGCGCAGGCTCTTGCGGGCGTCGATCCGGGTCGCGGCAGAAGTCGTGAAGGATGGCATGCGTACCAGATTCACCATCTGGTCGGTGATCGTTCGGGCAGCGGCGTGCAGCTCCGGTACGGGGGGCAGGGGAAGCACTCCAGCCTCTTCCAGGGCCTTGGCGAGCGCCCGGCAGACGGGCCCTTCGGTGAGTGGATCGAGTCCGGCCGCCGCGTCGGCACTCCCGGCTTCCGCCTCCGCCGCGTTGACATCACCGACGAGCCGGACGAGGTCGGCAGCGGCTTGCTCGCTGTCGTCCCGCATCTGGCGCACGATCGCGTCGAGGCGTTCGCTGAAGCGGTCGTACGTGGTGCGGTCACCGGCCAGACGGGCGGTGATCCGGGTGCGCAGGGAGCTCTCCATATAGGCGATCCGCGCCCGTGCGTCGGGATTGGCGTTCACCCGCTCCATGAACTCGGGGTCACTCAGGTCGACGCGCGGCACGCGAAGCTCCGCCTCGTCGGCGCGCAGGTGCTGCGCGATGAGCTGCCTGACCTTGGCGCCGTAGCGGCGCGGGCTGAACTCGTCGCGCCCGTCCAGATAGCGGCGGCGTACCAGGTACTGGACCTCGCCGAGATGTCCCGCGAGCCGCTCGTACGGCAGGGCGGCCGGGCGGGGCAGCACGGCGCCGAGCGCCGACAGGAAGTCCCGGACCACCTCGTCGAACTCACCGCGCGTGATCGGGTCACGCAGGGTGTCCAGCAGGTCCTCGCGTCGGCCCTCGTCGTCAAGGGTGACGACGCCGGCCGTGTCACGGACCGCGAGGCCCTGGCCGTCGAGGAAGCGGAACAGGGCGTCATGGAGGTCGGTCAGGAGCCTGTCGGCTGCCGCGTCCGCCTGGAGCAGCAGGCCGTCGCCCGTCGGCTGGCCGGGCGGATAGTGACCCTCGTCGTCGCGCCTGAGATGGTCCACGCCGACCCGCTCGTACCCGTACACCGCGCGGAGGTGCCGCTGGTCGTACGCCCGCAGTTGCCGCGCGAGTTCCGGCCCGACGCCCGCGTAGTCGACGACCAGGCCCCACTCCTTCTTCGGGTGGGGGCGATTGGTCCTCGCCACCGCCTGGAGCAGGTTGACGCCGCTGATCGCGCGGTCGAGATAGAGGACCTGTTCCACGGGAGCGTCGAAACCGGTCAGCAGCATGGACTGGACGACGAGGAAGGCCAGCGGCTCCTCACCGTCCTCCTGGCCGACGCTGCGGGCACCTTCCTGGTGCGGAGCACCGTCGCCGTCGCACATGCCCGGTACGGCCCACTCGTCACCGCCCAGGGCGCCCCTGCCACCGTCGAGTCCCTGCCCTGCGGGGCCATGGGGATCGGCGTCCCACGAGGGGTCGTCCGCTGCGGCCAGCGGGTCCCCGAGCCCTTGCAGAAACCGTTCGATGTACGCGTCCTGCCGGGACTTGAGTTTCCAGCGGCGCCAGCTCTCGGGGTCTCTGCCCGGCGCCGTGGGCGAGCGTCCGGTGATGACCACGGCAGCGTTTATGGAGCGCAGGAGCTCCCGCTGGCGCTGGATGGTGAGCAGCTCGCGCGTCGGCTCGTCGGCGTCGAGCGCGGCGTTCGGGTCGTGTACGAGATCGGGGTCCAGGGCGTCGATCTCGGCGAGGAGCCGGTCGCGGGCGGCGAGCAACGCGTCGCGGTACCGTACGGCGGCGAGCCGGGAGACGGCGACGACCTGGGCTCCGAAGCGGTCGGGCAGCGCGTTGACGGCCCAGTGCCGCAGCATGTGCTCGGCCTTGGCGGCGATGACGACAGGCGCCTCCTGGATCTCTTTGCGCCGCGCGAACTTGCGCAGCACGCGGCGCCGTTTGTCCGGATCACTGGGGACCCGCTCGTCGAACCGGGCATCGAGTACGGCCTTCTCGACGACCTCCAGGGGCACGTCCCACGCCTCGTAGCGCACCGGCACGACGGAGCCGTCACGCTCCGCGTCCCGCAGGGTGTACGTGTCGGCGAGGCCGCCGAAGATCTCCTCGGTCTTCTTACGGGTGTCGTCGATGATCGGAGTGCCGGTGAAGCCGATGAGGACGGCGTTGGGCAGCATGCTGCGCAGCCGTGCGTGCAGCCAGCTGTCCTGGCCCCGGTGAGCCTCGTCGACCAGGACGACGATCCGCGAGCTCTGGTTGGCGGGCACATTGTGCAGCCGCGGGGGTTCGTCGGCGTTCCCCAGCGTTTCCTCGGTGCCGTCGTCGGCGCTGTCGTCCCGGCGCGCCTTCTGGAGCATCACCAGGACGATGTCCGGCACGTCCACGCCGAGCTGCGCACGGGCGTCGGGCACCGATGCCGCACGATGAACGGTTTCCTCTGCCGCGGCCAAGGAGCGGCGGATCTGTATCTCCAGGTCACGCCGGTCAGTCACGACGACGACCTTGTGGGTTCTGAGCTTCGGGTCGCTTCGAAGATGCCGCACGAGAAAGGCCATGGTCAGGCTCTTGCCGGAGCCTTGCGTGTGCCAGATGACACCGCCGCGGTGGTCGGCGGCACGGCCGGCCGCGACGGCCGCCTGCCGATCCCGCAGTCTGCGCGTGAGGGACGTCACGGCACGGAACTGCTGGTAACGCCCGATCACCTTGACGGTACGACCCCCTTGCAGCCGCTCGGTGGTGAAGTCCCGCACAAGGTCCAGCAGGTGCCGGGGGGTCAGCGCACCCACGGCCAGGACCGCCATGTCGCTGCCGCAACCGGAGTCCGGCGCGGGCTCGGTGGTGCGCCACGGGGTGAAGAACTCCGGATCGGCGGTGACCGTGCCGAGCTCCGCGTGATCGCGGTCGGTGGCGACGAGGAGCTGTGCGAAGCGGGTGAACGAGGGGACGGGTGCCGCCGCGTACACACCGGCGTACCCGAGCACCTGGGCGACCGCGGCGTCGAGTGCGGCCCGGCTGTCGCTGCCGGAGGTCAGCGGGGCCTTGCACTCGACGACGACCCAGGGCAGTCCGTTGACGAACAGGACCAGGTCCGGAGTGGCCGGTGCGAAGCCATCCCGCTCGACGCGGAACTGGGACACGGCCAGCCAGTCGTTACCGTCCCCCGCGCCGCCCTTGCCGTCGCCGGGACCGTACTCCCCGTACTCCCCGTCCCAGTCGACGAGCCGGACGAACTCGGGGTCGCCCTCCTCCCAGCCGACCAGGGTGCGGGCGTTGACGCCCGCACGCAGGAGCCGGGTCGCCTGAAGATTCCCAGCGACGCCGGGTTCCGCGCGGTCGTGTCTCCGGCTGGTCCCGAGTACGAGGCCGAGCAGCGCGTCGAGCTGGGCCGAGTCCAGCCAGGGTCGCCCGTCCGCGCCGGGATTGATACGGGCGACGGCCCTTTTGAAGCGCTCCGGGTAGTACGTCTCAGTGAAGGACCGCCGCTCGGAGGCCGCCGGGTCGGTCGCGGGCGACCCGGGCGGCGCGCCTTGCAAGTGTTCCCATTCCAGGCCCACGAGCTGTTCGATCAGTGGCTTCTCGGTCTTCGCATACTCCGGTAGTGCCCGCGCCACTGGCCGCTCTCCCGCCCGTCACCGCATCGTCAACGACCGCCCCGCGGCTCCCTCACGAAGCGTGCGGACAACTGTACTCGCGGGGTGCGGATATGACCGGGGCAACGGTGATCGGGAACGCCCGCCGCGAGGCGTTTCCGGGGCCGCCTGAAACGGAGCGGGAGGGGGCGGGCGTCTGAGTTCGCCCGTCGCCTGTCAGGCGGCGAGCGCGGCGGCCGGGTCGTCGTCCGGCGGCGGTGCGGGAAGAGCCAGCTCGAACCAGAGGGTCTTGCCGCCCGGCCCCATCGGTGCATCGCCTATGGCGCAGCCGCCCCACCGGTCGGCGACCGCCCCGAGGATCAGTAGTCCGCGCCCGCCGTCGGCGTCGGTCGCGGGGAAGGCGGGCGGCGCTCCGAGCGGGCTCGGCAGCGCGGGCAGGTCGGGGCTCATGTCCCAGACGCTGATGCGCAGTACGGGGTGCAGCCACTGGAGCCGTACGGAGGCGGGCCCTTTGGTGTGCTGCACGGAGTTCGTCGCCAGCTCCGACGTCAACAGCTCGGCTCGGTCGTTGAGTTCGGTGAGGCCGTGTGCCGTGAGGATGGCGCGGAGGGTCACGCGGGCGATACCAGGGCCTCTTGGGTCACAGGGGAAGTGGAGCTCGTATTGCCAGGGAGCGGTGGAAGGGAGGGGCGGGGGGTGCGGGAGGCCGGTGAGGGGGTTGAGGGCGGGGAGGAGGTAGGAGGCGATGGCGGGCGGGGGTGGCCGGTGGACGTCGTTCTGGGGCCCGGGCCTGAGGCGGGGCTGGCTCGGGTTTTCGTTTTGGTCGTGGTCCGTACTCACACGGCACCTCCAGGGTGCTCGGTCGCGGTGGATCAAGTGGACGTGCGCCACGCGTTCTTCGGCCGCCGGTGCGGTGGCTCTGCCGCGCCGCGCCTGCCGTCCCGGGCGGGCAGGTGGGGGCGGTGCGCTTCCGGGGTCGGCGGGGAGGAAGTGGCACGGGTCACACCGTAGACCAGTCCGACTCACTAGTGAGTCCAACTTCCACTTTCTAGTGAACACTCACTTGACTCACTAGACCACATACTTGGCGGTTGACAGACTGCCCGCGCACACGAGAGAGGACCTATGACTTCACGGAACACACCCACGCATCGGAAGCGCCGCCTAGCCGTGGAGATGCGCCGGATGCGCGAGCAAGCCGGCATCTCGATCCAGCAAGCCGCTTCGCTGCTGGGCTCGGACCGGACGATGATCTCCAACATCGAAGCAGCACGAACCGGCCTCAGCGAGGAGCGAGTACGCCAGATTGCATGTCACTACAAGTGCCCGGACGCAGTTCTCGTCGACGCCTTGGCAGCCATGGCCGCCCCTCGCCGCCCCAGCTACTGGTGGGACGAATACAGCGGCAAGCTGCCGGAGGGGCACCTGGAGGTGTCCGAAGTCGAGCATTTCGCCACCCGGATCCGGACAGCGCAGACAGTGCACCTGCCCGGCTTGTTCCAGACAGAAGACCACGCACGGGCAATCTTCGAGTTCACCGTACCCAAGCTGCGACGGCTTGAGGTCGAGCTACGAGTCGAGCACCGGCTCAGGCGTCAGCGCATCCTCAACGGCCAGAACCCGACGCCGTACGTCGGCATCATCCACGAGGCCGCCTTGCGCCTGGAGTTCGGAGGACGAGACGTCGCCCGGGCGCAACTTGAGCACCTGGCGAACGCAGCCGACAGGGACAACGTGACCCTACTGGTGATCCCGTTCAGCGCAGGAGCCTTTCACGGGGCGGGACAGTCGATCCTGTATGCAGAGGGTTCGGTGCGACAGTTGGACACAGTGCAGCTCGATACGGCACTCGGCGCGCACTTCGTCGACGCCCCGAGCCCTCTGGCAAACTACCGTTCTCTTCTGGACCTGATGGAGCAGTCCGCGCTCCCTCCCGGTGAGTCGCAGCAGCTCATCCGGTCCGTCGCACGTGACCTATGAAAGGAAACAGGAAGATGAACAGGAGTGATTGGCAGCGTTCATCATTCTGCGGAGGCGGAGGTAACAACTGCGTCGAACTGACCACCTTCGGCGGCAGTGTAGCCCTCCGCGAAGGTGACAGTCCGACTGAGGTTATAGAGGTGAATCGGAAGGCACTGCTGTCGCTTATACGCGCGGTAAGGCAAAGCACCGAGCGAACGCTCAGGTCAAGCCACTGAGTCCAGCACCCGCTGACCGAGGAGGCTTTCGACGACAGCCTGCTGGACTGTGCGGCACTTGACGATTTTCCTTTCAATGTTTTCGATGCGCCTACCGAAAGCACTGTTAGCAGCAACAATACGCTGCTGCTCCTCGACGTCGATCTTCGGAAGCCTGATTGCCTCAAGCTGCGACTTGGGCAACTGAAACTGTCCGCTTGACCCTCGCATGGCCTGACGAATCTGTTGCCGCACCGGGTTGAATTCGAGAACGAGCCCCAAAAATTCCGACAAAATTTGATCCTCATCAGGCACCAGCCGATACATCAAGTCGGACAGCAATAGTCCGGATCGCACTTTTCGTGCGACTCGCACCGCGCCCACAAGATCCTGTGCGCCGTTGACCCGAACCATAAGGACATCACGATCGCGAATTTCAAGTGTGCTCACCGAGGGCCCAGCAACAGGTAGACACTTCGCTTGATCTCTCGCGAAACGCCCACTGGTGAAGGCACTCAAACGAAGAACGCCCCACTCCCCATCCATAGGTTGGCGGGCAATAGTCCCTGCCCCCAATCCTGTTTCAATATCGATGAGCATGCCCCCGAGCGGAGATGCGGTTGCGTCGAATGAGCAACGCAAAGAATGAGTGCGCAACGCTTCACCGCCAAGCCGAACCTTTTCTCGCACTCGCTCTAGATTCGAAATTCGACGTTCGAACGCAGTATACGCGGCGACAATACGGCGCTGCTCACTCAGCATAGGGAGCGGAATTTCCAACGCCGTAACAAGTTCAGCGCCGATCTTGACCATGCTTTCACTGGTACCGCGCGCTCCTGTCGTCACCTCTCGGCGAACCCGGGCGGAGCGGAGAACGATCTCCAGATACTCGGACAGACACCGGTCTTCATCAGTACGCAAGCGCATCATCAAGTCCGGATAAATGGTGGGCCGCCCAGTGGATCTGTAACGGCCGACGAGCCCCACCAGCTCACGTGTGTTCGCCCGGCTCATCAGCAGATCACCGTCCGACAGAAGCGCCGCACGCGCCAGCGGCGTGTCCGGAACGTTCTTGAGCTGGATCGGAGCAAAGCCATTCGCCGTCAGACAACCGAGGCCCAGCGCCTGGAGCCCTGTCCAACCGGCCACCGCTTTGGGTGAGTAACCATTCCTCGGGTTCCCGAGCAGTACGTCACCCAAGCGCACCCTGGGGACCACTCGACCCTCACCGCCCATAACCCAACTCCTCCAGCCACCCCGTCAGCTCCGTCTGAGCCTCCGCGCTCTCCTCTTCAAGCTCCGCCAGCGACACCGCATACTTCTCGGCCCACCGTCGGTACGTCGCGACCAGCTCCCGCCGGCCGACGGCCACCGCGGCCTCAAGTCGCGCCGACAGGCTCTCGTTCAGGATCGCCAGTACGACCTCACGCGTCCGCTCATCGTCCGCCAGCGCCAGCTTGGCCGCGGCGAGAAGCTGCGGCAGGAACTGGTCCTCCAGCGCCTTGCGCTTCTTCGTCGCGGCGGCCCGTTCCTTCTTCCGGAGCGCCAACTGCTTCTCCAGGCGGGCCAGTTCCTCGGGGGACACCGGCTCGGCGGTCGACTCCTCTCCGTCGACTTCGCCGGACTCCTCCCCCTCCTCCGACTCGTCCGCGTCCTTCGGCTTCACCGCCGCCAGAGCTTCGGCCGCCTCCTTGAACGCCGCGTCCGCCGTAGCCGACGCGGTCTCGGCTTTCCCGTAGGCGTCCAGGAAGTCGGGAATCAGCAGCCTCACGACCGGCCGGTCCAGCGCCGCACGCCGGTCCGCCGCCGACACCGTCGCCCGGCGGGTCGAGCCGGTGGACGCCACGGCCGGGGTCAGGATCGCCTCCGTGGAGTCGACCCAGCCTTCCAGCACCCGCTTGAAGCCGCCGGCCGCCAGCGCCTTCATGTCATAGCGGGACTCCGTCCACCAGTCAGCGACGATGCCCGCCGTACGGTAGCGGTCGAGGACTTCCACACCCCCGATGGCCTCGGCGAAGCCGTCCAGTAGGCCGCTGCGCAGGTCCATGAGCTTGCGCGGGCCGTTCTTCGCCAGGTGCACGAACAGTTCCTGGCCGTCGGCCCACCAGGTGTCGTACGCCTCCCGCAGCTCGGCCTCCCTCGGGGCCGCCAGCTCCGGGATGCGGACCGCGCTGGCCTCCGGGCCCTCCGGCAGGAAGTCGTAGTAGGCCGGGTCGTTCTCCCGTACCGCGAACAGCGAGGCCGCGTCCACCCCGTATGCGTCGAACAGGTCCCTCTTCGCCGCGACCTCCGCGACCGGGACTCCGCCGTACAGGTGCGCCCGTACATCGTGCGGCTCGGCGGGCGGGGAGTTGTCCACCCAGCGGCGGATGTTGAGATTGGCGTCGGCGGCGAGAAGATCGTCGCGCTTCACGAACGCCGAGTAGCCGGGGACCTCGCGGCCCTCCTGGAAGACTGTAACGATCTTCTCGACGTGTTCCGGACCGAGTTCGTTCTGGTTACGGCCCGGCGTGAAGTCGCGGTCCGCGTTGATGAACAGGACCCTCTTTTCGCGGGCCGGAGACTTACGGTGGGGGCGGCGCAGAATCAGGATGCACGCCGGGACGCCGACCCCGTAGAAGAGGTTCGGGCCGATGCCGATGACCGCCTCCACGCAGTCGTCGCGCAGCAGTTCCGTCCGGATGTCGCGTTCCTTGCCGCCCCGGAAGAGCACGCCGTGCGGCATGACGACGGCGACCATGCCCCGCTCCTCCAGCACACCGAGCATGTGCTGGGCGAACATGAGGTCCGCCTTCTTGCCCTTCTCCGGGGCCCAGCCCCACTTCATACGTGTGCCGTGCCTCGCCTCCGCCGCCTCGACCGACGGGCGGTCGTAGAGCTGGGAGAACGGCGGATTGGAAAGGATCTTGGTGAACGTGCGGAGCCGGCCTGTGGCGGGGTCGATGTGCAGCGGCTCCGTGAGGGTGTCGCCGTGCCGGAGGTCGAAGTCACGGATGCCGTGCAGGACCATGTTCATGCTGGCCATCGACCACGACTCGGGCCGCAGGTCCTGGCCGTTGACGCCCAGTTCCTCCGGCCTGCCGCCGTGCTCCTCCACGTACTCCCTGGCGGCGATGAGCATGCCGCCCGAGCCCATGCACGGGTCGTAGACGGTCTCGGTGGGCTGCGGGTCGACCAGGCGCACCATCATGCGGACCACGGAACGCGGGGTGTAGAACTCGCCGCCGCTCTGACCCGCGCTGTCGGCGAAGCGCGCGAGCAGGTACTCGTACGCGGCACCCAGCATGTCCGGGAACTCGAAGTCCTCGTTGCGCAGCCGGTACATGCTGAAGTGGCGGATCAGGGAGCGCAGTTCGGTCGTGGTGAAACGGGACCGGTTGCCGATTTGGGCGTTGAAGTTGATGTGAGAGGTGACTCCGGCGAGCAGTACGTTGCCGGCCTCCAGCGCGGCGAGCGCTTCGTCCAGACGCTCCCCCACCCGTTCGGTCAGCTCGGAGATACCGGGCACGAATCCGTCGGGCAACTCGGGATCACGGTGTGGCCCCGCCCACCAGCGGGCGCGAGGGGGGACGTAGTAGACGCGGTCGTACGAGTCCGGATCGTCCGCCCTCTTCCTGGCGCGCTCCTCGTCCCCCGTGGCCTCCAGCGCCTCCGCGTGCACGCGCTCCCATTCCGGCTGGAACTCGTCCGAGCAGCGCTTGAGGAACAGCATCCCGAAGATGTAGTCCCGGTAGTCGGAGGGCTCCATGCGTCCGCGCAGGATGTCGGCGGCGGCGAACAGGTGCCGTTCCAGTTCGGGCAGGGTGATTCGGGCCACGCGCCGGTCCTTCGTGTGACGGGATGCGGAGGCACCCCGTGCCGGGTGGGGCCGGAGTGCCCTGGAAGCCTAGACGCCCGGCGGGCGAGGCGGAAACGAGACCGCGGTCTCCGTCCGATCGGCGTCGCCGTAGCCGTATCCGTGGTCAGCCTTCGGTGATGCCCAGACTCACCAGCAGCCGCCAGACGTCGGTGGACGGGTCCCGGTCCAGAACCGGACAGCCCGGCGCGTGGCCTGACCGGGCCGCCCAGCGCTCGGGAGGCTTGGGACTCGGCGGTGCCGCGACTTCGTCGTCGTACCGCTGGCGGGGCGGAACGATCTTTGCCTGTGTAGCCTTGCACGCCCCGTACTCGCACTGGGCCAGCAGCATCTTCGCGTGCGTGATCGCCTTGTCGGCCTTGTCCTCCAGGGCCTCTTCGCGCTGGCCCTTGACGCTCTTGTCGTTGCGCTTGTCGAAGTTCTTGAACGCGGGGTGGGCTGCGCGCAGCTTGTCGTGGACCAGCTCGCTGCTACCGCTCTGCGCGCCCCCGAACGGCTGAAAGTGCAGCAGGAGCCACAGGTCGAACGAGGGGTGGGAGAAGCACACCTCCACGCCTGTCGCCGCGGCCTCCGCGACGGCCTGCGGGATCTTGGTGTGCTGGTCACGGTCGAAGAGCGCCCAGGCCTCGTCCTCGGCGGCGCGGGCCTTCACGGCCTCGACGACCTCTTCCGGCTTGAGCCCGTTCTTCTTCTTGACCGTGTGGATCAGGAACGGCTGTCCGGTTGCCTCGCCGTTGCCGAAGCGGTTCTGGAGGTACTTCAGGTAGTCCGGCTCCGTGGACTCGCCTTCGCAGCCGACGTAGAGCACTCGCTGCCGTCGGGTGGCAGCGGGGACGGAGGGTACGGCCGGTACCAGCGGACTCTCCGCTCTGCGGTCACGGCGGCCCTTTTTGCGCCTGCCCTCGCCCCCAGGCCCCTCCGACCCGCCCGGTCGAGCGCTCGTACCGCCGCCGGGCCCCTCGTTTCTTCCGCCCCGCCTGGTCACGCCGACGCCCTCGCCTCCCGCTCGCGTTCCTTTTCCTGCTCCCGCCAGGACAGCTCGCGGGCCATGTCACCCGCGCCGATCCGCGGGACGCCACCGTAACGGCCCCGCAGATAGCCGCGTTCCAGATTTTCGCCGGGGCCTGGGTCAGCCTCGGTCAAGCGGTAGACCTCTGTCTCGCCGGACGTCCGCTTCGCCGTGATCCACACCTGATCGCGGCCGAGCGGGCGCTCCAGCACCTCGCTGCCCAGCAGCGTCGCGTCGTGAGTGGTGAAGATCAGCTGGGCGTCACGCGGGTTGGCCTGCGGGTCCTGGAAGAGGCGTACGACCTCGGCGGCCAGCGTGGGGTGGAGACTGGAGTCCAACTCGTCCACGAGCAGCACGGAACCCTTGTCGAGCACGTACAGCATCGGGCCGAGGAAGGCGAACCAACTGTGGGTGCCGAGCGATTCCTCACCATGGAAGTCCAGCGGGGCCTCGTCACCGCTGGACGTGCGGTGGCGCAGCGTCACTTCGCCTGTATCGCGGTCGATGTCCACACCGGTCAGGCCGAGGTCGGCGATGGCCAGGAGCTGAGTCAGACGCCGGGTGTAGTCCTGCGGTCCGGTCTGTGCGCGCGCCTTCGCACTCGCGGAGGTGCCGGCGAGGAGACGGCGCGTCCAGTCGGTCCGGGCGGCGACGTCCTGGCCCGGCGTCACCAGCCACAGGTTGTCCAGAAACCATCGGTGGATCGCCGACAGCTGCGGATCGTTCAGGGCGGCGGCGGTGGACAGGAACAGGGCGTTCGGACGGGTGAAACCGACCAGGTCGTCCCGCTTCCCCTGGAATCCACCTTCGTCGAAGACGTACTCGTCGCCCTCCGACGGCGGGCGGTCCGCCTCCCGGTCGAACCAGACGACCCGCTCACCCTTCGGGTACGCGTACAGCCATTCGGCCTCCACGCGGTCGTCCGACAGCTCGAAACCGTAGGTGTAGCGGACGCGCTGCCGCCCCAGTACGAGGTCGACCTCGAAGACGGACGTCTCGTCGCGGGCCTCCGGATCCAGCTTGAACGGCTCGCGCGGCACCCCCGTCAGCTTCGTCCACTCGGCGAACGACTCGCGTACCGCCCTGCGCATGAAATACATCGAACTCAGCAGGTTCGACTTCCCCGAGGCATTGGCACCGAAGACGCCCACCACTGGCTCGACCGACACCTCGTCATCGCCCTGACGCAGACCGGTGACACGCGCGGCACCGTCGTCGTAGTCCTTGGTGCCGACCAGCGACAGCTCGCACTCGTCACGGATCGACCGGTGATTGGCCACCCTGAAGCGCAGCAGCACCGTCGACCTCCAGGTGGACGGGCGGGGCGCCCGTCCTTCACGTGCTCGTGTCTGGCCATGCGGGAATGACCATGCGGACGTTCCGCGGTAGCAGCCTATGACGGCTGCGTCACCGGAGCCACCCCCAGAAGATCAGACGACCGCGGCCGTCGCGCGCGTGGTCGTCGCGATCGTCGCCGAGCCCACCACCCGGGTGCCGTCGTAGAGGACGATCGCCTGGCCGGGGGCCACGCCCCGGACGGGCTCGGTGAAGGCGACCTCCAGGTGGCCGTCGACCAGTTCGGCGGTCACCTCGGTCTCGCCGCCGTGCGCCCGCAGCTGGGCCGTGTACGCGCCGGGACCGGCCGGCGCCGCGCCGCACCAGCGGGGCTTGATCGCCGTCAGCGCCGAGACGTCCAGGGACGCCGCCGGGCCCACCGTCACCGTGTTGTCCACGGGGGAGATGTCCAGGACGTAGCGCGGCTTGCCGTCAGGGGCCGGGGTGCCGATGCGCAGGCCCTTGCGCTGGCCGATGGTGAAGCCGTACGCGCCCTCGTGGCTGCCGACGACCGCCCCCGACTCGTCCACGATGTCGCCCTCGGCCTTGCCGAGGCGGCCGGCCAGGAAGCCCTGGGTGTCGCCGTCCGCGATGAAGCAGATGTCGTGCGAGTCGGGCTTCTTGGCGACGGCGAGGCCCCGGCGCTCCGCCTCCGCGCGGATCTCGTCCTTCGTGGTGACCGTGTCGCCGAGCGGGAAGAGCGCGTGCGCGAGCTGGCGGTCGTCCAGCACGCCGAGGACGTACGACTGGTCCTTGGCCATGTCGGAGGCGCGGTGCAGCTCGCGCTCGCCGTCCCCGTTGACGACGACCTTCGCGTAGTGGCCCGTGCAGACCGCGTCGAAGCCCAGCGCGAGCGCCTTGTCGAGCAGCGCCGCGAACTTGATCTTCTCGTTGCAGCGCAGGCACGGGTTCGGCGTGCGCCCCGCCTCGTACTCGGCGACGAAGTCCTCGACCACGTCCTCGCGGAAGCGCTCGGCGAGGTCCCAGACGTAGAACGGGATGCCGATGACGTCCGCGGCGCGGCGGGCGTCGCGCGAGTCCTCGATGGTGCAACAGCCGCGGGCCCCGGTGCGGAACGACTGCGGGTTCGCGGAGAGCGCGAGGTGGACACCGGTCACGTCGTGGCCCGCTTCCGCGGCACGGGCGGCGGCGACGGCGGAGTCCACGCCGCCGGACATGGCGGCGAGTACGCGAAGGGGGCGGGTGCGCTGCGAGGTCTCAGTCATAGCCCCTCAAGAGTACGGGGCGGCGGGAACCGAAGCCCGCGCGTATCCGTTGAAGATCGCATGGGGGAAGAAATGGGCGGGCCCGGGAAGGGCCAGGGCGACTCGGACCGGCGCATCGGGCGCCGCGCGCTGCTCATCGGCGGTACGGCGGCGGCGGTGGGCGTGCTCGCGCTCGGCCTGGACGAGCTGGGACACCTGTGGTGGCGGCTGCCCGGCGTGGAGAAGCCCCGCGAGGAGGGCGCGGTCGACTTCCGGGGCGCCGAGTGGGTGGCGGCGTCGTCGGCGAACTGGCGGCGGGCCGACCGGCCCGACGACTACGTCATAGACCGGGTGATCATCCATGTCACGCAGGGCAGCTTCAAGAGCGCGGTGAAGGTCTTCCAGGACCCGGGGCACGGGGCCGCCGCGCACTACATCGTGGGCCAGGACGGGCACGTGACGCAGATGATCCGCGAGCTGGACGTGGCCTTCCACGCGGGCAACCGGGAGTACAACGAGCGGAGCGTCGGCATAGAGCACGAGGGCTTCGTGGACCGCCCGCAGGACTTCACCGACGCGATGTACGCGGCCTCCGCCCGGCTCACGGCCCGGATCTGCGCGCACTACTCCATACCCGTCGACCGCGAGCACATCATCGGGCACGTCGAGGTCCCGGGCACCGACCACACGGACCCGGGCCCGCACTGGGACTGGGACAGGTATCTGAAGCTGGTACGGCGGGCGCGTACCGCGAGCGCCTGAGCGCTCAGCTGGATCTCCGGTGCGCCGTCCGCGGGTTCGTCGTGGCCGGTCGCGCAGTTCCCCGCGCCCCTTCAGGGCGCTGCCCAGCGCCTCCGATTCAACTCAGCCCCGCCGACCGCGCCCGTTCCACCGCCGGGCCGATCGTGTGGGCCACCGCCTCGACGTCGGCCGCCGTGGAGGTGTGGCCGAGGGAGAAGCGCAGGGTGCCGCGGGCCAGGTCGGGGTCGGTGCCGGTGGCGAGGAGGACGTGGCTCGGCTGGGCGACGCCCGCCGTGCACGCGGAGCCCGTGGAGCACTCGATGCCCTGGGCGTCGAGCAGCAGCAGGAGCGAGTCGCCCTCGCAGCCGGGGAAGGTGAAGTGCGCGTTGGCCGGGAGCCGCCCGGCCGGGTCCGGGTCGCCGCCCAGCAGCGCGTCGGGCACGGCCTTGCGGACGGCGTCCACCAGGTCGTCACGGAGCGCGCCGACCTCCCGGGCGAACCACTCCCGCCGCTCGGCGGCGAGCCGCCCGGCGACGGCGAACGACGCGATCGCGGGCACGTCCAGCGTCCCGGAGCGCACGTGCCGCTCCTGGCCGCCACCGTGCAGCACGGGTACGGGGCTGTACTCGCGGCCCAGCAGCAGCGCCCCGATGCCGTACGGGCCGCCGACCTTGTGTCCCGACACCGTCATCGCGGCGAGCCCTGAGGCGCCGAAGTCGACGGGCACCTGCCCGAAGGCCTGCACGGCGTCGGCGTGCAGCGGCACGCCGAACTCGGCGGCGACGTCGGCCAGTTCACGGACCGGCAGCAGGGTGCCGATCTCGTTGTTGGCCCACATGACGGTGGCGAGGGCGACGTCGTCGGGGTTGCGGGCGAGGGCCTCGCGCAGCGCCTCGGGGTGCACCCGGCCGTACTCGTCCACGGGCAGGTACTCGACGGTGGCGCCCTCGTGCTCGCCCAGCCAGTGCACGGCGTCGAGTACGGCGTGGTGCTCGACGGGGCTGGCGAGGACGCGGGTGCGGGCGGGGTCGGCGTCGCGGCGCGACCAGTACAGGCCCTTGACGGCGAGGTTGTCGGCCTCGGTGCCGCCGGAGGTGAACACCACCTCGCTGGGGCGCGCGCCGAGGGCGTCGGCCAGGGTCTCGCGGGATTCCTCGACCGTCCGCCGGGCTCGTCGGCCGGCGACGTGCAGGGAGGAGGCGTTGCCCGTGATGCCGAGTTGGGCGGTCAGTGCCTCTGCCGCCTCGGGAAGCATCGGGGTGGTCGCGGCGTGGTCGAGGTAAGCCATGGTGGGCCCGATTCTACGGGCCGTGGGCCGGTCGGCTCCGCCCCCGCGTCGGGGGGACGGCGAGCGCCAAGGGGCACAGGCGCCGGTCCCGTGCTTCGAATGCTCCGCGGAACCGGGTTTCAGAAGCTCCAGGACACCGTGTTGTCGAACTGCATGAAGGCGACCAGGACGACCAGGTCGGCGACGCCGAGGCCGAGTCCGAGGAGGGCCCGGCCCTTGCGGTGGGTGCCGCGCCACAGGGCGGCGGAGGCCAGGACGACGGCGATCGGGCCGAGGAAGACGTTGAGGACCAGCAGTCCGAGGAGGCCGAGGATGAAGGAGGCGACGGCCATGCCGTCGGCGTCCCGGATTCCGGTGCGGCGGGTCGGAGCGGCGGTGAGCTGCATGAGGTTCGGCTCCAGACGGTGGATGGGCGTGAGCTCGCGACGACGGGCGGGCGCGGGGCGGTCAGTGCGTCCTGCGGCGGCGGGCGTGCCGCTCGCGCAGCGCGAAGACGGCCAGCCAGGCGGCGATGACGGTGGCGGCGACCAGGGTGAAGGACAGCGGCGCGTGGGCCACCGAGCCCATGACGACACCCATGAGCAGCAGGGCGGCGACGAGGATCAGCATGACGTGCCTTCCGTGCGACGGCGATCGGGCTTCGTGTGCGTGCGTCCGGATTCCAGCGACTCCAACTCCGGATAACACTTGTTCACTGACTGATAAGTCTAGCGCGCCGCGCGGCTTTCCAATTACGGAGAACAGTTGTTAACTGCATGGCATGAGTCACACCCTCGGCACCCGGCAGGCGCAGAAGCAGCGGACCCGGCAGGCACTGCTGGACGCCGCCCTGTCCCTGCTGGAGGAGCAGAGCCTGTCCAGCCTCGGGCTGCGCGAGGTCACCCGGGCGGTCGGCATCGCCCCGACCGCCTTCTACCGGCACTTCCGCTCCACGGCGGACCTCGGGGTGGCGCTCGTCGAGGAGGCGCTGGGCAGCCTGCACCCGATGATCGGGCACACGGTGTCCGCGGCCGGCGACAGCGAGGAGCGCATCACGCGCGCGGTCGGGCTGATAGCCCGTCACGTGGCGGCCCACCCGGCGCACGTCCGCTTCGTCGCCCGGGAGCGGCACGGCGGCGTCCAGCCGGTGCGGCAGGCGATCAGCGAGCAACTGGCCCGGTTCGCCGAGGAGGTGCGGGCCGAGCTGGCCAAGCACCCCGAGTCCGAAGGGTGGAGCGACGACGATCTGCTGATGCTGGCGGCGCTGTACGTCGACCAGATGCTCGTGACGGCCTCGCTCTTCCTGGAGGCGCTGGAGGGCCCCGAGGAGGAAGGGGAACGGGACCGGGTGACCCGCCTGGCGGCCCGCCGGCTGCGGCTGATCAGCATCGGCCGCCGCCACTGGCTCGGGTGAGGCCGGGACCAGGACCGGGGCCGGGACACCACGACGGCCGAAGGGGGCACGACGACGGCCCAAGGGGGCGCATCCGGTGAGTGAATCCGGACGCGCCCCTCAGAGCCTGTGTCAGCTCTTGGTCGCCTGCTGGCTCGGCTGCCCGCTCGGCTGCCCCTGACCGCCGCCCTGGGCGCCGCCCGGGCCACCGCCGCAGCCACCGCCGGGACCGCCGCCCTGCCCGCCGCCGCCGGGGCCACCGCTCGGCATCCCGGACGGAGCGCCGGAGGGCGCCTCACCGGTCGGCATGCCCGACGGCGTCCCGCTGGGCGAGCCGGAGGGACGGGCCGAGCCGGTCGGCATGCCCGACGGCGCCCCGGACGGACCGCCGCTCGGCATCCCGGACGGCGGCTGGCAGCTCTGCTGCGCCGAGTCGCCGCTGCCCGACGAGGATTCGTCCGAACCGCCGCAGGCCGCGAGCAGGGGCGACAGCGCGAGCAGGGCGACGGCGGGGACGAGACGTGCGCGCTTCATGAGCAGCTACTCCCGGATCAAGAGGTCATGACGCCCATGGACTTCATGAGGATCATGAAAGGTTTCTGAGAGGCGCATGCAACCAACCGTCCTTAGGGCCCAGTTGGGCCCCCGCTGTGACCGCCCTGTGGTTCCGGCAAAGCCGGACTCAACACACCGCTGCGACCTGGGCGTTCACTCACCGGATCGGTCCTGCCGCCGGTACAGCTCCGTTACGGAGGCCGCCGCGGCGGCGAGTTCGGCCCGTACCTCGTCGGGTTCGAGCACCTCGATCCGGTCGCCGAAGGCGAGCAGGGCGCGCGCCTCCCCCACGACGCCGTACGACAGCCGGGCGGTGACCCATTCGCTGACGCCGTCGTCGTCCGGCAGGGCCGCGAGCGAGGCGGCGTTCAGCCGCAGGAACAGGTCGAGCCGGGACCGCCGTACCCGCACGGTCACGTCGAGACCGCCGGGCCGCTCCTCGACGCGGCGGCGCAGCACCTCCCAGACGTCGGCGAGCTCCACCCCGGGGCGGCGGCGCACCGGCTCCGCGAGCGGCGTGGCCGACCGCACCCGGTCGGCGCGGAACAGCCGGGGCCTGCCGCGCCGGTCGGCGACGAGGTACCAGACACCGGCCTTCGACACCAGGCCGTAGGGGTCGACGGTGTACGTGCGCGGGTCCGCATGACCGCTGTGCCGGTAGCGCAGCCGCAGCCGGCGGTCGGCGAACACGGCGTCCTGGAGCACCGCCAGGTCGACAGCGCGCCGCGGGCCGCCCAGCCATCGGGTGGCGTCGACGAGGACACGGCGGCCGGTCAGGTCGGCGGCGGGCCGGTGCGGGGCGGGCAGCGCGGCCATCACCTTGCGCAGCGCCGAGGCGAGCGCCGCGTCGAGCCCGAGCGCGGCGTGCGCGTCCTGCGCGGCCAGCACGAACAGCGCCCGGGACTCGTCGGCGGTCAGTCCGGTGACGTCGGTACGGAATCCGGCGAGGAGTTCGATGCCGCCGTGCCGGCCGCGCTCGGTGTACACCGGGACACCGGCGGCCGACAGGGCCTCGACGTCGCGGTAGACGGTGCGGACCGATACCTCGAGGCGCTCGGCGAGCTCGGGTGCGGTGACGCGGCCGCGGGTCTGGAGCAGCAGCAGGATCGACAGCAGTCGGTCGGATTTCACCGGAACAGGATTCCGTACCGCTCAGGAAGAATCAGTCCCGCCCGGCGCCCTCCGCACCGCCCGCGAGGACCCCGTACCCCGCACCGCCCGCGAGGACCCCGTACCCCGCACCGCCCGCGACCCGTCCGTTCTCAGCCCAGTCGTACGCGTGCCAGCTGCCGGGACTGGGCCACCAGGCGGTCGGCGCTGTCCCAGACCTCGGCGTCCTCCTCCAGGAAGCCGTGGGCCAGATTGCGGGTGACGACGGAGACCCGCAGCGGCCCCGGGGCCGGCCGGCACCGTACGTGCACGGTCAGCTCGACCGTCGGCACCCAGCCGGCCAGACCGAGCTCGAAGGCGGTCGGCGGCAGCGCGTCGACCGCGAGGAGCAGCGAGAACGGGTCCGCGTCCCGGCCGTCGGCCAGCCCGAACCAGGACCGCATCTCCCCCTTGCCGGACGGCGAGCCGAGGGCCCAGCCCAGCGTCGACGGGTCGAGCTTGAGCATCAGCCGGTCGCTGATGGCGGAGCTGCCGGGCACCGGGGCCGGTCCGTCCTGCGGCCCGAAGCACTGCTCCATGGGCGGGATCTCCGGCGGCTTCGCGGAGGTGCGTACGTCGTCGGGGAGCGCGTCGAGGTCCCCGTACGAGGCGAGGACCCGGATCCGTTCGACCTCGCGTCCGGCGTCGTCGTACTGGAAGAGGGACGCCTGGCCGGTCGAGAGGGTGCGTCCGGCGCGGACCACGTCCGTGCGGACGACCGCCGGGCCGGGCCGGGACGCGGTGAGGTAGTGCGCGGAGACGGTGAACGGGTCGGGGTGCGGCAGGGCGTCCGCGAGGGCGCGGCCCAGGACGGCCAGCAGATAGCCGCCGTTGACGGCGTTGATGATCGTCCACCCGGCGGAGAGGTCGATGTCGTAGACGCCGGGTTCCCTGGGGGTCACCGCCGTGTCGCGGTCGAACTCGCTGTCGCCGATCGTGGCCCGACCGGCCTGTGCGGAAGCTGCTTCAGGCATGGCTGAACGGTACAACAGATAACTACTAAGCAGTAGCTTTGAACGTTTCGCCGGTACGGAGGACACGTGTCACTCGTCACCGACCTCCTGCACCGTCGACCTGCGGTTCCACGCCCGCGGCGCCCGCCAGTGGTAGTGCAGCGCGAGCAGCCGCAGCACGAAGGCGGTGACGACGGCGAGCCCGCTGGTGAACGGGGTCAGCGCGTCGTAGCGGATGCACAGCACGACCATCGTGGCGCCGACCATGGCGGGCACCGCGTACAGGTCGCGGTCCCAGCGCAGCAGCGAGGGCACCTCGTTGGCCAGCACGTCGCGCAGCACACCGCCGCCGACCGCCGTCGCGAGCCCGAGACAGGCGGACGCGGTGAGACCGAGCCCGTAGGCGTACGCCTTCGTGGTGCCCGCGACGCAGAAGAGGCCGAGCCCGGCCGCGTCGAAGACGTTCACGCCGTACTGGATCCGCTCCACCTGCGGATGGAGGAACATCACCAGCAGCGCGGCGAACAGCGGGGTGACGAAGTACCCCAGGTCGGTGAAGGCCGCCGGGGGCACGGCCCCGATGATCAGGTCCCGGAACAGCCCGCCGCCGAGCGCGGTGACCTCGGCGAGCACGGCGATGCCGAAGATGTCGAAGTTCTTGCGGACGGCGAGCAGCGCGCCGGAGATCGCGAAGACGAAGATGCCGATCAGGTCGAGCGTGTGCTGGACGGAGGGGCTGAACAATTGCTGGAGCACCCCACATTCTTACCTGGAGCGGGGTGCTCCCCTTGCGACGCGGGACCGGCGGTGAGCTGCCGGGAACCGGCTACAGGGCCGGCTTGCCCGTGGTGAAGAGCCACGTGTCGAACAGGTCGTCCAACTGCTTGCCGCTGATCCTCTCCGCGAGCCGGACGAAGCCGGCGGTGTCCGCGTTGCCGTAGCGGTGCTGCTCGGTCCAGGCGGGCAGCAGCCTGAAGAAGGCGGTGTCGCCGATGCGTTCGCGCAGCACCTGGAGGGTCATCGCGCCGCGCTGGTAGACCGCGGAGGCGAACATGGTGTCGCGCTGCGGATCGCCGACCACGGTCTGCCAGAACGCGTTGTCCGCCGGGCGGGCGTCATAAGCGGCCAGGAAGGAGTCGTGGGCGCTGCGGGTGCCCTGGTGCTCGGCCCACAGCCACTGCGCGTAGGTGGCGAAGCCCTCGTTGAGCCAGATGTCCTTCCAGTGCGCCACCGAGACCGAGTCGCCGAACCACTGGTGGGCCAGCTCGTGCACGATCGTCGTCTCGCTGCGCACGGCCGAGTAGGCGGGCTTGCTCTGCACCTCCAGGGAGAACCCGGCCTGCGGCATGTCGTCGACGATCGCCCCGGTCTCCTCGAAGGGGTACGGGCCGAAGACCTGCGACCAGTAGTCGGTGGCGGCGGCCGTGACGGCGTACACGTCGACGGTGTTGTCACCGGCCAGGACCGGGTCGATGGCGACGTAGACCGGGATCCCCGAGGGCGTCCGGCCGGTGCGCACGTCGAACTTGCCGATCGTCGCCGTCGCCAGATAGGTCGCCATGGGCCTGCTCTCGCGCCAGTGCGCGTACGACGAGCCGCCCTTGTCGTACGCCGAGACGAGCCGGCCGTTGGAGACGCCGGTCAGGCCCTTGGGCGCCTTGATGCGTATGTCGTAGGTCGCCTTGTCGGAGGGGTGGTCGCTGGACGGAAACCAGGTGGAGGCGGCGTTCGGCTCGCAGGCGACGAAGACGCCGTCGGGGGTCTTCATCCACCCGTAGTCGGAGCCGAAGACGATGGGGCCGGTGAGCGGCTCGGGGACGCCGCCGTAGGTGACGGTGACCGTGAAGTCGCGGCCCCTGCGGAGCGCGTCGCGCGGCGTGACGCGCAGTTCGTCGCCGTCGCGGGTGAACCGGGCCCGTCTGCCGTTCACTTCGACCCGGGTGACCTCCAGTTTCTGGAGGTCGAGGTCGAAGGACGAGAGGTTCTGGGTGGCGCGGGCGGTGAGGGTCGTACGGCCGTCGAGGCGGTCGGTGTCCGGGTCGTACGCCACGGAGAGGTCGTAGTGGCGGGCGTCGAAGCCGCCGTTGCCGAGCCGCGGGAAGTAGCTGTCGCCGATGCCGTCGGCGCCGGGAGAGGGGGCGGGCGAGGCGGCGACGGCGAAGAAGGAGACCGCCGCGGTGGCGACGGCGCCCCAGCGCGCCGAGCGGACCGAGCGGACCGTACGTGCCGCACGCACTGAACGTGCCGAACGGGAGAGTTTCATGAGCCGTCCCTTTCGAGCGTGTGCCGATAAGTCGGACACGGACGACTCTGAACTCTCCCGTTCGGTCATGTGCATGACTTTGCCAAGCTCATGCCATCTGCGCAGGCCTCACTTGCCCACGGGCTCCTGGCCCTCGCCGCTGTCAGCCTCGGCGTCGGTCTTGACGGCAGCGTCGGCCTCCGCCGCCACCGCCGCCGACGTCTCCGCCGACTCGGCCAGCACCTCGTCCGGCACCAGCTCGCCGGCCTGCTTGGCCGCCGTGAGCAGCACCGTGTCCTGCGGCGCCTGGTCCTCGAAGTTCTCCGGGTGGTGGCAGGCGACCTGCTGGCCCGGCTTCAGCTCCAGGAGCGGCGGCTCGGTCGTCTTGCAGATCTCCGTCGCCTTCCAGCACCGGGTGTGGAAGCGGCAGCCGCTCGGCGGCGCGATCGGCGAGGGCACGTCGCCCTGGAGCAGGATCCGCTCGCTCTTGGCGTTGCGCCGCGCCGGGTCCGGAATCGGCACCGCCGACATCAGGGCCTTGGTGTACGGGTGCATCGGCGCCTTGTAGAGCGAGTCGCGGTCCGCCAGCTCGACGATCTTGCCGAGGTACATCACCGCGATCCGGTCCGAGACGTGCCGCACCACCGAAAGGTCGTGCGCGATGATCACGTACGTCAGGCCGAGTTCCTGCTGGAGGTCGTCGAGCAGGTTGACGACCTGGGCCTGGATCGACACGTCGAGCGCCGAGACCGGCTCGTCCGCCACGACCAGCTTCGGGTTGAGCGCGAGCGCGCGGGCGATGCCGATGCGCTGGCGCTGGCCGCCGGAGAACTCGTGCGGGTAGCGGTTGTAGTGCTCGGGGTTGAGGCCCACGACCGACAGCAGCCGCTGGACCTCCTTCTTGATGCCGCCCTCGGGCGTGACGCCCTGGAGCCTGAAGGGAGCGCCGACGATCGTGCCGATGGTGTGCCGCGGGTTCAGCGACGAGTACGGGTCCTGGAAGATCATCTGGACGTCGCGGCGCATCGGGCGCATGCCGCTCACGCCGAGGTGCGTGATGTCCCGGCCCTCGAACTCGACCGTGCCCGCCGTCGGTTCGAGCAGCCGCGTGATCAGCCGGCCCATCGTCGACTTGCCGCAGCCCGACTCGCCCACGACGCCCAGGGTCTCGCCGGACTTGACCTCGAAGTCCAGGCCGTCGACCGCGCGCACCGCGCCGACCTGCCGCTTCAGCAGCCCCTTGCGGATGGGGAAGTGCTTTTGCAGACCGGTGACCTTGAGCAGGGTCTCGCCCGGGGCGGCGTCCTTGGTGAGGGTCGCCGCCGGCGCCTTCGCCGCACCGGAGTCCCCGGCCGCCGCGCCCTCGCCCTGTGCGGGGATGCTCACCTTGTCGTCTCCTGCTTTGTCCCTTGCGTTCTCACTCACAGCTTGGGCGCAATCTCTTCGGTCCAGATCCGCTCCCGCTGCTCCTGCGTCATGTGGCAGGCGGCCCAGTGCCGGCCGCCGACCTCGGACAGCTCGGGACGGACCGTGCGGGTGACGTTGTCCTTGGGGACGTCCGCGTACGGGCAGCGCGGGTTGAAGGCGCAGCCGGACGGGATGTTGATCAGCGAGGGCGGGGAGCCCTTGACCGGGATCAGGCGCTCGGTCTGCTCGCGGTCCAGGCGCGGCATCGAGCCGAGCAGGCCCCAGGTGTAGGGGTGCCGCGGCTCGTAGAAGACCTTGTCCGCGGGACCGCGCTCGACGCAGCGGCCGCCGTACATCACCAGCAGGTCGTCGGAGAGCTCGGCGACGACGCCCAGGTCGTGGGTGATGACGATGACCGCGGAGCCGAACTCCTTCTGAAGGTCGCGGATGAGGTCGAGGATCTGCGCCTGGACGGTGACGTCCAGGGCGGTGGTCGGCTCGTCCGCGATGAGCAGTTCGGGGTTGTTGACCAGCGACATCGCGATCATCGCGCGCTGGCGCATACCGCCGGAGAACTCGTGCGGGTAGTTGTCGACCCGCTTGTCCGGCTGCGGGATGCCGACCCGGTCGAGCATCTCGACGGCGCGGCGCTTCGCGGTCTTCTTGTCGACCTTGTGGTGGATCCGGTACGCCTCCACGATCTGCTGGCCGATCGTGTAGTACGGGTGCAGGGCCGACAGCGGATCCTGGAAGATCATCGCCATCTCGCGGCCGCGCAGCTTGCGTACGTGGTCCGGGTCGGCCGTCAGCAGTTCGGTGCCGTCCAGCCAGATCTCGCCGGAGATCTGCGCCTTGCGCTTGCCGTACTGCCCTGCGGTGTGCAGGCCCATGATGCCGAGCGAGGTCACTGACTTGCCGGAGCCGGACTCGCCCACGATGCCGAGGGTCTTGCCCTTCTCCAGCGTGAAGCTGAGGCCGTCGACGGACTTGACCAGGCCGTCGTCGGTCGGGAAGTGCACCTTCAGGTCACGGACTTCGAGGAAGGCGGAGGGGGTGTACGAGCTCTTGACGGGCTCGCCGACCGCCGCTCCGCTCTTGCTGAGTTCGGTCATGCGAGCCTCACTCGGGGGTCGATCACGGCGTACAGGATGTCCACGACGAGGTTGGCGACGATCACCGCGAGCGAGGTGATCAGCGTGACGCCCAGGATGATGGGCAGGTCCTTGTCGCTGATCGCCTTGAGGACCGCCTGTCCCAGTCCGGGGAGGCTGAAGGTGGTCTCGGTGAGGATCGCGCCGCCGATCAGGGCGCCGAGGTCCATGCCGAGCATGGTGAGGATCGGGGTCATGGTGGAGCGCATGGCGTGCTTGCCGATGACCACCGGCTCACGCAGGCCCTTGGCCCGTGCGGTGCGGATGTAGTCCTCGCCGAGGACCTCCAGCATGGTCGCCCGGGTGATCCGCGCGTACATCGCCGCGTAGAGGAAGGCGAGCGTGACCCAGGGCAGGATCATGCCGCCGAACCAGCCGGTGAAGCTCTCCTCGAGCGGGACGTACTGGGCGTCGAGCCAGCCCAGCCCGTAACTGAAGATCGCCAGCGACAGCAGGCCGGTGAAGTAGATGGGGAGCGAGACGCCGCCGAGGGCGACGAACATCGCGCCGCGGTCCCAGAAGGAGCCGCGCTTGAGTGCGGAGAGCACACCCGCCGCGACACCGAACAGCAGCCACAGCACGGCGGCGCCGAGCGCGAGACCCAGGGTCACCGGGAAGCGGTCGGTGATCACCGGCCAGATGGCCTGTTCGCTGCGGAAGGAGTAGCCGAAGCAGGGAGCGGCGCAGTTGGTGACGTCGCCACCGTTCGCGTAGGTGCGTCCCGCGAAGATGCCCTTGAAGAACTCCCAGACCTGGACGAAGATCGGGTCGCCGAGGCCCAGCTTCTGCCGGACGCCTTCGATGGCCGCGGGGTCGGCCTGCTTCCCGATGAACATCGTGGCCGGGTCGACGCCCGCCCACCGCGGGACCAGGAAGAAGATGCCGAAGACCACCAGAATGATGACCACCAGCATCACTGCGGCGGCGAAGAGCCGCCTGATGAGGTAAGCGAGCACTGCTCTCGGCCCGGCGGCGGGGCCGCGGACCACCGGGGGCTCCCCCACTGTCTTATGGACGTGGGAGGTGCCCCCGGGTGGCCCGCGGGTCACGCCGCTCCGGCCTTCACCTGCCTTTCGTGCCGTATGGCGGGTGCGCCGGTTGTGGTTACTTCTTCAGGCCCAGGTTCACGAAGTCGTAGTAACCGCTGTAACCATCGGTCGTGTAGACGTTCGCGAGCCGGGAGCCGCGCCAGTTGAGGAACTTCTCGAAGGTGAAGGGCAGGTAGTACGCGCCCTCCATGACCTTGTGGTTGATCTGCTTGGCGATGTCCGCCTTCTTGGCGTCGTCGAGCTCGGCGGCGTAGTCCTCGAAGAGGCCGTCGATCGACTTGTCCTTGATCTGGGCGTAGTTGTTGTTGCCGCTCTCAAGGATGTACTGGCTGTCCCACAGCGGCTGGCCGTAGCCGGCGACGGACGGGAAGTCCGGGCCCCAGCCCATGATGATGATGCCGTAGCCCTTCTTCTTCACGTTGGCGGGGCTGCCGATGATGCCGGAGGACTGGGCGCCGTCGTACTGGTCGATGTCGACCTCGATGCCGACCTTCTTCAGCGAGGCCTGGAGGGACTCGGCGGTGGCGACCTCGACCGGCTTGTTGTTGCGGACCGCGATGGTGGTCTTGAAGCCGTTCGGCTTGCCGCAGGCCTTCAGCTCTTCCTTGGCCTTCTCGACGTTGCCGCTCTTGTTCGTCGTGGCGATCTCGAACGGGTCGTAGTCCTGGCCCTCGGAGCCGGGGACGGCCGGCGGCAGCATGTTGGTGCCGATGTCGCCACCGGCGACCGGGCCGCCACGGGCGGTCTGCAGCGACACGTGGTCGGCGCCGTAGATCACGGCCTTGCGGCAGTGCTCGTTGTCGAACGGCTTCACGGTCTGCGGGAAGACCGCGTACCGGATGAAGCCGGAGACCGGGTTGTCCAGGTTGGCCTTGTGCTCCTTCAGGGCGGTGGTGCGGCCCTGCGGGGACATGCCGGTCTGGGTGATGTCCAGGTCGTAGTCGCCGGCGATCAGACGCTGGTCCATGTCGTTGGCGTTGGTGAACAGCGTCAGCGAGACCTTGTCCGGGTACGCCTTGCGGATCGGGTCCGAGGACGCCTTCCAGTTCTCGTTGCGGACGAGGACCAGCTTCTTGTTCGGCGTGTACGACTCGAACTTGTACGGGCCGGAGGAGAACGGGTGCAGGCCGTACTTGGACTTGGTGTCCTTGTCCTGGCGGACCGGGGAGGCCGAGGTCAGCGCGAGCATCGCCTCGAAGTCCGAGTTGGCCTTCGGGAGCTTGAAGACGATCGTCTTGTCGTCGGGCGTCTCGATCGCCTTCAGACCCAGCTTGTCCTTGGACGTGTCCTTGTACGGGCCCTTGTACTCACCCTTGGGGTCGAGGGCGTCCCGCAGGTAGACCGGACCGCCGGACAGCACGTCCTGCGCCCAGACGCGCTCGATGCCGTACTTGATGTCCTTCGACGTGATCGCCTTGCCGTCCTCCCACGTGGCACCGTCACGCAGGGTGTACGTGTAGGTCTTGCCGTCGTCGGAGATCTTCGCCATGGAGGTGGCGAGGTCCGGAGTGAGCTCGGCACCCTTGGCGCCCGGCTCGGTCTTGGTGGTGACCAGCTGACGGCTGTAGTAGCGGGAGAAGTCCCACATGAAGCCGTAGTAGCCGCGCGTGGTGTCCCACGAGTCGGCGTCCTGGGCGCCCGCGAACTTCAGCTCGCCGCCCTTCTTGACCAGCGAGGCCTGGGCGACCTTGTTGTTCGCGGCGTCGAAGCCGGCCGCGCCGGTCTTGGAACCGCCGTCGCTGTCACTGTCACCGCCGCCGCACGCCGCCGTGGCCAGCAGAGCAGCTACCACGGCAGCGGCGGCAGCAGCCTGCTTGCGCCGCCCTGTGGTGCTTTGGGTTGTCACTCGGATCCTCCGGTGTTGGTTTCGGCCCGCCGTTGATGAGAGATACGGGCCCGTCAGGTGGTACGGCAGTTCAGCGGGAACCCTTCGGGTCGAGCGCATCGCGTACGCCGTCGCCGAAGAGGTTGAAGGAGAGCACGGTGATGAAGATCGCTACGCCGGGGATCACCATGTACATGGGGTCCGAGTCGTAGTAGTCGATCGCCGACGACAGCATCTGTCCCCAAGAGGCGGTCGGCGGCTTGACGCCCACGCCGAGGAAGCTGAGCGCCGCCTCGGTGAGGATGTTGGTCGGGATCATCATGGTCGTGTACACGATGATCGGGGCGACGAGGTTGGGCAGCAGCTCCTTGAACAGGATGTAGAACCGCCCGGCACCCAGGCTGCGCGCGGCCTCCACGTACTCCCGCTCACGCAGCGAGAGCGTCTGACCGCGCACCACACGGCCCACGTACGGCCAGCCGAAGAAGCCGATCACCAGGATCATCACGAACAGGCGCACGCCCGTACCGGTCAGGCCCAGCATCTCGTTCGGCATGACCGAGACCAGCGCGATGATGAAGAGCAGTTGCGGGAACGCCAGCAGACCGTCCATGACCCGGCTGATGGCCGCGTCGACCCAGCCGCCGAAGAAGCCGGCCAGGATGCCGAGGACGGTGCCGAGCGCGACGGCGACCAGCGCCGACAGGAAGCCGACCAGCAGCGAGACACGGGCGCCGTAGACGATGCGCGCGAAGATGTCACGGCCGCTGACCGGCTCGACGCCGAGGAGGTGGTCGCCGCTGATGCCGCCGAGTGACCCCGTGGGGGTCGAGAACAGCGGGTCGATCAGGTCCTCGTGGTGGGTCTCCGGGTCCTGGCCGACCAGGTTCGCGATCACGGGAGCGAGGATCGCGATCACGATGAGCAGGAGCACGACGGCACCGCCCGAGAGGGCGAGCTTGTCACGCTTGAGGCGCTCCCAGGCGATGCGGCCGAGCGAACGCCCCTGTACCGCCTTGGCGTCGGCGCCGACCACCGCCGCTTCCTCGGCCGCGCTCGGGGCCGCTTCCGCGGTCGGCTCGTGCAATGGTGCCGTCATCGTGGCAGGGACCCCTCTCAACCGGCGGTAGCCGGCCCACGCGTGCCGCTGTGGCGGCATGATCAGTCCGTCGTACACAGGGGCGAACGCCCCTGGACGGGGAGTCTTCAACGCCTCGGCGATCTGTTGCCAGAGCTGACGGCCAATGGATGCGCAAACGTGATGCAGGTAGGAGGGTTCCGTTATGCGGACGGTGGGTAACAGGGGGCGGACACGGGGCAGTTGGGACACGAGTGGCCATCAGGACCACTAACGCCCCCTGTCACCACCAAAGCGGACAACCCGCGCTTTCGCTCACGGAAGCGCTGGTCAGCACGGTGCGGAGGCAGACCAACACGCGCGGTGCGCACCCGAGTTCCGATGAAGCGGAATCCGGGACACCGGTCTGTCCCGCTCAGTAGGGGCGTGGCTGAGGGTAGCCGTATCCGCCGGGGACGGGTGCCTGGGCCGGGGCGGCGTGCGCCTCGCGGTCGTAGAACGGCCGGGCGCTGGCCCCCATCCACAGGGCCACCGGGTCGTACGCGTCCGACATCGCGACGGTGGAGACGGGCAGCCCGTCCGGGACCGCGCCGATGGACTGCTGCATCATCGCGCGCACCGAGTCGACGGCCGGCGGCGAGGTGTCGTAGACGTCGAGGCCGATGGCCAGGTAGGGCGCCCCGAGCGAGGGCTGCACCCAGGCGCGGCGCAGCGAGCGCACGGCGGGGGTGCGGTGGGCGTTCTGCGTGAGCAGGGCGTAGAACTGCGGGATCTCGATGCCCGGTTCGGACAGCCTGAGCGGGCCCGCGGGCTGGCGCTCCAGGCCCGTGGCGATCCGCCGCAGGTCGAGCCAGGGGATGCCGACGCCGCCGCCGGGGGCGTGCGGATTCAGCCAGAGGCCGTAGTGGTCGGGGTAGAGGGTGCGGGCGACGTCGAGGCCGTCGACCACCTCGTAGCTGCGGTTCCAGCCGCTGGCGGACAGCTCCTGGGCGGAGGTCACACAGGGCGCGTAGCCGTACCCGTCGACCTCCATGTTTCCGTACTGGGCGTCCGGGGAGCCGGCCTGGCCGTGCCAGAGCAGCATCCAGACCTGGCCGTTCGACGGCGTCGCGAGCGCACGGAGGAGTGCCTCGTAGGCGTCGTAACGCCCCGGGGTCACCTGGCGCAGCATGTGCTCGACCTGCCCGGTCGCGGCCGTGCCCGACGCGCTCACCCTCAACCGCCCCTTCGCGAACATGTCACGTTGTACTCACCCATTGCTCCGGAGGTGCTGTGTACGGCATCCCGACCGGAATCACGCCAACACCTCGACCGAGCCATGAAACCAGCTTAAGCGGCGTTCCTGACAGCGACTTGACGCACGGCCCGACGGGCGTGCGCGGTGTCGCCGTTCCGGCGGGCCCTGGAACCCGCACCGTCAGTACTCCCGCTGGTAGAAGGGGCGCACCCGGGCGCGCATCCAGTCGGCGACCGGATCCTGGGTGACGTCCAGGAGCACCAGGTTCACCGGCCGGTCGACGGGGACCCGGCCGAGGGCGCGGCCCAGCGCGTCCAGCGGGAGCGTACGGGCGGGGCCCTCCCAGTCGGAGAGCTCCACGCCGACGAACATCACCGGCTCGTCGCCCTCGATGCTCGCCAGGCAGCGGCGGGCGGTGAGCACGACGCCGGTCCCGGCGAACTCCTCGGAGGCGGCGGTCAGGAAGTCCACCGGATCCTCCTGCCAGTCCGGCTCGAAGAGCCGCACCCGGCCGCCGCTCGCGGGCCCGTCGAGCGGGGTCCGCCCGGTGCGGCACAGCTCGGCGACGGCGGGCGGCGGCAGCGGTACGCCGACCACGCCGTCGGGGTTGACGGCGATGCCGACCTGCGGGGGCAGTCCGCGCGCGAACTCGACGGCGGGGGCGACGGTGCAGCCCATGTGGCCGCCGACGACGTGGCGGAACTGCTCCTCCGAGCTGAAGACGGGGACGTAGGGCCGCCCCTCTATCTCCATGGTGGGCAGGTCGAGCGGGCCGCTGTGCGGGCCGCCGCCGTTCGGCAGGGGTATCCACAGGAAGCTGCGGCCGAGGACCTCGACGATCCGGCCGCCGGCCGAGGGCACTCCGAGGGACGCGGAGAGCACCTCCTCCAGTTCGTTGCCGGGCCATCCGCCGTGCGAATGGGAGTGCGGGTGCGCCTGTGCCGGGATGTCCATCTGTCTACCGCCTGCTGTGAACCGCTGTTCCGGCTGGAAACCCTAACGGGTGAGGCGCCACCGGGGCCCTTCACCGGCCACCCGGCACCGGCGCCCGGCCGGGGTCCGTGCACGCGATCTCAGCCGCCGAAGTCGATCCGGCGCAGCACGTCGGCCGCGTCCCGGTCGATCAGGACCGCCGAGCCGCAGCCCGCCGGCAGGGTGCCCCGCTCCACCGCGCGCAGCAGCCGGCCGGCCGCGCGGCGGTGGCGCAGGAAGGCGTAGCGCGTGACGCCGCGGCCGCGCTCGCGCTGGCCGTCGAGGGCGGTGCCGGGTGCGACGTCGAGGAGGAGCAGGTGCAGGGTGCCGCCGCGGCGCCGGGCCTCGCGGGCGAGCCAGCGGCGCACCCAGCTCTGGGTGCCGCAGTCGTGCACGACGACTCCGGTGCCCGAGCGCAGGGCGCGGCGCAGCCCGGCGTAGTGCGCGACCCGGACGAGGGGGCGGTAGACCCCGTACGGCAGGAAGCCCGGGAGCCGGGTGTCCCAGCGGTCGCGGGTGTCCTGGGAGTCGACGCGCGGGCCGCGTACGGCCCGGCGCATCAGGGTCGACTTGCCGCTGCCCGGCAGACCGGTGACCACGACGAGGTCGGCGGCGCCGAAGGAGAGGCCGTGCGGGCTGCGGCCGCCGCGCTCGCGCAGATCGCGGACGACGGCCCGGGGCAGCGCTGCGCACGCCTCCCGGGCCGGGACACCGGGCTGCTCGGGCAGTGCGAGGCCCGGGCCCGTCGCGTACGCCGTGGTCCTGTTCACCGTGATCGTCCTCCCCTTGGGTCCGGAGTCCCATCCCCGTCGAGTGTAAAGAGAAGGTAATGCGCGGGTCTCCTGTTTCCGTCCGTGTCCTGCCACAGGCCCGTTACAGGACACTGTGCGGGCCACACAGGGACCGCCCCTCACGTGTTTCACGGATGCGTGCGATGATGTGCCCGCCAACTGCATACCGGCCGCTTGAATCCGCGCGGGAGAGTCCCCGGGGCACCGTCCTCAGGGCGCCGAAGGAGCAAGTCCCTCCCTTGAATCTCTCAGGCCCCACATACCGCGCGGGCGAGGCACATCTGAAAAGCGGGCCGCCGACCGGCGGCTCCACCCAAGGTGCAAGTCATGATCACGGAAGTGCCGGTCAGCCGGTGCCCGGGAGTCACGACGAACCTCTCAGGTTCCGATGACAGATGGGGAGGAACGACCTCGCCGTCACGCCTTGGGAGCCCCACCGATGAGCAGTAACGCCCCCCGTCACACCGCCCTGGACGCGCTGCACCGCTCGCTCGGCGCGACGATGACCGACTTCGCCGGCTGGGACATGCCGCTGCGCTACGGCTCCGAGCGCGACGAGCACCTCGCGGTGCGCTCCCGGGCCGGCCTCTTCGACCTCTCCCACATGGGCGAGATCACCGTCACCGGGCCCGACGCGGCCAGGCTCCTCGACTTCGCCCTGGTCGGCAACATCTCCTCGGTCGGCGCGGGCCGGGCCCGCTACACGATGATCTGCCGCGAGGACGGCGGCATCCTGGACGACCTGATCGTCTACCGGCTCGGTGACGCCGGGGCCGCCCCGCACTACATGGTCGTCGCCAACGCCTCCAACGCCCAGGTGGTCCTGGACGCGCTGACCGAGCGCGCCGCGGGCTTCGACGCCGAGGTGCGCGACGACCGCGACGCCTACGCCCTGCTCGCCGTCCAGGGTCCCGAGTCCCCGGGCATCCTCGCCTCACTCACGGACGCCGACCTCGACGGCCTGAAGTACTACGCGGGCCTGCCCGGCACCGTCGCCGGTGTGCCCGCGCTGATCGCCCGCACCGGCTACACGGGCGAGGACGGCTTCGAGCTGTTCGCCGCTCCCGCCGACGCGGAGCGGCTGTGGCAGGCGCTGACCGAGGCGGGCGCGCAGGCCGGGCTCGTCCCCTGCGGCCTGTCCTGCCGCGACACGCTGCGCCTGGAGGCGGGCATGCCGCTGTACGGGCACGAGCTGACGACGTCGCTCACCCCCTTCGACGCCGGTCTCGGCCGGGTCGTGAAGTTCGACAAGGACGGCGACTTCGTGGGGCGCGCGGCGCTCGCCGAGGCCGCCGCCAAGGCGCAGGAGAACCCGCCGCGGGTGCTGGTCGGCCTCGTCGCCGAGGGCCGCCGGGTCCCGCGCGCGGGCTACCAGGTGGTCGCGGGCGGGACCGTGATCGGCGAGGTCACCTCCGGCGCGCCGTCCCCGACGCTGGGCCGGCCGGTCGCGATGGCGTACGTCGACGCCGCGCACGCCGCCCCCGGCACGCAGGGCGTCGGCGTGGACATCCGGGGCACCCACGAGCCGTACGAGGTCGTGGCGCTGCCGTTCTACAAGCGCCGGAAGTAGTCCGGAAGCGGTCCGTGAGCAGTACGGCCGCCTCTTCGCAGTGGGCCGGTACACACCGGCACGTTCCCCAGCAGTCCCCCGCGTACAGGAGAATTCAAGCCATGAGCAACCCCCAGAAGCTGCGTTACAGCAAGGAGCACGAGTGGCTGTCGGGCGCCGAGGACGGCGTGTCGACGGTCGGCATCACGGAGCACGCGGCCAACGCGCTCGGCGATGTCGTGTTCGTCCAGCTCCCGGAGGTCGGTGCCACGGTGACCGCGGGCGAGACCTGCGGCGAGCTGGAGTCGACCAAGTCGGTCAGCGACCTGTACTCGCCGGTCACCGGTGAGGTCACGGAGACCAACCAGGACGTGGTGGACGACCCGTCGCTGGTGAATTCCGCCCCCTTCGAGGGCGGCTGGCTGTTCAGGGTCCGCGTCTCGGACGAGCCGGCGGATCTGCTCTCCGCGGACGAGTACACCGAGTTCTCCGGCAGCTAAGGACCGACCCCCGATGTCACTTCTCAACACGCCCCTGCACGAGCTGGACCCGGACGTCGCCGCCGCCGTCGACGCCGAGCTGCACCGCCAGCAGTCCACCCTGGAGATGATCGCCTCCGAGAACTTCGCGCCGGTCGCGGTCATGGAGGCCCAGGGCTCGGTCCTGACCAACAAGTACGCCGAGGGCTACCCGGGCCGCCGCTACTACGGCGGCTGCGAGCACGTCGACGTGGTCGAGCGACTCGCCATCGACCGGGTCAAGGCGCTCTTCGGCGCCGAGCACGCCAACGTGCAGCCGCACTCGGGCGCGCAGGCCAACGCCGCCGCGATGTTCGCGCTGCTCAAGCCGGGCGACACGATCATGGGCCTGAACCTCGCGCACGGCGGGCACCTGACCCACGGCATGAAGATCAACTTCTCTGGCAAGCTCTACAACGTGGTCGCGTACCACGTCGACGAGGAGACCGGGCAGGTCGACATGGCCGAGGTCGAGCGCCTGGCCAAGGAGTCGAAGCCCAAGCTGATCGTGGCCGGCTGGTCCGCGTACCCGCGGCAGCTCGACTTCGCCGCCTTCCGCCGGATCGCGGACGAGGTCGGCGCGTACCTGATGGTCGACATGGCGCACTTCGCCGGTCTGGTCGCCGCGGGCCTGCACCCCAACCCGGTGCCGCACGCCCACGTCGTCACCACGACCACCCACAAGACGCTGGGCGGTCCGCGCGGTGGCGTGATCCTGTCCACCGCCGAGCTGGCGAAGAAGATCAACTCCGCGGTCTTCCCCGGTCAGCAGGGCGGTCCGCTGGAGCACGTGGTCGCCGCCAAGGCCGTCGCCTTCAAGGTCGCCGCCTCCGACGACTTCAAGGAGCGCCAGCGGCGCACCCTGGACGGGGCGCGCATCCTGGCCGAGCGGCTGGTCCGCGACGATGTCAAGGCCGTCGGCGTCGACGTCCTGTCCGGCGGCACGGACGTGCACCTGGTCCTGGTCGACCTGCGCGACAGCGAGCTGGACGGACAGCAGGCCGAGGACCGCCTCCACGAGGTCGGCATCACGGTCAACCGCAACGCGATCCCGAACGACCCGCGCCCGCCGATGGTCACCTCCGGGCTCCGTATCGGCACGCCCGCCCTGGCCACCCGCGGCTTCGGGGCCGAGGACTTCGCCGAGGTCGCCGACATCATCGCCGAGGCACTGAAGCCGTCGTACGACGCGGAGAGCCTCAAGGCCCGGGTGTCCGCACTCGCGGACAGGCACCCGCTGTACCCCGGCCTGAAGTGATGCACGGCATTTTCGCGGGCCGGAAGAGTTTTCGTACGCTTTGAGACGTACGAAACCCTCCATACGGACGTACGGGGCATCGCGCACATGCCCGAGCCGGCGCGGTGCCCCGTTCCTTGCGTCCGCCCGCCCCAGGCACCACCCCCCGCACCCCCGCACCATCCGTCGGCCGACAACGGCGTCTGCCGAAACGTTTAGGAGTCCACCGTGGCCATCTCGGTCTTCGACCTGTTCTCGATCGGCATAGGCCCCTCCAGCTCCCACACCGTGGGCCCGATGCGCGCGGCCCGCATGTTCGCCCGGCGGCTGCGAGGCGAAGGGCTCCTTCAGCCCACGGCCGCGGTCCGCGCCGAGCTGTACGGCTCGCTGGGCGCGACCGGCCACGGCCACGGCACCCCCAAGGCGGTGCTGCTCGGCCTGGAGGGCGCCTCGCCGCGCACGGTGGAGGTGGAGACGGCGGACGACCGGGTGGAGGCGATCCGCGCCGGCGGCCGGCTGCGGCTGCTCGGCGAGCACGAGATCGCCTTCTCCTTCGACGACGACCTGGTGCTGCACCGCCGCAAGGCGCTGCCCTACCACGCGAACGGCATGACCCTGTGGGCGTACGGCGCCGACGGCACCGAGCTGCTGTCCAAGACGTACTACTCGGTCGGCGGCGGCTTCGTGGTCGACGAGGACGCGGTGGGCGCCGACCGCATCAAACTGGACGACACGGTGCTGAAGTACCCCTTCCGCACCGGTGACGAGCTGCTGCGGCTGACCCGGGAGACGGGCCTGTCGATCTCCGCGCTGATGCTGGAGAACGAGCGCGCCTGGCGCACCGAGGAGGAGATCCGCGAGGGGCTGCTGGAGATCTGGCGGGTGATGCGGGGCTGCGTGTCGCGCGGCCTGTCCCGCGAGGGCATCCTGCCGGGCGGTCTTCGGGTGCGCCGCCGCGCCGCCGTCTCGGCCCGCCAGCTCCGCGCCGAGGGCGACCCGCTCGCCCACGCCATGGAGTGGATCACCCTCTACGCGATGGCCGTGAACGAGGAGAACGCGGCCGGCGGCCGGGTGGTCACCGCCCCGACCAACGGCGCGGCCGGCATCATCCCCGCGGTGCTGCACTACTACGTGAACTTCGTGCCCGGCGCCGACGAGGGGGGCGTCATCCGCTTTCTGCTGGCCGCCGGGGCCATTGGCATGCTCTTCAAGGAGAACGCCTCCATCTCCGGCGCCGAGGTCGGCTGCCAGGGCGAGGTCGGCTCCGCCTGCTCGATGGCGGCGGGCGCGCTCGCCGAGGTGCTGGGCGGCAGCCCGGAGCAGGTGGAGAACGCCGCCGAGATCGGCATGGAGCACAACCTCGGGCTGACCTGCGATCCGGTCGGCGGCCTGGTGCAGATCCCGTGCATCGAGCGCAACGGCATGGCGGCGGTGAAGGCGGTGACGGCCGCGAGGATGGCGATGCGCGGCGACGGCTCCCACAAGGTGTCCCTCGACAAGGTCATCAAGACCATGAAGGACACCGGCGCGGACATGTCGGTGAAGTACAAGGAGACGGCGCGGGGCGGGCTGGCGGTGAACATCATCGAGTGTTAGGTCCCTGGAAACTCCCCGGACCAGACTTGCGAGTCCCTGGCGAGTCCCCATGAAATGGGCTCTTGCTAAACCACGCCTGAACGGCCAAGTCCGTGGAGAGCCCGCTACCCGGAGACGGGTACGCCTCGTGCCACTTGGCGCGCTTCGCACTCCCCTGAAGGGGACCGCCGACCGATGTATTCATTGGTATTCTCGCATCATGGCTGACACCACTATCAAGATCGACGAAGGCATAAGAGATCGTCTTCGCACTCTGGCCGAAGAGCGCGGACTCAGTACCCGCGCGTATGTGGAAAGCGTTGTCGCGGCGACTCCCACCGAGGCTGAACGGGCCGAGCGGACGGCTCGGGCGATCGCGTACGTCCGCGCGAACCTGCGGCCAGAGCTGACCGATGAGGACGTACGCGAGGCACAGGCCTGGCGCGCGGAGATCGCCGCGGGCCGCCGGGGAGAGCGCCGGTGATCATCCTGGACCACACCGCGGTGGTCGCCCTGTGCAGGGGACACCGTCTGCTGTCCGGCCTGGCTGTGGTCGAGGTCGACGATCCGCTTCAACGCGCGCACGTCCCCGCCTTGTGTCTGTTCGCGGCAGGCATGGAGCTTCCTGGTGCGGTGGCGCACACGGGGGCGCTTCCCGGACTGGAGTTCCTGCCCCTCGACTTCGCGGGGGCCGCCTCCGTGGAACAGGCGACCGCCGCGGGCGTCGACTGGCGGCACGCCCACGCGGTCTACGCGTCGGCGGCCGGCCAGGGCGAGGGCCAGGTACTGACCGCGACTCCGGAGGCGTACGACGGGACGGGAGTATGGGCTGTGGACATCGGCAAGCCGTGAGCACGGCCACCGACCGTGGGGCCGGCCGCCACCGTCCGCCCGGCTCGACGCCGGTGCCTCTGGCCCTCGGCCTCCACCGGGTGTTGCGGAACCGGCGGCGGCGAAAGTCCTGGCGCACGAATGGCCCCCGGCGATAGGCTCGATGATCCCTTCACGGCACTCACACAGCCCGGTGCACCCCATTCATACGGCAGCACACCAGGAAAAGCGGTACCTCTCTGATGAGCGCAGGTGGCGCGGCACAGACGCCGGACCCCAGACTCGCCGAACTCGCCCGCACCTCACGCAACTTCGGCTTCCTGTACGACCATCTGCCGCTGCTCGTCGCCTACGGGTCGGGCGCCTAGGCCAACGTCTTCACCGACCCGAACACCTCGCTGATCAAGTCCCGACAGTTCGGTGAGGCCCTCGCCTCCGACCTGGTACGCCGGGGCCGCGTCCAGTTCACCGGAGCAAGCAGGTCGAACGCCTGGCCGCCCTGGGCAGGGAGGGCTACCTGCACGGCGACGTGGGGCCCGCCTTCCACGAGGTCCGCGTCCTGGGCAACAAGGCCAACCACGACGACTACGACGACCCGGACGACGCCTTCCGTGCCCTGCGGACCTGTCATCGGCTCGGCGTCTGGTACCACCGCCTGATCAGCGGCGTACGCGAACAGCGAACCTTCGTCCCGCCGGACCCGGCACGCACACCGGCCGCACAGAACACCGCCCTGCGCACGCAGGTGGAGGAGACCCGGCGCACTCTGGAGGAGGCCCGCCTCACCTACGAGGGCCAGGCGTCCCAGGCGCAGGCGGAGCAGACCGCCCGCCTCGCGGCGGAGCGGGAGCTTGCCGAAGCCGCGGCGGAGCGTGAGGACCTGGCCCGCCAGGTCGCCGCCATGCATGATCAGCTCGCGGCGCTCCAGCAGGCCCAGTCTGCGGCCGACGCCCGACTGCTGCGTGAGCAGGTCACCAGCCCCGCCGCCGCGTCCGAGGCCGTCGCCGAGCGCGCGCCTCCTGGAGAATGCCGAGCAGGCGGCCCGCGAGCCCCTCACCGAGGCGCAGGTCCGCACCCGCCTGGACGAGATGCTCGCCGAGGCGGGCTGGAGCGTCCAGGACGCGGGCGGCAGCCTCAACCTCTACGTACAAGGCGACCGGCGCGGCAGCGGCGTCGCCGTCCGCGAGACGACCACGGCCACCGGCCGCGCCGACTACGCCCTGTACGTGGAGCGCAAGCTCGTCGGCGTGATCGAGGCCAAACGCGAGGGCGCCGACCTGACCGCCGCGGAGGCGCAGGCCGACCGGTACGCCGACCATCCCACCGAGGCGCAGCGGCGCCTGATCGCCTGGCGCACCCCCCTGCCCTTTCGCTATGTCTCCGACGGCGGCGAGACCCGGTTCCGCAACACCCTCGACCCCGACTCTCGCAGCAGGCGGATCTTGTCACACTGCACCGTGATGCCGTTGTGCCGGTGAAGAAAGCCCTCCGGGTCCGCCAGCATCGACTCCGCCATGGTCTGGCTGACCCCGGTGAGCCCAAGTGTCTTGCGGACGTTACGGTCGCAGAGACGCTCGCCGTGCCCCTTGTCATGGTCTCCGTCATCGCTCCGGCCGCCGTACCAGCGCGCCAGTTGATCGGCGCCGACCTCACCGATCACCGCCTTGTACGGGGTCTCACGGCTGTACCACTCCCGGTCCATGGTCGCCCTGAGAGTGATCGGCTGCGGCTCCAGGTCCTCCCGGATCGCCCGGTGCAAGTCCTCTGGTCCAGAACCCGGTACTCCACACTCCGGCCGCGTCCGCCGAACTTCCCCCATGAGCGCGACGACCAGGTTCACCTTGCACGTGGGCAGCCGCAGGACACCGTGCACACGGTCCGCGAGAACGCGACGCAGTCGATGCCGAAGTCGTCCCTGCCGTCGATCACCCACGCCGCCGCCTCGTCCGAGGTGCAGTCGGCGAGGATGCGGGCGGCCTTCGCGGACACGGCCCGCGACAACAAAGCCGTCTCACGCTCCGTGAGGTCCTTCTTCTCGAAGTCGTCCATAGAGATCCGGTCCTGGAACTCCCGCAGCAGCGCCCTCTTGATGTGCTGCACCTCAAGAGGCATGCTCTGCGCGCCCTTGCCCCATGTCGAGCCCGCCACGTCCCTTATTCATCAGCCTGTTCAGAGTACCGAGGTGAGGCATTGTGCGCCCCGGCATGCACCGGCGCGCCTTGGGTGCCCCAGCCCGCCCGGTACCGCGGTCAGGAACGCACCGCCGCGTACACCCCCACCCGGTCCCCGCGCATGAAAGCAGCAGCTCCGGTACGCCCCGCCGACAGATCAGATGGATCGTCGAGCGGCAGAGGCAAGGTGGTCTCCTCATCATCACCGATGTGCGGAGTGCCGGCCGCCCCGTTCCACAGCCGTATCACCACCCTGGGCAGAGCCGTCGCCCGGACCGCGTCGTCCTGGCCGGGGTACAGCCGTCCCCTTGTCGGTGAAGTACAAGGAGACGGCCCGGGGCGGGCTGGCGGTGAACATCATCGAGTGCTGACGCACGCGGCGTCCGCACGTGCACCGCGGCACATGCGCAGGCACGGGCGATGCCCGTTCAGGTGGATCTCGGCGAACTCGGGGAAGGGGCACAGGAGTTGATGGTTCACTTGGCAACCCTCGACGCACTGTCCCGTTCTGTCCTCCACTGTCCCCGAGCGCACAGGAGCGCCCATGCTGCGCGGCATCGACATCAGTGCCTACCAGTCCTCCTCGTACTCCACCGAAGGACTCTCCTTCGTCTTCATCAAGGCGACCGAGGGCCGTTCGTACGTCAACCCCAAGCTCGCCGCCCAGACGAAGCGGGCCCGTGACGCCGGCTGCGTCGTCGGCTTCTACCACTTCCTGTGGCCGGGGAACCTGACCGCCCAGGCCGAGTACTTCCTGAGCAAGGCCCCCGAGAAGGCCGGCGACATCCTCGCCGTCGACTGGGAGACCACCGGCGACGGCACCCACGCGACCAACGCCGAGAAGGACAGCTTCATCAAGAAGCTCAAGCAGCTCCGGCCGGACAACAAGGTCGTCCTGTACTGCAACCGCAACTTCTGGCTCAACATCGACACCACGTCGTACGCGGGCGACGGGCTCTGGATCGCCGACTACGTGACGGCGGGCAAGCCGCGGATCAAGGCGACGTGGACGTTCCACCAGTACACCGACGACCCGCTGGACAAGGACGTGTCCCGGTTCACCGCCAAGGACACGCTGAAGAACTGGTCGACCCCGTAGACCGCCGCCGGCCCGGGGCGGGCGGCGGTCCGCGGGTGCCGTCGGCCTCCCGGGTCAGCCGCGGAAGTCGGCCGGGCGCTGCGGTGACGCCTCCGCGAGCGCCTTGGTGACCCCCTCCACACCGGCGCGCAGTCCGTAGACCGGGCTGCCCGGCTGCTGGCGCCAGGAGTCGGCGAGCCCGCCGGAGTCCACGGTGTCGAAGCCGAGCCGGTCGATCAGGTCGCGCACGACCCGCTTGGCCGCCTCGTCGTCGCCCGCGACCGGGAGCGCCATGCGGTCGGGGGCGCCGGCCGGACGCGCGCGGTCCAGGATGTCCTGGGCGTAGGTGCCGTTGAACGCCTTGATCACGGTGTGCCCGAGCTGCCGGGCCGTCCAGGCGCTCTCGGTCAACCCCTCGTCCTCGATCGCGGCGATCCGGCCGTCGCGCTGCTGCGGGTAGTAGTTGTTCGTGTCGATCACCGCGACGCCCTCGGCCGCCCCGTCGAGCACCCCGGACGGCAGGTCCGGCACCCGCTTCAGGGGGATGGTGACGATGACGACCTCGGCGCCGCGCGCCGCCTGCTCGGCGGGCACGGGCGTCGCGCCGGTCTCCTCGGCCAGTTCGGTGAGGGTGTGCGGACCGCGCGAGTTGGCGACGGAGACCTCGTGGCCGAGGGCGGTGAGCCCGCGGGTGAGGTTGCCGCCGATGTTGCCCGCTCCGATGATGCCGATCTTCATGCCGTGTCCTTCCGGGTCGGTGTCGCACACCACCAACCGCCCGGCGGGACGGGCTGTTCCGGACGTACCGGCAGCCGGGTGACAGAGATCGGATTCCGGCCACCGGGCACCGGCCGCAGGCCACAGGCCACCGGGCACAGGCCACCGGGCACCGGGCACCGGCCACCGGCCACCGGCCACCGGGCACCGGCCACCGGCCGCAGGCCACCGGGAACCGGCCGCAGGCCGCAGGCCGCAGGCCGCAGGCCGCAGGCCGCAGGCCGCAGGCCGCAGGCCGCAGGCCGCAGGCCACCGGGCACCGGCCGCAGGCCCGTGGAAGAGGCGGCTAGGTCCGCCGCAGCAGCGCCAGCGTCGCCTCCAGCTCCTCGCGCAGCACCGTGCTCGCGGCCTCCGCGTCCCCCTCGGCCACGGCCCGCACCAGCGCCGCGTGGGTGCCGTCCCCGGTGTTCGGGTCCTTCTCCCGCACCCCGGAGAGGTCCAGCATCTCGGTCAGCCCTTCGCGCAGGGCGGGCGCGAACTCGCCGAACAGGTCGGTGAGCACGGGGTTGCGGGCGGCGGCGACCACGGCCGCGTGCAGGGCGATGTCGGCGTCGACGAAGGCGGCGTCGTCCGCCGCGGCGGCGGCCCGGCGGCCGGCGAGGGCGGCCTCCAGGGCGACGACGTCCTGCTCGGTGCGCCGCTCGGCCGCAAGCCGCGCCGCCTGCACCTCGACCAGGATCCGCACCTCGTAGACGTCCGTCACCGCGGCCCGGCGCAGCCGGGTGGGCCAGTCCTCGACGGGCTCAACGGCGATGACGAAGACGCCCGCGCCCTGCCGGGCCCGCACCAGACCCGCCCCGGCGAGCACACGCAGCGCCTCGCGGACGGTGGAGCGGCCCACGCCCAGTTCGGCGGCGAGGGTGGTCTCCCCCGGCAGCTTGGTGCCGACGGGCCAGTGTCCGCCGGTGATCTGGGCGCGCAGCCGCTCCGCGGCCTGCTCGACCAGGGGGCTGGGACGGACGGCATCGAGCGGCATCCGCGGTTCACCTGCTTACTCGTCGGTGGAGTACGTGTACGTGTACGTGTACGTGTACGTGTACGTGTACGTGTACGTGTACGAGGAGTATCCCCCGGAGCGTGCGGTCGTGGCGTTACTCGTCTGAGGAGTACTTGTCTGAGGAGCTGACCTGTGGCTAGGGTACGGCCATGACGTTCCGCGGTCTCCTTCTTCTCGGCTGCCGCGGCGGGGCCTGACGCGACCGGCACCCCGCCGCGGGATGCCGTGCTGCCGGTCTCCGACCGAGCCGAAGGCCACACAGCGACCATGAACGCCTCCTCGTACACCCCGCCCCGCTGGAATCCGCAGCGTCCGGGCCCCATGCCCCACCACCGCTACCGCCCCTTCCAGGACCGGGTCGACGTGCCGGCCCGCGACCGGAGCTGGCCCGCCGCCCGCATCGAGCGGGCCCCGCTGTGGGTCCCGGTCGATCTGCGCGACGGCAACCAGGCACTCGCCGAGCCGATGGACACCGACCGCAAGCGCCGCTTCTTCGACCTGCTGGTGCGCACCGGCTTCAAGGAGATCGAGGTCGGCTACCCGTCCGCGAGCCGCACCGACTTCGACTTCGTGCGCCACCTGGTCACGAGCGGCGCCGTACCGGACGACGTCACCCCCGTCGTCTTCACCCCGGCGCGCCGGGACCTCATCGACCGCACCTTCGACTCGATCGAGGGCCTGGAGCGGGCGGTCGTCCACCTGTACATCCCGACCTCGCCGGTGTGGCGGGACGTCGTGCTCGGCCGGGACCGCGGGGAGGTGTGGCGGACCGTACGGGACGCGGCGGGACACATGGCCCGGCGGGCCGACGCCGTGGCGTCGTCCTACATCCGCTTCCAGTTCGCGCCCGAGACCTTCAATCTGACCGAGCCGGACTACGTGCTCGAACTGTGCGACGGGCTGACCGAGCTGTGGGACGCGAGCCACGACCGGCCGGTCACGCACAATCTGCCGGCCACGGTGGAGATCGCGACCCCGAACGTGTACGCCGACCAGATCGAGTACATGCACCGCAACCTGGGCCGCCGCGACAGCGTGATCCTCTCCGTCCACCCGCACAACGACCGCGGCACGGGCGTCGCCTGTGCCGAACTCGCCGTCCTGGCGGGCGCCCAGCGTGTGGAGGGCTGTCTGTTCGGCAACGGCGAGCGGACCGGCAACGTCGACCTGGTCACGCTCGCCCTGAACCTCTACGCCCAGGGCGTCGACCCCATGGTGGACTTCTCGGACATCGACACGGTGCGCGAGACGGTCGAGCGGTGCAACCGGATGCCGGTGCACCCCCGCCACCCGTACGGCGGCGACCTCGTCTTCACCGCGTTCTCCGGCACCCACCAGGACGCCATCAGCAAGGGGTTCGACCACCACGCGCGCACGGCGGCCGAGCTGGGCGTGCCTTCCTCCGAGGCGCCCTGGAGCGTGCCCTACCTGCCCGTCGACCCGGCCGACCTGGGCCGCTCGTACGAGGCCGTCATCCGCGTCAACTCCCAGTCCGGCAAGGGCGGTGTGGCCCATCTGCTGCGCACGAACCACGGCCTCGACCTGCCGCAGCGGATGCGGCCCGACTTCGCCCGGCGGGTGCAGGACGCCACGGACGACAGCGGCCGGGAGGCGACGCCGAAGGAGCTGTACGAGCTGTTCCGCACGGCCTATCTGGAGCCGGGGGACGACGTGGTCCTGCACGCCTGGACCAGCGAGCGCGACCCGGCCACCGGCGCGCACCGGTTCGTCTGCACCCTGCGGGCCGGCGACCGCACCGGGGACCACGAGGGCACCGGTGACGGGCTCGTCGCCGCCTTCGCCGACGCGCTCGCCGGAGCCGGTGTGCCCGTCGAGATCCTGGAGCTGCACGGCGGGCCCGCGTCCGGGCCGGACGGCACGGCGGTCGCGTACGCGGAGTGCCGGGTCGGCGGGGTCACCCGCTGGGGCGCGGGCCGGGACGCCTCGGCCGCGGCGGCTTCCGTGCAGGCGGTGCTCGCGGCGGTGAACCGGGCGACGACGACGGCCTGACCGTGAGCGGACGAAGGGTGCCCTCCGTACCCGGTACGGAGGGCACCCTTCGCGCGGGGCCTACTTGTTCAGGTGGGCCCAGAACTCGTCGAACGAGAGGAGCTTGTCCCCGTTGAGGTCGCGGGAGGCGATCAGGGCCTCCGCCACCGACTCGGTGACGTTCCAGTCCCCGCCCTGGGCGAGCGCGGTCTTGAACTCGGCCGGGGTGATGAACCCGTCCCCGTCCGTGTCGATCCGCTGGAACTGCGTGCGTGCTTCGTCGATGTCCGCCACCGATCCGCCCCTCATCCGTGCTGTGCCGCCTGCCGGCGTACTGACGCAGGTCAGATTAACCGCCCGCCCTCGCCTCCAGTGCGGCGACCACCCATGCGAACTCCTCCCTGAACGCGGCCTCGGGCCCGGTGCCCTTCACCACGGCCAGCAGTTCCCGGTACCGGGCGATCCGGTCGGTGGTGTGCGTCCGCATCCGCTCCAGGACCACCGCCGGGTCCGCGTCCCCGATCAGCTCGCGCAGCACGCCCTCCGCCTCCGGCGAGCCGGGGTCGATGCCCCGGGCCCGCGCGTCCGCGCCGAGCCGGACGAGACGGCGCGCGAACCACAGGGACGCCCCCTCGGGTGTCTCCGGGCCCCGGTCGGCCGCGTTGAACTCGGCGGCGGCCCGCATCTGCGCCCGGAACTCCGGGTCCTGGAGCAGTTCGGCCAGCTCCACCCAGGCGTCCACCTGCTCGGGCGTGGGGTCCTCCGGCAGGTCCACGGCCGTGTTCCGCATCCGCTCGCGGATCATGGGGTCGGCGGTGTCGAGCCCCTGGAACGTCTCGTCCACGAACTCCTGGACGATGCGGGCCCGTTCGGCGGCGGAGAGCCGCGCCAGCTTGTTCATCAGTGTCGTCTCCTTTGCGGTCGAGCCGCGTCGCGCCACGGTCGACAGCACCGCGCGGGTCACCTTCAGCGAGCGGATCTGCGCGTCGAGCGCCGCCACGTGCGCGGCCGCCACCTGCGCGATCGTGGTCTCGCCCGCCAGGACGCGGCGTACCGCGGCGAGGCCGAGGCCCAGTTCGCGCAGGGTGCGGATCAGTTCGAGGCGGGCCACGGACGCCGCGTCGTACAGGCGGTAGCCGCCCGCGGACCGGGTCACCGGGGGCAGGGCGCCCTCGTCCGACCAGTAGCGGATGGTCCGCACGGTCAGTCCGGTGGCCCGGGCCAGCTCGCCGATGGTGAGCAGTCCGGTGCCGTCGTACGGGAGGTCTGGGGGATCTCCCCCGGGGCGGTGCGGCATGTCCGGAAGTCTGGGCCTTCCAGCGGGTGGAGACTCAAGCAGAGTCGTGAGACCCGGCCGTGCGGTCAGCGGAAGATGCCCGTGTGTCCCAGTGAGTAGCGGCCCGGCTGGGGGTACACCGCGAGGCCGTGCGGGCCGCTGCCCACCTTGATCCGGGCCAGCTCGCGGCCGGTGCGGGTGTCGATGGCGTACACCTCGGAGTCGTAGCGCCCGGAGAGCCAGAGGACCTTGCCGTCGGCCGAGACGCCGCCCATGTCGGGGCTGCCGCCGCCCGGCAGCCGCCACTTCTTCGTCAGCCGGTCCTGCGGGAAGCCGAAGACGGAGACGGTGCCCTCGCCCCGGTTGGAGATGTACATCTCGCGCGAGTCCCGGCTGACGTACAGCCCGTGGGCGCCCTTGCCGGTGGGCATCAGCGCGGGTTCGGTGAACCTGTCCCCGTCCAGCACCCACATGCCGTCGGCCGCCATGTCGGCGATGTAGAACGTCCTGCCGTCCGGGGAGATCTTCACGTCCTGCGGCATGGCGCCGTTGAACGGCAGTTTCCGCTGCGCGACGACCTCCATCCGCGCGGTGTCGACCTTCAGCAGTTCGCCGCTGAACTCGCAGGAGACGATGAAGTAGCGGCCGTCGGCGGAGAAGTCGGCGTGGTTGACGCCGTAGCAGCTCACCGGTACGGCCTTGACCTTCTTCATGGTGTGCGCGTCCCGGAAGACGAGCTGCCGGTCGAGGGAGGCCATCACGACCGCGTGCTCGCCGTCGGGCGTGAAGTACAGGTTGTAGGGGTCGTGCACGTCGACGGTCCGGCCCGCCTCGCCGGTCCTCGGGTCGATGGGCGTGAGCGTGTTGCCGCGGTCGTTGTTGACCCACAGCGTCTTCAGGTCCCAGGACGGGACGACGTGCTGCGGCTGGTCGCCGACCTCGATCGTCCCGACGACGTTGTACGTGGCCGGGTCGATGACGGTGACCGTGTCCGAGTTGGTGTTGGGGACGTAGACCCGGGAGGGCATGTCCCTGACCACCGGGGAGAGCCTGCCGGGCCGGTCGGCGGCGTAGACGTCCTTCGGGTCCAGCGGGGGCGGCATGCCGGGCAGCACGTCGGGCCGCCGCTCGCGCGGCTGGGCGGCGGCCCTGCTGCCCAGGGCCTCGTCGGCGTGTCTCCCTTCGGCGCCCGCGCAGCCGGCCAGCGCGGTCAGGGCGGCGCCCGCGGCCAGCGCGCGCTTGATGACGTTCCCGTGCGTCAGGTGCATCAGCTCAGCAGCTCCGTGGTGGTCACCGCGCGCAGCCCGCGGCGGTCGAGGTCGTCCAGGACGGCGGGGAGCGCGGCGACCGTGTCCGCGTACCCGAAGTGCAGGCTCACCACCGAGCCGGGCCCGGCCGCGGCGCCGATCCCGCGGCGCACGGCGGCGCCCGGCGAGGTGAAGTCGAGCGGGTCGACGTCGTACGACAGGACGTGCGGGTAGCCGGCGCGGCGGGCCAGCCGCTCGACCAGCGGGGTGGCGCGCGGGGCGCGCGAGGGGCGGAACCAGGTGCCGATGGAGCCGGTGAGCCGGCGCAGCCGGTCCGCGCAGCCGCGGATCTCGGCGTCCGCGTCCGCCTCGGACAGGGTGTTCACGGCTAGGGCGTGGTTGCCGAGGTCGTGGCCGCCGTCCAGGATCCGGCGGGCCGGCTCCGGGTGCTCGTCGAGCCAGGTGCCGACGGCGAGCACGGTGACCCGGGCGCCGGCCCGTTCGGCCTCGCCGAGCAGGGCGCGGGCCACGGCGGGATCGCCCTGGCCGTGGAAGGTGAGGGCGACCCGCGGCCGGGTGCGCGGACCGTGCTCGATCTGTACGGGCTGCCCGGGGAACCGCCGCAGCGCCGGCGCCCGCCGCACGGCGTGGGCGGCGGGCGCCCGGGGCGGGCCCGGCGTGCGGACCGCCGGTGGTACGCGGTGCGCGTCGGCGCCCGTCGCTGAGCAGGCGGCGGACAGGGCGCCGGCCGCGGCGAGCCCGGCGCCCGCGCGCAGCGCCGAACGGCGGTCGGTCGTGGTCACCGCACCATTTAAGGGCGGTACGAGGGGAAAGGTGCCGATTGACCTGTTCGGCGGGCGGGGCGGGTCGCGGGGCTCGGCGGCCGGCGTGGGCGACGGGGGACGGCCGCGGGTGGCCGGGGCCGTGGGCGGTGGGCGGTGGGGCGGACTTCGGCGCCCCTGGCATCCGGGGTCGGACTTCCGTAGCTGAGCCCGGGGTCCTGGAGCCCGGGGTCCTAGAGCCCGGGGTCCTAGAGCCCGGGGTCCTAGAGCCCGGGGTCCTAGCGCCCGGCGTCCTAGCGCCCGGCGTCCTAGTGGTCCGAGACGCGCATCTCGAACCAGGTCGTCTTGCCGCGCGGCAGCAGGTCGACGCCCCAGCGGCCGGAGAGCTTGTCGACGAGGAACAGGCCGCGGCCGCTCAGGTCCATCTCCTGGACCGGCATCAGACAGGGCAGGCCGCGGGAGGGGTCACGGACCTCGATGCGGATCCAGCCGCGGCGACGGCGCATCCGGAGTCCGAAGACCCGGGCGCCGGTGTGCCGTACCGCGTTGCCGACGAGTTCGGAGACGAGGAGCACCGCGTCCTCGGTCAGTCTGGGCGAGAGTCCCCACTGGCGCAGCACCACCACCTGGGTGAGCCGGCGCGCGGTGGCCGCGGACTCCGGGCGGGACGGAAGGGAAACCTCACCTTCCGTCGGATTGCCGAACAGTTCCAGCGCCTTCAGCGCCTGTTCGTCCTCGGCCGCAGGCGACCAGCGCGCCGCGGTCGCACTTCCGTGCCGCCGCGGCTGTTCGATACCCTCCAGCCCCGCCATGCCCCCATCATGGCCGTCCTGCGCTCCCTACGGGGCGGTTCCACAGGAATGCACCCCCTTGAAGCACCCATTCCGCAGTATTTGCTCGGCATATGCCAACGGTAAGAATCCGCTGGTCACAGCCTCCCTCACCTGCGACGAAGGGCGCTCGGGGGCATGTACCGGCCGTTACAGGAAAGCCGCTCTTAAGGCTGCCTTAAGGCTGCGACAACCAGCCCATCGGGGGACGCCGGGTGAGACGTCGCGTCAACTGCAAGTGGATCCCCGGAAGTTCACGACGCGTTTTTCACGGGCGTCCACCCGGCCGGCCCCGACCGCCCGTCAGCCGAACTTGGCCTTGCCCGGACCCTCCTCGACGAAGCTGCGCATCCCGCGCTCGCGGTCCTCGGTCGCGAACAGACCCGCGAACCAGTTCCGTTCGATCGCGAGCCCGGTCTCGATGTCGGTCTCCAGACCCGCGTCGACCGACTCCTTGGCGGCGCGCAGCGCGAGGGCCGGACCCTGCGCCAGCTTCGCGGCCCACGCGCGGGCCTCGGCGTAGACCTCGTCCGCCGGGACGACCCGGTCGACGAGGCCCAGTTCCCGCGCCTCGTCCGCCTTGACCATCCGGCCCGTGAAGATGAGGTCCTTGGCCTTGGAAGGGCCGATCAGGCGGGCCAGGCGCTGGGTGCCGCCTGCGCCGGGGATCAGGCCGAGCAGGATCTCCGGCTGGCCGAGCTTCGCGTTGTCGGCGGCGATCCGGTAGTCGGCGCAGAGCGCCAGTTCGCAGCCGCCGCCCAGCGCGTAGCCGGTGACCGCGGCGACGACCGGTTTGGGGATGCGGGCGACGGCGGTGAAGGAGTCCTGCAGGTCCCGGGAGCGCACGACCATCGCCGCGTGGTCCATCACCTGCATCTCCTTGATGTCCGCGCCGGCCGCGAACACCTTCTCGCCGCCGTAGAGCACGACCGCGCGGACGTCCGCGCGGCGGGTGGCCTCCTCGGCGAGTTCCCTGAGCCGGTCCTGCGTGGCGACGTCCAGCGCGTTCATCGGCGGACGGTCGAGACGGATGGTGCCGACGCCTTCGGCGACTTCGAGATGCACAGTCATGGCGCCAGGTTAGTGGCCGTTAACGACAACGGGTCCGGTGTGCTCCGTCACAGGAGCACACCGGACCCGCCGGGTCACGTGAGGCGTCGCGTTACGCCGTCCACTTCTCCCAGGACATGTTCCAGCCGTTGAGGCCGTTGTCCGGGTCGACCGTGCGGTCGTCGGAGTTCTTGACGATCACCACGTCGCCGACCATCGAGCGGTTGAAGAACCAGGCCGCGGCCACGCCCTTGTCGTAGCCGCCGCGCACGTCCTTCAGGCCGATGCAGCCGTGGCTGGCGTTGTAGTTGCCGAAGGCGTCGCCGCCCCAGTAGTTGCCGTGGATGAAGGTGCCCGAGGTGGTCAGCCGCTGGGCGTGCGGGACGTCCTTGATGTCGTACTCGCCGCCGTAGCCGACCGTCTCGCCGTTCATCCGGGTCACCGTGAGGCGCTCGGTGATGACCATCTGGCCGTTCCAGGTGTCGTAGCCCGGCTTGCCCGTGGTCACCGGGATGGTCTTGATGACCTTGCCGTCGCGCTTGACGGTCATCTTCTTGGTCTTCACGTCGACGGTGGAGACCTGGCTGCGGCCGATCGTGAACTTCACGGTCTTGGCCTGCTTGCCGTAGACGCCGGGCCGGCCCTCGACGCCGTCGAGGTTGAGGCTCACGGTGACCTTCGTGCCGGACTTCCAGTACTCCTCGGGACGGAAGTCGAGGCGGTCGTTGCCGAACCAGTGGCCCTGGACGTCGACCGCGGGCTCGGTCTTGATCGTGATGGCCTTCTCGACGTCCTCGGGGTGCGTGATGCCGCGGGTGAAGCGGACCGAGAACGGCATCCCGACGCCGACCTCCGAGCCGTCCTCGGGCGTGAAGTTGCCGACGAAGGTGTTCTTCGGGGTCAGTGTGGTGAAGGAGGAGTCCTCGGCGGCCTCGCGGCCGTCGGAGTCCTTCGCCACCGCGTGCACCTGGTACTTGGTGGCCGCCGCCAGATGGGTCGAGGGCGTCCAGCCCGCGCCCCCGTCGGTCATCTCGCCCGCTATCTCATTGCCCTTGGAGTCCTTGACCTGGACCTCGGTCAGCTTGCCCTTGGCCGCGGTCACCTTCAGGGTGCCGCTGGTCTCCACGTCACCGGCGCCGTTCTTCGGCGCTATGGTCACCACGGCCTGCGACGCCTTGGTGTCCGCCGTGTCCGAATCCTTGCCCTTGCCGCTCCCGGATCCTGAGTCCGAGCCGCCCCCGCCGCACGCGGTCACCGTAAGAAGCAGGACACCCAGCAACAGTGCCGGGATGCCCTTCCTCCGGTGTGTCCGCGCCCCAACCGACGCCCCCGATATCGGTCGACCGTTCAAAGTCGTTCTCCCCTCGCACGGCCTGCGTTCAGGCCCGCACTCCAGCGCGTCCCACGCGCGTATCGCGCTAATTAATCACACAGGCAGGAGCGATGGATCCCCGGGATTGTCACTGTTCAGTCCCAATACCGGCCAGGGAGAGGCGAACCGTGGGCCCTTCTGTGCGTACCCCTATGTCGGCCTACTTCCCCGCGGCGCCCGCTTTCCACTCCTTCCACCCCATGTTCCACCCTCCGAGGCCGTTGTCCGGAGCGACCTTTTTGTCATTGCTGCGGACGACCTCGACGACGTCACCGACGAGGCTGCGGTCGAAGAACCAGCCCGCGGGCGTCTTCGAGCTTCCGCCCTTGACGTCCCTGAGGCCCACGCAACCGTGGCTGACATTGGTGTTGCCGAAGGCGTCCTCGGCCCAGTAGTTGCCGTGCAGGAAGGTGCCGGACTCGGTCAGCCGCATCGCGTGCGGGACGTCCTTGATGTCGTACTCGCCGCCGAAGCCGACCGTGCGGCTGTTCATCCGGGTCATCTCGAGCATCTCGGTGACGACCATCTTCCCGTTGTACGTGGTCGTCTTCGGAGCGCCCGCCGTGATGGGGACGGTGGCGAGGAGGGCGCCGTCGCGGCGCACCTCCATGGTGTGCGCGGCGGCGTCGACGACGCTGCTCTGGCTCCGGCCGACGGTGAACGTGTACGTCCGGTCCTGGAGGCCGTAGACGCCGGGGGCCGCCGCCACGTCCCGCAGCCGCAGGTCCACCGTCACCTCGGTGCCGGGCCTCCAGTACTTCTCGGGGCGGAAGTCGACGCGGCCCCGGCCGAACCAGTGCGGGCGGATCTCCACGGCCGGCCGGGACTGCACACGGATGGCGCGCTCGACGGCGGCCCTGTCGCGGATCTCCCGGTTGAACTCCAGGGAGACGATCATCCCGGTGCCGACCGTGGAGCGGTTCTCCGGCGCCACGTAGCCGATGAACCGCTCGTCGGGGACGGCCGTCCGGAAGGTGCTGTGCCGCGCCGAGCGGCGGCCGCGGCCGTCCAGGGCGACCACGTCCACCGTGTAGCGGGCGGCGAGCGCCAGCCTCGGTTCGGCGGGCCGCCAGCTCAGGCCGTCCTCGGAGACCCGGCCGGGCACCGCGGTCTCCTGCGCGTCCTGGGACTTGACCACCTTCACCGACTCCAGCCGCCCGCTGGGCACCCGGATCTCCATCCGTGCGCCCGGGCGCACGCCCTTGCTCCCGTCGGCCGGCGAGACCCGGATGACGTCGTCGGCGGCGGGGGGCTTGCCCAGGACGTCGTCCATCCCGTTCGAGGTGCAGCCGGAGGCGGCGGCGACCAGGCCCGCCCAGGTCAGCAGGGCGGCCAGCGCGGCCCCGGCGCGCCGTGCGCGCATCGTTACGTGCATCACGCCGGACCCAACGACCATGCCCCTCCTGGGGAAACGTGAGTGCGAGCCACCGGGTGGGCAGAACAGGGGGGAGGACGACACGACGGGACGACACCACGGGGAGCCGCGGCCGGGGCGCCGGGACCCCCTTCGCCTGTTCTCCCTGCTTACCGGTCGTTCCGTCGAGCCGCGGGGAGGCTGACCTGTGTCGAGCGCAGCCGAGCAGGAGTCCGTCCAGGTCAGGCGCGCCGCGGGCGGCGGGGTGCCGGTACGCCGGGCCGCCACAACACAGGACGAGCGGCGCGGGGCGCCCGCGGTGTCCGTGTGGCCGGGCACGCCCACCCCGCTCGGCGCGCGCTTCCGGGTGGGGCCCGACGGGATCCCGGGGACCAACTTCGCGCTGTGGGCGGGCGGTGCGGAGGCCGTCGAGCTGTGCCTGTTCGACGAGGGGGACGAGCGGGACGGGGGCGGTGAACGGGACGAGCGCGGCGGATCGGGCCGGCAGACGCGGGAGATACGCGTCCCGCTCACCGAGCTGACGCACGAGATCTGGCACGGCTTCGTCCCCGGGGTGCTGCCGGGCCGCCGGTACGGCTACCGGGTGCACGGCCGCTGGGACCCGTGGACCGGCGCCCGCTGGAACCCGGCGAAGCTGCTCCTCGACCCGTACGCGCGCGCGGTGGACGGCGAGTTCGCGCTGCCGCCCGAGGTGTACGGGCATGTGCGCGACTGGCCGCAGCAGCACGTCGCCGACACCGTGCGCGACGAGCGCGACTCCGCTCCCTACGTGCCCAAGGGCGTCGTGGTCCACGACGACGCGCCCGACGACGAGTGGACCGACGACCGCCGCCCGAAGACACCGTGGGCGGACTCGGTGATCTACGAGCTGCACGTGCGCGGTTTCACCCGTACGCACCCGGACATCCCCGAGGAGCTGCGCGGCACCTACGCCGGGCTGGCGCACCCGGCGGCGATCGACCACCTGGTGCGGCTGGGCGTGACGGCGGTGGAGCTGCTGCCGGTGCACCAGTTCGCGCACGAGGACCACCTGCTGCGCCGGGGGCTGCGCAACCACTGGGGCTACAACTCCATCGGCTACTTCGCCCCGCACGCCGCCTATGCCGCCTCGGGCACCCACGGGCAGCAGGTCGGCGAGTTCCGGCGGATGGTGCGCGCGCTGCACGCGGCCGGCATCGAGGTCATCCTCGACGTGGTCTACAACCACACGGCGGAAGCGGGCGAACTGGGCCCGATGCTGTCCCTGAAGGGCATCGACAACCGCGGCTACTACCGGCTCCAGGCGGACCCCCGCCGGTACGCCGACTACACCGGCTGCGGCAACACCCTGCACGTGGTGCAGCCGCACGTACTGCGCCTGATCACGGACTCGCTGCGGTACTGGGTGACGGAGATGGGCGTGGACGGCTTCCGCTTCGACCTGGCCGCCGCGCTGGCCCGCTCGATGCACGACGTCGACATGCTCTCCCCGTTCCTCGCGGTGATCGCCCAGGACCCGGTGCTGCGCCGGGTGAAGCTGATCGCCGAACCGTGGGACGTCGGCTCGGGCGGCTACCAGGTGGGCGCCTTCCCGCCGCTGTGGACCGAGTGGAACGACCGCTACCGCGACGCCGTGCGGGACTTCTGGCGCGGTGCGCTGCCGGACGTACGGGAGATGGGCTACCGCCTCTCCGGGTCCAGCGACCTGTACGCGTGGGGCGGCAGGCGGCCGTACGCGTCGGTCAATTTCATCACCGCCCACGACGGGTTCACCCTGCGGGACCTGGTGTCGTACGAGCGCAAGCACAACGAGGCCAACGGCGAGGGGAACCGGGACGGCACCGACGACAACCGCGCCTGGAACTGCGGGGCCGAGGGCGGTACGGACGACGAGCGCGTCCTCGCCCTGCGCCGCCGCCAGTTGCGGAACCTGCTGACCACCCTGCTGCTGTCGACGGGCGTGCCGATGCTGGTGGCGGGCGACGAGTTCGGGCGCACCCAGCAGGGCAACAACAACGCCTACTGCCAGGACAACGAGATCAGCTGGGTCGACTGGTCCCTGCTGGAAGAGCCCGGCTGGCGGGCGCTGTTCGGGCTGACGTCCCGGCTGATCGCGCTGCGCCACGCGCATCCCGTGCTGCGGCGGCGGGCCTTCTTCTCCGGGCGGGCGCACTCCGCGGACGGGCTGCGCGACCTGGCCTGGTTCACGGCGCGCGGGACGGAGATGACCGAGGGCGACTGGTACGCGCCGGCCGCCACCCTCGGCATGTACCTGTCCGGGCGGGACATCCCGGGGCGGGACGCGCGCGGGGCGCCGGTCACCGACGACAGCTTCCTGGCGGTGCTGCACGCCGGCCACCGGCCGGTCCGCTTCGTCCTGCCGGGCCCGCCCTGGGCCTCGCGGTACGAGGTGGTGGTGGACACCGCGCGCGAGGAACAGCAGGAGCCGCCGGGTACACGGCACCCGGCGGGGACGGAGATCACCGTGCCGGGACGCACGGTGCTGCTGCTGCGGGTCGCGGAGTGACCCCGGGCCCGGCGTGGCCGGGCTCCGCCCCCGCGCGGGAAAACTCGGTGGGCGGTGTCAGTGGCGAACCGTAGGCTCGCTCCTGATGACCACCACAGCCCCCGCGCCCGAGGCACCGGCCGCCCGGCCCGAGCCCGCCACCGGGCCCTCGCCGAAGGGCGGTTCCACCGTCCGCAGCCTGCTGCGCCTGTGGCCGTACGTGCGGCCCGTGCGGGCGCGGCTGTCCTTCGCTGCGGTCATCGCCGTCATCGCCTCCTGTACGGGGCTGGTGTTCCCGCTCGTCCTGAAGTGGCTGGTGGACGGGCCGGTCGCCGACCGCGATCCGCGCGGTATCTGGCTCGGGGCGCTGTACCTGCTGCTCCTCGGGTTCGCCGAGGCGGTGCTGTTCGGGCTGCGGCGCCGGCTGGTGGCCCGGCCGCTGGCGCACGTCGAGGCGTCGATGCGGGCGGACCTCTTCGGGCACCTCCAGCGGCTGCCGGTCGCCTTCCACGACCGCTGGGCCTCGGGCCAGTTGCTGTCCCGGGGCACCACGGACCTGATGCTGCTGCGCATGTTCCTGGCGTTCCCGCTGACCTTCCTGCTGGTCAACGCCGTCACGATCCTGGTGGGCATGGCCATCATGCTGGCCCAGCAGTGGACCCTCGGCCTGGTGCTGCTCGCACCGCTGGTGCCGGTCGTCGCGGTCTGCACGCTCTTCGAGCGGCGCTACTCGCTGGTGGCCCGGCGGGCGCAGGACCAGGTGGGCGATCTGACCACGGTGGTCGAGGAGAGCGTGCTCGGCATCCGCATCATCAAGGGGTTCGGCCGCCACCGCAGCCAGGCCCGCGCGTTCCGCGAGCTGTCCGGGACCCTGCGCGGCACGGAGCTGCACAAGGCCCGGCTGCTCGCCTGGATATGGGCCGCCATCACCACGCTCCCCGAACTGGCCATCGGTGCGGCCCTGGTGCTCGGCACGGTCCAGGTCGCCGACGGCGGCCTCTCCGCCGGGACGCTGGTCGCCTTCCTCTCCACGGCCCTCGCGCTGCGCTGGCCCGTCGAGTCCATCGGCTTCCTGCTGGCCATGAGCCAGGAGGCGGCGACGGCGACCCAGCGGTACTTCGAGGTGATGGACGAGAGGGCGGAGGACGAACGCCCGGAGGACGACCGCCCGGACGGCGAGCCGGCTGCCGCCGCCGGGGGTACGGGACCCGAGGCCGTGTCCTCGTCCCGGTCCGCGTCCGACATGGCGCCCGGGACCGCCGCCGTCTCCGGCGGACTCCGTTTCCACCAGGTCGGGTTCCGTTACCCGGACGCCCCCGCGGACGCCGCCCCCGTACTCGACCGGATCGACCTGCACATCCGGCCCGGCGAGACGATGGCCCTGGTCGGCGCGACCGGCAGCGGCAAGACCACCCTGACCGCGCTCATCCCCCGGCTGCACGAGGTCACGTCCGGCCGGATCACCCTCGACGGCGAGGACATCACCCGGATGTCCCGGGCGGCGCTGCGCGAGCTGGTCGCCGTCGCCTTCGAGGAGCCCGTCCTGTTCTCCGCGACCGTCGGCCGGAACGTGCTCATGGGCGCAGCCGACACCGCGGGCGAGACGGAGCTGGACCGCGCACTGGCCGTCGCCCAGGCCGACTTCGCGCACACGCTGCCGCAGGGCACCGCCACCCAGGTCGGCGAGCAGGGCCTCAGCCTCTCCGGAGGCCAGCGCCAGCGCCTCGCCCTGGCGCGCGCGGTGGTCGGCAGTCCCCGTTTCCTCGTCCTGGACGACCCGCTCTCCGCGCTCGACGTGCACACGGAGGCCGCGGTCGAGGCGGCCCTGCGCCGGGTGCTGGCCCGTACGACGGCGCTGGTGGTGGCGCACCGGCCGTCCACGGTGCTGCTCGCCGACCGGGTGGCGCTGCTGTCCGGCGGCCGGATAGCGGCGGTGGGCACCCACCACGAACTGCTGCGGACGAACGCCGAGTACGCGTGGCTGATGTCGGGCGCGGCCGAGGACGGCGGCGCGCCCGCCCCCGTGTCCGCAGCGGTGACCGACGGCAGCGAGGAGGACCGATGACGGCGCCCGCGGCCACCGCGCCGGACAGCGAACCGGACGAGGAACGGCCCGTGCCCGCGCCCGCGCCCGCCGGCGGCTCGGACCCCTTCGACCGCGACGTCCTGCCCACTCCCCCGGGTGCCACGGCCGCGCTGCTGCGCTCGCTGCTCGGACCGCACCGCGCCCGCGTCGTGCTGACCACCGTGCTGCTGCTGGTCCAGCAGGCGGCGGTGCAGTGCGGCCCGCTCCTGGTGGCGTTCGCCATCGACCACGCCGTACCGGCGTTGCGGGACGACGACCGCGGTCCGCTGATCGCGGTGGCCGTCGCGTACCTGCTGTGCTCGGCCGCCTCCGGCGCACTCCAGTACGCGTTCGTCCGCGCGGCCGCCCGGGTCAGCCAGGACGTACTGCTCGACCTGCGCGGCCGGATCTTCCGGCACGCGCAGGCGCTGAGCGTCGACTTCCACGAGCGCTACACCTCGGGGCGGCTGATCTCCCGCTCCACGACGGACGTCGAGTCCCTGCGCGAGCTGCTCAGCGAGGGGCTCCAGGAACTCGTGATGGTGATCCTGTCCTTCGTCTACATATCGGCGATGCTGCTCTGGCTCGACCTGGCCCTGGGCGCCGCGGCGGTGGCCTCGTTCGTGCCGCTGTACGTGCTGGTACGGCGCTATCGGCGCCGCGCGGGCCGGGTGTACCGCCTGCGGTCGACCGCGATCGCCTCCGTCATCGTGAAGTTCGCCGAGACGATGAACGGCATCAGGCCGGTGCGGGCGTTCCGCCGCGAGGCGGCCAACGACGCGGAGTTCGGGGTGCTCAACCGGCGCCACGAGCGGACGAACGGCGACGCGCTGCTGGAGATGGCCCGCTATGTCGTCGGCTCCCGCCTGGTCGCCAACACGGCGGTCGCCGGGATGGTGCTGTGGGGCGCGTACCGGGTCTCGTCCGGCTCGCTGGAGCTGGGTGTCCTGGCGGCGGCGGTGCTGTACCTGCGCCGGCTGTACGACCCGATCGACCGGCTCGGCATGTTCCTCAACTCCTACCAGTCGGCGGCGGCCTCCCTGGAGAAGATCGCGGGGCTGCTCGCGCAGACGCCGTCGGTGCCGGAGCCGTCGGTACCCCGGGAGCTGCCCGCGTCCGGGTCGGAACACCCCGGCCGCGAGGTCGTCTTCGAGGGCGTCCGCTTCGCCTACCGCACCGGCGGTGAGGTGCTCCCCCGCTTCGATCTGGCGCTGCCCGCGGGGCAGACGGTCGCGGTGGTCGGCTCGACCGGCGCCGGCAAGTCCACCCTGGCCAAGCTGCTCGCCCGGTTCTACGACCCGACCGAGGGGCGGGTGCTGCTCGACGGGGTGGATCTGCGCGAGCTGCCGAACGCGGCGCTGCGCCGCGGTGTGGTGATGGTGACCCAGGAGGCGTTCCTGTTCTCGGGGACGGTCGCGGAGAACATCGCCATCGGCAGACCCGACGCCACGCCCGAGGAGATCGAGCGGGCCGCGAAGGCGATCGGCGCCCACGACTTCATCAGCGCGCTGCCCGACGGGTACGACACGGACGTCCGCAAGCGGGGCGGGCGGATCTCCGCCGGTCAGCGCCAACTGGTCGCGTTCGCACGGGCGCTGCTCGCCGATCCGGCGGTGCTGATCCTCGACGAGGCGACGAGCTCGCTGGACATTCCCGGTGAACGGGCCGTGCAGCGCGCGATGCTGACCGTGCTGCGGGGCCGTACGGCCGTCGTCATCGCGCACCGGCTCTCCACCGTGGAGATCGCCGACCGGGTTCTGGTGATGGAACACGGCCGGATCGTGGAGGACGGCACACCCGCGCAGCTCATCGCCGGCACGGGCCGTTTCGCCGACCTGCACCAGGCGTGGCGGGAGAGCCTGGCCTGACGGGGGCGTTCTCCGGGATCGGCCGGGACAAGGCCCTGCGGATCTGGTACCGGGCGCTCACCACGAGCTTCGCCTCGACCGCCGACTACGCGGCGGCCCGCACCCGCACGCCGGCGGCGGCGAGCTGTACGGCACGACGAGCGCCGAGTACAAGGCGGTGCAGGACGCCTGGGCGGGCGTCGCCGTCGGCTCGCGCTCGGGCGGCGGCACGGGCGGCACGTCGTTCGAGAACACGGCCGACGTATCGATTCCGGACAACGGCGCGGCGGTGACCTCGTCGGTCACGGTCTTTGGCCGTACGGGCAACGCGCCGGCGAACCTCGCGGTCACGGTGGACATCGTGCACACCTGGCGCGGTGACCTGGTCGTCGACCTGGTGGCCCCGGACGGCTCGGCGTACCGGCTGAAAAGCTTCGGCTCCACCGACTCGGCGGACCATGTGAGCCAGACCTACACGGTCGACGCGTCCTCCGAAGTGGCCAACAAGGTCTGGAAGTTGAGAGTGCAGGACCAGGCGTCCCAGGACACCGGGTACATCAACGGCTGGAAGCTGACCTTCCCGTAGGCCAGGCCGTCCGGCAACCGGTACAGGGCGCCGTCCCGGAGGTTCGACCCCCCGGGGCGGCGCCCTCATTTTGCCCTTTCCTGACCCGGACTTGATTGCCCCTTGGAACATGATCGAGTCCGCATTCCGCACAGCGATCTTCACTCAACGGACGCTTTTCGGCCAAGCTTCGGATGCACTCCTGACATGTACGCGCCCCGGGTGTCACTCTTCCACCGCACGGCACAGCGCACCGCAACTTCGCACCTTCCGCCCGGCCTCCCCAGCCGGGTGGTCGCCCCCACTCAAGGAGCTTGTTGTGACCCCCATCTACGCGCGTCACAAGCGCACCACTCTGGCCATCGCCACCGCTGTCGCGGCCGGAGCCCTGCTCACCACCGGTATGACCACCGGTGCCTCCGCCCAGCCGGCCGCCCCCTCCGCGGGTACCCTCTCCGCGGCCCCGGTGCAGCTCTCCGCCGCGGCGCGCACGACCCTCATCCAGCAGGCCGACGCGGGCGCCGCGCGGACCGCCGACGAGATAGGCCTCGGCTCCGCCGAGAAGCTGGTCGTCAGAGACGTCGTCAAGGACGCGGACGGCACGGTGCACACCCGCTACGAGCGCACCTACGACGGTCTTCCGGTCCTCGGCGGCGACCTCGTCGTCCACGAGAGCAAGTCCGGCGCGACGCGCAGCGTCACCAAGGCCACCAAGGCGGCCATCGAGGTCGACTCGCTCAAGCCCGCCGTCACCGCGAAGAAGGCCGAGACCCAGGCGCTCAAGGCCGCGAAGGCGGCCGGCTCGGAGAAGACCGCGGCCGACGAGGCCCCGCGCAAGGTCGTCTGGGCCGCCACCGGCGACCCGGTCCTCGCCTACGAGACGGTCGTCGGCGGCCTCCAGGACGACGGCACCCCGAACGAACTGCACGTCATCACCGACGCCGCCACCGGCGCGAAGCTCTACGAGTACCAGGGCATCGAGACCGGCACCGGCAAGACCCTGTACTCCGGCACGGTGACGCTCGGCACCTACAAGAGCGGCTCGACGTACCAGCTGTACGACACCACGCGCGGCGGCCACAAGACGTACAACCTGGCGCACGGCTCGTCCGGCACCGGCACCCTGTTCACCGACGCCGACGACGTCTGGGGCACCGGCGCCGCCTCCAGCTCCTCCACGGACCAGACCGCGGCCGCCGACGCCGCCTACGGCGCGCAGGAGACCTGGGACTTCTACAAGAACACCTTCGGCCGCAACGGCATCAAGAACAACGGCGTCGGCGCCTACTCCCGCGTCCACTACGGCAACGCGTACGTCAACGCGTTCTGGGACGACAGCTGCTTCTGCATGACCTACGGCGACGGCTCCGGCAACACCCACCCGCTGACCTCGCTCGACGTCGCGGGCCACGAGATGAGCCACGGCGTCACCTCCAACACCGCGGGCCTCAACTACAGCGGCGAGTCCGGCGGCCTCAACGAGGCCACCTCCGACATCTTCGGCACCGGCGTCGAGTTCTACGCCGCCAACAGCAACGACGTCGGCGACTACCTCATCGGCGAGGAGATCAACATCAACGGGGACGGCTCCCCGCTGCGCTACATGGACAAGCCCAGCAAGGACGGCGCCTCCGCCGACTACTGGTCCTCCAGCCTGGGCAGCAAGGACGTCCACTACTCGTCCGGCGTCGCCAACCACTTCTTCTACCTGCTGTCCGAGGGCAGCGGCAGCAAGACCATCAACGGGGTCACGTACAACTCCCCGACCTACAACAGCTCCACGCTCACCGGCATCGGCCGGGACAAGGCCCTCCAGATCTGGTACAAGGCGCTGACGACCTACATGACGTCGACGACCAAGTACTCCGGCGCCCGCACCGCCACCCTGTCGGCGGCCTCGGCGCTGTACGGCTCCAGCAGCACGGAGTACGCGGCGGTCAAGGCCGCCTGGACCGCGGTGAACGTGTCCTAGTCGCGTCGCCCGGCCGTGTCGTAGCCATCGGCGACACAAACAGTCGTACCGGCGGTACCCGGGGAGCAGACATTCCCGGGTACCGCCCTACGCTGTCCCCCATGCCCTTCACGTACGAGGACGTGGGCGCGACCCGCGAGGACCGCTGCCCACCGGGCTTCAACCGACTGCACGTCCGCAGCCGCATCGGCGAGGGCGAGGACGTCTTCCGCAGGGCCTCCCAGGCGCTGCTGACCTGGGAGATGCACCGCAAGGTGGGTGTCGCCGTGACCGCCGACGCGGACACGGCGGCCCCGGGTGTGGACGTCACCGTCGGTCTGGGCCCGATCAAGGCACCCTGCCGGGTCGTCTGGAAGACGGAGGAACCCCGCCGCATCGGCTGGGCCTACGGGACGCTGCCCGGTCACCCGGAGTGCGGCGAGGAAGCCTTCGTGATCGACCGGACCGGTGACGGCACCGTCTGGCTGACGGTGACCGCCTTCAGCCGGCCGGCCAAGTGGTACACCCGCGCGGGTGGTCCTGCGACGCGCGGCCTCCAGCACATGTACGCCCAGCGCTGCGGAGCGGTACTACGCCGCCTCTGCGAGGGCCTGGGCGAATAGCCCGGGGCCCCTGCCCGACCCGGCGGGACCGCCGCCCGACAGGCGGGACCGCCGCGCGGATCCGCGGCGCGCGGCACGGCGGAACCGCCGCCGGGGGCTGCGGCGCCCGGTGCGGCAGGACCGCCGTCCGGACCCGCGTCACCCGGTGGCGCGGCAGAGCCGCCGTCCGGACCCGCGCCGCACGGCTCAGCGGGACCGCCGCCCCGATCTGCGCCGACCGGTGCGGTCCGCGGGCCCCGTCACCGCAGGAGCACCCCCGCGCCCTCGCCCGTCTCCTCCGACGGGACCGCCACCAGGCCCAGCTCCGCGGCCGAGGCCAGCAGGCGGTGGGTCGGGAGGATGCGGACGGTGTAGCCGAACGGGCCCGTGCGGTCCAGGGAGAGCGGGCCCTCGTAGATCCAGCGGCCCTCCAGGTCGGGGCCGCCGGCCGGCTTCAGCGGTGCCGTCGTCACGTCCCCGATCCGGTCCTCGGAGTCCACCCGGCCGGAGACCGCCTGCACCTCGACGTCGTCGGGGCCGAGGTCGGCCAGGTCCACCCGGACCCGGAGACCGAGCGTCGTGCCGAGTTCCGCGGTGGTGGCCGCGGCCGACGTCTCCACGTGGTCGACCGCCACCCGGGGCCAGGCCGCGCGGACCCGGGCCTTCCAGTCGGCCAGTTCCCGCGCGGTGTCCGCGGTCAGCGCGCGGTGCGCGCGGGCGGCCGGCGTGTACAGGCGCTCCACGTACTCCCGGACCATCCGCCCGGCGAGCACCTTGGGGCCGAGGTGGGTGAGGGTCTGGCGGACCATCTCGATCCAGCGGTCGGGCAGCCCGCCCTCGCCGCGTTCGTAGAAGCGGGGGGCGATCCGCCGGGCGAGCAGGTCGTAGAGGGCGGCGGCCTCCAGGTCGTCGCGGCGGTCGTCGTCCGTCGCCGTGCCGTCCGCGGTGGGGATCGCCCAGCCGAAGTCCGGCTGGAACCATTCGTCCCACCAGCCGTCGAGCACCGACAGGTTCAGACAGCCGTTGAGGGCGGCCTTCATCCCGCTCGTGCCGCACGCCTCCAGCGGGCGCAGCGGGTTGTTCAGCCAGATGTCGCAGCCCGGGTAGAGCTTCTGGGCCATCGCCATGCCGTAGTCGGGCAGGAAGACGATGCGGTGGCGCACCCGCGGGTCGTCGGCGAACCGCACCAGCTCCTGCACCAGGCGCTTGCCGCCGTCGTCCGCCGGGTGCGCCTTGCCCGCGACGACGATCTGCACCGGCCGCTCGGGATGCAGCAGCAGCTCCATCAGCCGGTCCCGGTCCCGCAGCATCAGCGTCAGCCGCTTGTACGAGGGGACGCGGCGGGCGAAGCCGATGGTGAGGACGTCCGGGTCGAGCACGCCGTCGATCCAGCCGAGCTCGGCCGTGCCCGCGCCGCGCTGCCGCCACGACGCGAACAGCCGTTCCCGCACCTCCGCGACCAACTGCTCGCGCAGCTCCCGGCGGAGCTCCCAGATCTCCTGGTCGGGGATGTCGGCCACCGCGTCCCAGCGGTCCGAGGCGCCGACGGTCAGCGCGTCCCGGGTGCGCTGCGCGCCGATCTGCCGGGCGCCGAGCCGGAAGACCTCGGGGGCCACCCAGGTGGGCGCGTGCACCCCGTTGGTGACCGAGGCGATCGGCACCTCCTCGGGATCGAAGCCCGGCCAGAGCCCGGCGAACATCTCCCGGCTGACCTGGCCGTGCAGCAGCGACACGCCGTTGGCCCGCTGGCCGAGCCTGAGGCCCATCACGGCCATGTTGAACAGGTTGGGCTCGCCGCCGGGGTAGGTCTCCATGCCGAGCTGGAGGATCCGCTGGACGTCGATGCCGGGCAGTTCGGCGTCGGACCCGAAGTGGCGGGCCACCAGTTCCCGGTCGAAGCGGTCGATGCCCGCAGGGACCGGGGTGTGCGTGGTGAAGACGGTGCCGGCCCGGACCGCCTCGAGAGCGGCGTCGAAGTCGAGTCCGGTCTCGCACAGCTCTGCGATGCGTTCAAGACCGAGGAACCCGGCGTGTCCCTCGTTCGTGTGGAAGACCTCGGGCCGGGCGTGGCCGGTGAGCCGGCAGTACGTCCGCACCGCGCGCACCCCTCCTATGCCCAGGAGCATTTCCTGCAACAGCCGGTGCTCGCTGCCGCCGCCGTAGAGCCGGTCGGTCACCCCGCGTTCGCCGTGGTCGTTCTCCTCGGTGTCGGAGTCGAGCATCAGCAGCGGGACGCGGCCGACCTGGGCCAGCCAGATCCGGGCGTGCAGCCGGCTGCCGCCGGGCAGGGCCAGCGACACCTGGGCGGGGGTGCCGTCGGGCTCGCGCAGCAGGACCAGCGGCAGCTCGTTGGGGTCGAGCACCGGGTAGTGCTCCTGCTGCCAGCCCTCGCGGGACAGGGACTGCCGGAAGTAGCCGTGCCGGTAGAGCAGCCCGACGCCGATGAGCGGCGCACCCAGGTCGCTGGCCGCCTTGAGATGGTCGCCGGCCAGGATGCCGAGACCCCCGGAGTACTGGGGCAGCGCGGCGGTGATGCCGAACTCGGGCGAGAAATAGGCGACGGCCGCGGGCAGTTCCGCCGACTGCGCCTGGTACCAGCGGTCGCCGGTCACGTAGTCGTCGAGGTCTTCGGCGGCCGCGGCGAGCCGGCGCAGGAAGCGGCGGTCCTCGGCGAGCTCGGCAAGGCGCTCCGGCGGCACGCTGCCCAGCAGCCGTACGGGGTCGCCGCCACAGGCGGCCCAGCGCCCGGGGTCCACGGACTGGAAGAGATCACGGGTCTCGGCATGCCACGACCAGCGCAGATTGCGTGCCAGGTCGCTGAGCGGGTGAAGGGCTTCGGGAAGTACGGGTCGGACGGTGAACCTGCGGATGGCCTTCACGTGTTCCACCTTCACGGAGGACGTAAGCGGCAGAGGACGCACCTGCGTGTGCGTCCTCGTCACCCCCGACGTTAGCGGCGCGAGCGCGTCCGCAACCACGGCGCACGGCGGGACACGCGGTTCAGGTGAGCGCCGGTCGGGCGAGTCCGGCGGGAAATCGCCGGATCCCGGTACCCACCTCCTTGTGCGGTATGGCCGATTCCGCCCACGTGTGCGGCCTTGTGGTGCTTCGCCCCTCACGAAATGCTCGCAGTGGCGTACCGGCCGGTCTCGCCGCCAAGGGGAGGCGCAGCCATGGTCCGTGCGTCGAGTTGAGGAGGGGAACTCACCCATGCCAGAACCGCCACGGACTCGGTCCAGGCGTCTGCGCCGGGCGGGGGGTCTCACCGCGGCCACCACGGCCGTGGTGCTTTCGGCCATCACGCTGCCCGCGCACGCCGCCCCGGAAGGGCGGATAGCCGGGGCCGGCGCGTCCGGCGCAGTCCAGGGAAGTTACATCGTCACGCTCGAGGAGGGCACCAGGGCCCCGTCGGCGGCTGGCAAGAGCATCGCCGAGAAGTACGGGGCGAGAATCAGCCACACGTACGGCACGGCGCTCAACGGGTACGCGGTGCGCGCCGACGAGCGGCGCGCCCGGCGGCTCGCGGCGGACCCCCGCGTCGAGTCCGTGGTCCAGGACACCACCGTGGGCCTCGACCACTACCAGAAGAACCCGCCGAACTGGGGCCTGGACCGGATCGACCAGCCGGCCCTGCCGCTCGACCGCGGCTACACCTGGCCGGAGTCGGCGGGCGCCGACGTCACGGTCTACGTCATCGACACCGGCATCCGGATCTCGCACCGGGACTTCGGCGGCCGGGCCGCCTACGGCTGGGACTTCGTCGACAACGACCGCACCGCCCAGGACGGCAACGGGCACGGGACGCATGTCGCCGGCACGGTCGCGGGCACGGCGTACGGGGTCGCCAAGAAGGCCCGCGTGGTCGCCGTCCGCGTGCTCGACGACGAGGGGTCCGGCACCACCGCGCAGGTGATCGCGGGCATCGACTGGGTCACCCGGCACGCGAAGAGGCCGGCGGTGGCCAATGTGAGTCTGGGCGGCTTCGCCAACGCCCAGCTCGACGCGGCCGTACGCAATTCGATCGCGTCCGGCGTCACCTACGCCGTGGCGGCCGGCAACGATGGACTTCCGGCCACTTTGTACTCGCCCGCGCGCGTCCGCGAAGCGGTCACCGTAGGCGCCACGACCAGGGCGGATGCCCGTGCGGACTTCTCCAACTTCGGTCCCGCCCTGGATGTGTTCGCCCCTGGCGTAGCGATCACCTCGGACTCGTCGAAGAGCGACACCGGCAAGGCGACGCTCTCGGGTACGTCGATGGCATCGCCGCACGTCGCGGGGGCTGCCGCGCTCTATCTGGCGGACCACGAGGAGGCCACGCCGGCCCAGGTGGGCAGGGCGCTGGTCCGGCGGGCGGCCCACGGGGTGGTCACCGGCGCCGGTCCGGGCTCCCCGGACGGACTGTTGCAGGTCAACAACCCATAACGGCACACGAAGCGTGCCCCGGCCGCCGGCCGGGGCACCGGACCGGCCTCGTCCGCTCCCGGACGAGGCCGGTCTTGTGCGCAGACATACGCGTGAGTAGTTAACAAAGTGCCGGATTGCGCACCCGAATAAGGTGGGAAGGCTCCTCCGGTATGCCCCGCAGGACCCACCTCCCCACCCCTCATCCGCCCACCCACGTTGACGCGGACAGGAGCGGTCATGCCCGCCTCGCACCACACGTCTCCACCCCCGACGGCGACCCCCGAAGTGCGCCCCCCGCGCCGGGTCGACGCGGGTCCCCCGGCCGCGGAGCAGCCAGCCGCGACCCGTACGACAACCGGCACGGCAGGTACGACAACCGGCACGACGGACACGACGGCCGGCACGGCGGACACGGCGGCCGGCCCGACGAGTGTCGGGCGCATCCCGGTGCTCGACGTTCGGCCCCGCGTGGCCCAGGGGCGGCGTCCCGCCAAGGCCGTGGTGGGCGAAACGTTCACCGTGTCGGCCACCGTCTTCCGGGAAGGGCACGACGCGGTCGCCGCGAACGTCGTCCTGACGGACCCCGAGGGCCGTACCGGCCCCTGGACCCCGATGCGCGAACTGGCCCCCGGCACCGACCGCTGGGGCGCCGCCGTCTCCGTACCGGCTGCGGGACGGTGGACGTACGCGGTGGAGGCCTGGGGCGACCCGGTGACCACCTGGCGGCACCACGCGAGGATCAAGATTCCGGCGGGCATCGACACCGAACTCGTCCTGGAGGAGGGTGCGCGCCTCTACGAGCGGGCCGCCGACGGGGTGCCCGGCAGAGACGGGCGGGCCGTCCTGCGGGGTGCCGTGGAGGCGCTGCGCGACACCGGACGCCCGGCCGCGGCCCGGCTCGCCGCCGCGCTCACCCCCGAGGCGGACGCGGTGCTCGCCGCCAGTCCGCTGCGCGAACTGCTCACGTCGTCCGAGCCGTTGCCCCTCCAGGTGGAGCGGGAGCGGGCGCTGTACGGCTCCTGGTACGAGTTCTTCCCGCGCTCCGAGGGCGCCGAGGTCCGCGAGGGCCTGCCCCCGGTGGGCGGCACCTTCCGGACCGCCGCCGAGCGGCTGCCCGCCATCGCGGACATGGGCTTCGACGTGGTGTACCTCCCGCCCGTCCACCCGATCGGCACGACCTTCCGCAAGGGCCCGAACAACACCCTCTCCGCGGGCCCGTACGACGTCGGGGTGCCGTGGGCGATCGGCTCGCCCGAAGGCGGGCACGACGCGGTGAACCCGGAGCTCGGCACGCTCGACGACTTCGACGCCTTCGTGCGCCGCGCGTCGGATCTCGGTCTCGAGGTCGCGCTCGACTTCGCGCTCCAGTGCTCCCCCGACCACCCGTGGGTGGAGAAGCACCCCGACTGGTTCCACCACCGCTCCGACGGGACGATCGCCTACGCGGAGAACCCGCCGAAGAAGTACCAGGACATCTACCCGATCGCCTTCGACCAGGACATGCCGGGGCTGGTGGCCGAAACGCTGCGCGTCCTGCGGCACTGGATGGCGCACGGGGTGCGGATCTTCCGCGTCGACAACCCGCACACCAAGCCGGTGGTGTTCTGGGAGCAGGTGATCGCGGACATCAACCGCACCGACCCGGACGTGATCTTCCTGGCCGAGGCGTTCACCCGGCCCGCGATGATGCACACCCTGGCGGCGATCGGCTTCCAGCAGTCGTACACCTATTTCACCTGGCGCAACACCAAGGAAGAGCTGACCGAGTACCTCACCGAGCTGTCCGGTGAGGCGGCCGCCTACATGCGGCCCAATTTCTTCGTCAACACCCCCGACATCCTGCACGCCTATCTCCAGCACGGCGGGCGGCCCGCCTTCGAGGTGCGCGCGGTGCTCGCCGCCACCCTCTCCCCCGCCTGGGGCGTATACAGCGGCTACGAATTGTGTGAAAACACCCCGGCCCGGGAGGGCAGCGAGGAGTATCTGAACTCCGAGAAGTACGAGCTGCGGCCGCGCGACTGGGCGGCCGCCGAGCGGGAGGGGCGCACCATCGCCCCGTTGCTGACCACGCTGAACGCGGTCAGGCGGCGCAGCCCGGCCCTGCGGCAACTGCGCGACCTGCACTTCCACCAGACCGACAAGGAAGCGGTGATCGCCTACTCCAAGTCCGCCGCGGACAGCCGTGGACCGAACACGGTTCTGGTGGTGGCCAACCTCGACCCTCACCACACCCAGGAGGCCACGGTCTCGTTGGACATGCCGCACCTCGGCCTGGACTGGCACGAGACCGTGCCGGTGCGCGACGAGCTCACCGGCGAGACCTACCACTGGGGCAGGGCCAACTATGTGCGCCTGGAGCCGGGCCACCGGCCCGCACACGTCTTCACCGTCCTGCGACCGTCCACACCGCAGATCGGAGGGTCACCCACAACATGATCGTCAACGAGCCCGTCCCGGACACCTTCGAGGACACCCCCGCCAAGGACCGCGACCCGGAATGGTTCAA
>NZ_JBHWHV010000036.1:0-95783 GCF_042732375.1 Streptomyces sp. NPDC059785
CCGGCGCCCGCTTCTTTTTTTTTTACCCCCCCGGCGCAACCGGGGGGGGGCACCGCCGCGGCCGGGGGCGGGGATTCCCGCCGCCGGCCCTCTCAGGGGTGCTGCTCAGCCGGTCACTTGCACTTCTTGCCGGAGTTGATGCAGCTGACCATGGTGTTCATCAGGTTCTCGTCGAAGACGTTGATGAAGTCGTCGTGGTCGGTGCTCGGCTTGTGCAGCTGTTCCGGGAATCCGTCGACCGCGTAGGCGTTGACGACCTCCCCGTTCTCGATGGTCGGCGCCGGGATGTCGTACACCAGACGCATCGTCAGCTGCGGGATCGCCTTGAAGCCGTTGGCGCAGTTGCCGTTGGCATCGGCGAAGGCCACGTGGGTGCGGTGGTTGGCGCTGTCGACGTTCTGCCCGTCCCAGCAGCTCTGGAAGGCGAACGTACGGACCACGCTGCTGCCCTCGGGGCAGATCGGGTACTGCTCGGTGAGCTGCACCTTGTTCTCGAAGCCGGTGCAGCTCCAGTGCGCGTTGGCGTTGGCCAGACCGTTGGTCGTGGTCTTCGCGTCACCGGTGATGATCCGCAGGAACTTCGGCATCGCGACGACCTTGCTGCGCGCGTTGCCGACGAACTTGATGTCCGCCTGCGCGGCCTGCTGGATGGCGCCGACGTTGCCTTCCTTGCCACCGCCGTCGTTGTTCTGGTCGAAGTCCTGCGTACCGTCCTGGATCCGGATGACCGGCCAGTAGTACGACGACTTGTCACCGGCGTTGGTGCAGCTCGTGTCGGCCGCGGCGAAGGTGTCGTTGTTGGCGAAGGCGTCGTTCGACTGGTTGCCGACGTAGTCGTGCAGGTGGTGCGCGCCGTTGGTGACACCGGGCGCCACGATCACGTTGTCGGTGTTGAAGTTCTTGTTCTCGTTCACACCGCAGGTGCTCGTGAAGGTGCCGGAGGAACCGCCGCGCCGGGTGCGGGCCTTGGTCGACCTCGTCTTCTTCACGTTCGGCTGGACCGTCGTGATGTCCACGAAGTCGGCTGCGACGGGGCCGTTGCCGGCCTGGCCGCCGTTGCCCTGCTCCTGACCGCCGTCGTCGCCCTGGTCCTGACCGTCACCGTTCTGGTCCTGACCGTCGTTGTTCTGGTCCTGGCCGTCGCCGTTCTGGTCCTGACCGTCGCCCTCACCGTCGTTGGTCTGCGGCTGCTCGGCGGGGATGCCCGTGCAGCCGGCGAGGCCGTCCAGCGAGCCCGGGGCGGTCTGGCCGGCCCGAGTGAAGTTGATCTTGATGCGGTCGATCACCGCGGCCCGCTTCTCCTTCAGCGGTCCGAGGATCGAGTTCTGGACGAAGCTGGCGTCCTTGGTGGCCGCGTCGCGCGTCGCGGCGAGCCGTGCGTACGCCTCGGTGATCTGCTTGTCCAGATTCGCCAGCTCCCTGTCGACGCCGGAACGTGCCTTCGACGGCACGTCGGTCAACTGCTGGCCGACGTCCGGGCACTTGATCGTCGCCACCTGGGCGGCGGCCGCCCTGGTGTTGTTGCGCGCCGAGTTCTCCTCGTGCGCGGAAGCGTAGAAATTCGCCCAGACAAGCCCGCCCCCGCCGACGGCCAGTGCCGCGGAGGCGGCTATGGCGCGGACGGCCAGTGGCGAACGTCGTTTTCGTGTGTTGCGTCCCATGGAACTCCTCTGACTTCCTTGCGGGGCAGCGAGGCGCCCGACAGGAGTGAAGCGGCGCCATCCCATACGCAGGGGGCGCACGAGGCGTTCAGAAACCCGGGAAAATCTTAGAAGTTCATGAGGCCAATTCCGGCACAATGGGCCCGAAGGCCCATGTATCACCGGCACTTGATCTAGGCTTCCAGGTTTGAACCCGATTCAGTCGCGGATTACTGACCCGGATTCAACAGTGCCGCGCCGGATTCAGCGGGCGCCCTGATCGAGATAGGCGAGGACGGCGAGGACGCGCCGGTTGTCGTCGTCGGAGATCTCCAGATCCAGTTTGCCGAAGATATTCGACGTGTGTTTCGCGATGGCCCGTTCCGTTACCACCAATTGGCCCGCGATGGCCGCGTTCGACCGGCCCTGCGCCATCAATTCCAGTACTTCCAGCTCGCGCGGGGTCAGCCGGCCCAGCGGCCGGTCGGCCGAGGAGCGGCGCGCCAGCAACTGCTGGATCACCTGCGGGTCCATGGCCGTACCGCCCGCCGCCACCCGGCGTACCGCGTCGACGAACTGCTCCGCGTCGAAGACCCGGTCCTTGAGCAGATAGCCGACTCCGCCCGCCCCGTCGGCCAGCAACTCCCGCGCGTACAACTGCTCCACGTGCTGCGACAGCACGAGCACCGGCAGCCCGGGTCTGTCCCGGCGGGCCTGGAGCGCGCACTGCAACCCTTCGTCCGTGTGCGAGGGCGGCAGCCGTACGTCGACCACCGCGACGTCCGGCGCCTGCTCGGCCAGCGCCCGGGTCAGCTCGGGCCCGCTCTCCACGGCGGCGGCGATCTCGAAGTCGTAGGCCTCCAGCAGCCGGACCAGTCCGTCGCGCAGCAGGAACAGGTCCTCGGCTAGGACAACTCGCACGGGATCTCCATCGTGACCATGGTGGGACCGCCCGCGGGGCTGCTGACGGCCAGGACGCCGTCGAATGTACCCAGCCGCCGCTCCACCCCGGCCAGCCCCGAGCCCGCCCCGACGACCGCGCCGCCCCCGCCGTTGTCCGTGACCGCGATCCGCAGCATGCCGTCCGCGTGGTGGACGTCCACCCACAGCCGGTCGGCGCCGGAGTGCTTGACCGCGTTGGTCAGCACCTCGCTGACCGCGAAGTACGCGGCCGACTCCACGGGCGCGTCCGCCCGCCCGGACAGCTCGACCGTCACCTCGCCCTCCAGCGGCAGCCGCAGCGCCAGCGCCCGTACGGCGTCCCCGAGTCCGCGCTCGGCGAGCACCGGCGGGTGGATGCCGCGCACCAGGTCGCGCAGTTCGGTGAGGGCGTCGGCGGACGACCTGCGGGCCTGGGCGAGCAGCTCCCTGGCCTTCGCCGGGTCCTTCTCGACCAGCGCCTCGATGGTCCCCAGGTCCATGCCCATCGCGACCAGCCGGGCCTGCGCCCCGTCGTGCAGGTCCCGCTCGATGCGCCGCAGTTCGGCCGCCGAGGTGTCCACGGCGTCCCGCCGGGTCTCGGTGAGCTGCTCCACCCGGCGGGTCAGCTCCCGCTCCGCGGCCGGGGCGAGCTGCGAGCGGGCGATCCGGAAGTGGGTGCGGATCAGCAGCGGTCCGGTGAACAGGGCGACGGTGATCCACACGCAGCCGAGCGCGGCGGCCAGCAGTGCCGTGCCCTGCCCGGCGACCGGGACGAACGCGTACCAGTAGGTGCCGATGGCGCCGGTGACCGGCTCCCACAGGCCCAGCGCGAGCAGGACCCCGAAGACCCCCTCGGCCAGCAGCCCGGGCACCAGCACGGCGACGGTGGCGCCCGCCAGCGTGTCCACCGTCAGCCACCGCAGGTCCCGCCAGGTCGCCGGGTCCCGCAGCAGGGCCCGGCAGCGGCGCGCCTGTCCGATGAGACCGCCCTCGGCACCGGGCGGGAACGGCGCGTACCGGGCGGGGATCCGTACTTCCGACCACCCGGCGGCCAGCGACCGCCGCCCGTTCGCGTAGGCACGCACCCGCAGCAGCAGGTACGGGGTCGTCAGCACGCCGATCCCCAGCGGGATGAAGGCGATCGACAGCCAGGCGAACACGGACAGCACGATCGACGCCGTGTACCCCATCAACGACAGGGCCAGCCCCTGTGCCCCCGCGACCAGCGCCGCCCGTACCCTCGCCATCGCCCCGTCCATGCCCCATCCCCTCTCGTGACGGGCACAAGTGTGCCCGTACGCAGGGGGGTCGGTCAGGGTGGACGGCCCCCCGAAGGGGGTGGAGACAGGTACACCCCGTGCTCGTCCCGGACGGCCGAGGCGTCTTCACGCGCCCTGCGCGCCGAGGCCCAGCACCTTCGCCTCCACCGCCGGGTCGAGGCCCACCGCCGGCCGGTCGGGGCGCCGCGGCGCGCCGCCGCCGAGCGTCCCGAGCCAGCTCCAGGTGTCGGCGACGGTCTCCGCCACCGGACGGCAGCGCAGCCCGGCCGCCACCGCCCGGGAGACGTCCGCACTGTGCAGCCCGGCATGCAGGTCGCTGTCCGGCGGCACCCACACCGGCAGCTGGGTCCAGGGCGCTATGCCCGCGCCGAGGATCACCTCAGGGTCGGTCCACCGCAGCTCGGCGTCGCCGCCCGTGGCCCGTACGCACGCGTCGAGCAGTTCCCCGGTCGTCGTGTGCCCCTGCGGCGACATCAGGTTGTACGCCCCGCTCAGCCCCTGCCGTGCCGCCCCGAGGATCCACTCGGCCAGGTCACGGACGTCGACGTACTGGAGCGGCAGCCCGCGCGGGCCCGGCGCGAGGACGGGACCGCCGCGCGCCACCCGCGTCAGCCACCACGGCAGCCGCCCGATGTTCTCGTACGGCCCGAGGAGCAGCCCGCAGCGCACGAGCAGCGAGCCGCCGTCGCCGAACGCCCCGGCGGCGGCGAGTTCACCGCCCCGCTTGTCGCGCGCGTAGTCGGTGAGGTCCGCGTCCGCGGACGCGTCCGGCACGAGCGGCGCGTCCTCGTCGTACCCGGCGGCCGGCGGCCACGCGTACACCGAGCAGCTCGACACGTACACGTACCGTCCGGCCCGCCCCGCGAGCAGCCGGGCGGTGTCGCGGACCGCCCGCGGGGCCCCCGACCAGGTGTCCACGACGGCGTCCCAGGTGCCCTCGGCGAGCGCCGCGAGGCCCTCCGGGGTGGTGCGGTCGCCGCGCAACGCCGTGACGCCCGCGGGCGGTTCGTGCCGGCCCCGGTGGAAGACGGTCACGTCCCAGCCCGCCGCGAGCGCCGCCTCGGCGACCGCGCGCCCCGCGAACTCCGTGCCGCCCAGTATCAGAAGTCTCATACCGGCGACTCTGCCCCGGCGGGCGGCCCCGCGGAACGGTTCTCTGCTGACAGGAGAGAACCGCGCCCGCTGCCTTGCGCCGGGACCGGGGCCGGGGCCGGGGCCGGGTCAGTGTCCGGCCGGCGGCGCGTACTTGTAGCCCACCCGCCGCACGGTCTGGATCGCCTCCCGGTGCTCCGCGCCGAGCTTGCGGCGCAGCCGGGCGATGTGGACGTCCACCGTGCGCCCGTCGCCCACGTGCCCGTAGCCCCACACCGTGGTGACCAACTGGTCCCGGGTGTGCACCCGGTGCGGATGCGCGACGAGATGGGCGAGCAGCTCGAACTCCAGGTACGTCAGCTCGAGCGGCCGCCCGTCGACCCGGGCGGTGCGCTGCACGGGGTCGATGCGCACCAGCGGCGCGGCCCCCTCGTCCGCGCCCTCGGGGTCCGGCACCTCGGCCGGCAGCGGGGGCTGCTGACCGGCCTGGCCGGCCGGGACCAGGACGAGGTAGCCGACCATCGGCGGCCGGCCGGGCAGCGTGGGCAGGGTGTGCTGGGGTGCGGGCAGCCAGGTGGCGCCCGGCGGCAGGAGCGCCGTGACGTCGGAGACCGGGCCGTGCGGCGCGGCCGTTGCGGCGGCCGGGGACCAGGTGTCGTCCCGGTCGACGGCACGCAGCCGGTGCCGTGCGCTGCCGGGGGAGGCGGGGGTGAGGGTGCCGGCGGTCGAGACGGAGCGGGAGTTCGCCATGAGGGTCAGCTCTTTCGCGCGAGGAGTCGTCGTGTGGAGTCGACGGCCGCCAGTTCCTGGTCGGGCTCGTCGGAGACGTACGTCGTGCGCGCTGGCCGAAGGCCGGGGGTGTACGGCTTTAGAGGGCCCGCGCGTTCCTCGCGCGGCGACACACCCGGTCGAAGTCGTGGTGCTGGCGGGAAGGCCAGAAGGGCTCCAGATCGGGACGCCCCGTCGCGGTGCACCTCTGGAAGCCGACCATGCCCCCATTGAAGCAGACACCCGTGCCCCACAGGAGATCCCGCCCGGACCTTCTCGGCAGGTGATACGGGGCGGGGGCGCGGGGTGCGGGTGGGCGGGGCGGTGTGCGGGGCTGGGCGCGGCATGTGGGCGGGCGGCGCGGCGTGCGGGACGGCGGGGTGGCGTGCGGGACGGCGGGGTGGCGTGCGTGCCGACCGGCGCGGGGTCGGTGCCGGCCGGCTTCGGGGCCGTGCGGCGGGACCGGCGCTGATCCGGCACGGGACAGTGCCGGCCCGCCATGGTTCCCGTGCCGACCGGCGCGGGGTCGGTGCCGGCTTTCCGCAGGACCGGTGCCGGCCCGGGGCGGGATCGGTGCCGATTCGCTAAGGGTGCCGCTCCGGCTCGGGACCGGCGTCGGCCCGCCACGGGACCGGTGCTGATCCGGCACGGGACAGTGCCGGCCCGCCATGGGTCCCGTGCCGACCGGCGCGGGGTCGGTGCCGGCTTTCCGCAGGACCGGTGCCGGCCCGGGGCGGGATCGGTGCCCGTTCGCTAAGGGTGCCGCCCCGCCATGGGGCCGGTGCCGACCAGCGCGCGACAGGATGCTGACCGGGGCAGGACCAGTGCCGCCCCGGCTCGGGACCGGCGTCGGCCCGCCGCGGGACCGGTGCCGACCGGTGTGGGGCGGCACCGGCCGGTACCGGATCCGGGCCGCGGGCCGCCGGTCCGTGCCTCAGCCCGTCAGGCGCTTGCGCCAGTCCAGGTCCGTCACCTCGATCGCGCGGTCGGGGGAGCCGTCCCAACTGGTGGACAGGCCCGCGGCGGTGAGCGCGGTGACGACCGCCTGGCCGACCTCCGCCGTGCGCTCCTCGGGCCGGTCGGGGGCGTCCCAGCTGCCGTAGTACAGGGAGAGGCCGTGACCCGCGGCGGCGCTCTCCGTGCACTGCCGGTGGAAGAAGACGAAGCCGCGGGCCCCGGCGTCCGCGCACTCCGCGCCGATCTCCGCCATCCCGCAGCCGCGGCAGCAGGCGAAGTCCTCACGGGCCGTGATGCCGTCCGCGTCCAACGCCTCGAAGGCTTGCGTCAGGCGCTCGGGATCGGTCGTACCGGTCCAGGACTCCTGCTCGGCGACGCGCTCCACCCACAGCCGGTCCACCAGTCGCCGGGCCTGCGCCTTGGTCACCAGCGGCTCGTCGTCCTCGTCGCGCAGATCGGCGGCGGCCTCGCTCAGCGTCTTGCGATCCGCGTACCCGCAGCGCAGCAGTTCCCGGACGCGCGCCTCGGTCTGCTCCCGGGCCTCCCGCGGCGGTTCGGGCACCTCCTCGGGGGCGGGCAGGTCCACCGGCTCCCAGACCAGACCCGCGTCCCAGCCGTCCTCCTGCCGGGCCCAGGCCGTCATGGCCCGCACCACGGGCCCCGGCTCGGCCAGATTCGTCCCGTGCATCGGCGCACCGGCGCGGTGTTCGAGGCGGTAGTCCCCGTCCCCCTCGTGCCACACCTGGACGAACACGTCCGGGAGGTCCGGTATCCGGTTCACCACCAGATACCGGTCGCGCTCGCCGCCGATCCGCTCCACCAGTTCGGCGAGGACCGCGGCCGGAATCCGGGTGTGCGTCTGCCAGTTCTCGGTCTCGACCTTGACGGCCAGCGGTTCGTCCGGCGTTCGTTCGCTCAGCATGGGCCAAGACTGGCACGCACCACTGACAGCGCGAGGGGCGCCCGCGCACGACGCGAGGGGCGCCCACCATGCCGGTGGGCGCCCCTCGGACCGTCGCGGAAGCGGATCAGACCTGGCCGGCCTTCTCCAGCGCGGAGCAGCACGTGTCGACGAGCAGCCGCGTCACGACGTACGGGTCGACGTTGGCGTTCGGACGGCGGTCCTCGATGTAGCCCTTGCCGTCCTTCTCGACCTGCCACGGGATACGGACCGAGGCGCCGCGGTCGGAGACGCCGTAGCTGTACTCGTTCCACGGGGCGGTCTCGTGCAGGCCCGTCAGACGGTCGTCGATGCCCGCGCCGTAGTTCTTGACGTGGTCCAGCGGCTTGGAGCCCTCACCGAGCGACTCGGCCGCGGTGATGATCGCGTCGTAGCCCTCGCGCATCGCCTTGGTGGAGAAGTTGGTGTGCGCGCCCGCGCCGTTCCAGTCGCCCTTCACCGGCTTCGGGTCGAGCGTCGCGGAGACCTTGAAGTCCTCGGCGGTGCGGTAGAGCAGCCAGCGGGCCACCCAGAGCTGGTCGGAGACCTCCAGCGGGGACAGCGGGCCGACCTGGAACTCCCACTGGCCGGGCATGACCTCGGCGTTGATGCCGGAGATGCCGAGCCCCGCCTTCAGGCAGTTCTCCAGGTGCGCCTCGACGATGTCACGGCCGAAGATCTCGTCCGCGCCGACGCCGCAGTAGTAGCCGCCCTGCGGGGCCGGGAAGCCGCCCACGGGGAAGCCGAGCGGGCGCTCGCCGTCGAAGAAGGTGTACTCCTGCTCGATGCCGAAGATCGGCTCCTGCGCGGCGAACTTCTCCGCGACCTCGGCCAGCGCGGCCCGGGTGTTGGACTCGTGCGGCGTCATGTCGATGTTCAGGACCTCGCAGAGCACGAGGACGTCGTCGCCGCCGCGGATCGGGTCCGGGTAGGAGGCGACCGGCTTGAGCACGCGGTCCGAGGAATGACCCTTGGCCTGGTTGGTCGAGGACCCGTCGAAGCCCCAGATCGGCAGCTCGGCGCCCTTGGCGTCGTCGGCGAGGATCTTGGTCTTCGAACGCAGCTTGGCCGTCGGCTCGGTGCCGTCGATCCAGATGTACTCAGCCTTGAAGGTCACGGGCCACATCCTTCGGGTGGGTCTGCACGCACCCTCGCGGGTGCTGCGGCGCTGCGGCACTGGGGCGCCGCGTATCTGCCGGGCAGCTTGTCAACGCGCGATTTCCCGGCCATTGCCCGAATGTGAACCCCGTGTTACCTGGCGCTCGTGTGGCCGGAGTCACCCGGTGAGGCCCCGGCAGTCATCCGGTGCGGCCACGGAGCCGGATGGGAGCCGCGGCCGCCGTGCGGCTCGTATGCGATGGGTTTGCGTGCCCCGCGCGGTGGCCGGGGTCAGCTGACCTTCTCGATCCTGGCCTTGCGGATCAGGAACTTGCCGGGCTCGCGGACCTGCTCGAACGCCGCGTCGTTCAGCAGGACGCAGCTTCCGGAGACCGAGGTGACCTCCACCGTCGTCGACTTCCCGTTGTCCAGATTGGTCACCTTCAGCTTCGTACCGGCCGGGAACCGGTTGCTGGACGCGGCCGGGGCACCCGCCTCGCCGGAGAGCGTGACGGTCGAACCGGCGCAGACCTGCTCACCGGCGGCGGCACCGCTCGCGCCCGTGCCCGCGCCCGGGTCGTCGGCGGAGCCGGTCGCCACGGGCGCGCTCGTCGCCGGCCTGGCGGCCCCGGTGGCCTGGGAACCCTGCCCGGCCTGCGAGTCCTGCCCGGCCTGCGAGTCCTGCCCGGCCTGCGAGTCCTGCCCGGCCTGGGAGTTCTGGGAGTCCTGAGCCGACTCCCCGACCTCGCAGCCGGACGCCTCCTGCTTGCGCTCGATCTCCGCGACGACCGCCTCGCGGTTGGCGATCCGGGCCTCCGACAGCGCGTCGGGGGAGGCCCGCTGGGCCTCGATGAACCGCTGGTTGTTGTTGAGGGCGGTGGCCAGGCCCTGGCAGACCGTCGAGGTCCGCGCGTTCTGCACCGGCGCCGCGTTCGAGACGGCCGCCAGGGCGAAGGCCCCGCCGCCGGCCACGACCGCGGCACCGGCCAGCAGCGCGAGCTTCTTCCTGGCGCCGAGCGTTCTTCTGCGCGACATGCGCGCCTCCTGGGTGAGGGGGGTGCGTACGCCGCTATGTACGGGATACCGAACGGGGCTGCTCAACGGGTGACGGGTGTGGCGCGAGTGACCTGGACCACAGAGAACCGGGGCGGAGCCGGGACGGTCACCGGGGAGCCGGAGCCGGAGCCGGAGCCCGTGCCGGGACGGTCACCGGAGAGCCGGAGCCGGAGCCGGAGCCGGAGCCCGTGCCGGGACGGTCACCGGCGAGCCGGAGCCGGAGCCCGTTCCGCCGTGCTCACCGCGACAGCGCGTCCCGTACCGCCTCCTCCGTCCGCGCCACCACCGCGGTGCCGTCGTCCGCGGTGATGATGGGCCGCTGGATCAGCTTCGGGTGCTCCGACAGCGCCTTGATCCACCGGTCCCGGGAGCCCTCGTCCCGCGCCCAGTCCTTGAGCCCCAGCTCCTTGGCCGCGGCCTCCTGGGTGCGGGTGATGTCCCACGGTTCGAGGCCGAGGCGTGCCAGTACGGCTCGGATCTCGTCCTCGGTGGGCACGTCCTCCAGGTAGCGGCGCACGGTGTACTCGGCGCCCTCCGCGTCGAGCAGGCCAACGGCGCTGCGGCACTTCGAACAGGCCGGATTGATCCAGATCTCCATGCCCGCAACGATATCGCCGAACACCCTTTTCCCAGGCGTCACCGAGGCCCCAAAGCCCGTCTGGCCAGGGGCTTTTGTCAGTGGTGGACGGTAGAATAGAAGCAGTGTTCGAGGGTGCCACCGGAGGTTCCGGAAGGGTCCCCGACCGCGACAGGAGGATGCCCGTGCCCGCTGCCGCACTCAAGCCGAAGCCCACCCAGTCCACCGCCAAGAGGGCGGTGCCGCTCGACCTGCCGTACGCCCCCGTCGACAAGCGCCCGCTCCCCGCGGGACGCCCCCGCGACTGGTACGTCACGCACAACCGCCGGCTCAAGGCCATGCGGCTGGCGATCGCCCTCCTCGACTCCGGTGTCTACGTGCCGAACCAGGCCCGCGACGAGACCATCCGCAGCACCGCCGTACAGATCGGCGTGCACCCGCCGTCCGACACCACCTGCCACATGGTCCGCGCGCTGATGCGGTACTCCCGCTGACGCGGTAGTCCCGCAGGGCCGCGCGTCACCAGGCGCCCGCCGCCCGGACGCCCCGCCCACCGCGGGGCGTCCGGGCGGACCGCATACGCCGATCGCATGTGCCGCCGCCCCTCCGTCCGGCGCAAGCGGTCTACACCCGCCACCGAACGCGCTGGTCAACGGTGCGTTTCACACCGCGGGCGCGGGCTAGGCTCTACCCGTGAGCGCCGAACGCGTCGTTCCCGGCCAGTACGCGGTGGTGGCGGTCGCCTCCTCCGCGGGCGGCGTCCACGCGCTCATCTCCCTGCTCGGCGGTCTGGGCCAGGATTTCCCCGTACCGGTGCTCGTCGTCCAGCACCTCGACCCCCGCCACCGCACCGTGATCGCCGACGTCCTGGCCCGCCGTACGGCCATGGACGTGAAGCTCGCGGAGACCGAGGACCGGGTCGCGCCCGGCACGGTCTACATCGCCCCGCCCGACCGGCACCTGCTGGTCGACCCGTCCGGTGCGCTCGCCCTGAGCAACAGCAGACTGGTCCACTTCGTCCGCCCCTCGGCCGATCTGCTCTTCGAGTCGGTGGCCGGCGCCTACGCGGAACGGGCGATCGCCTGCGTGCTCAGCGGCTCGGGCAGCGACGGGGCGATGGGCGTGGACGCCGTCAAATCCCGAGGCGGTACCGTCATCGCGCAGGATCCGGCGACCGCCCAGTTCCGGGGCATGCCGGATGCGGCGGTGGCGACGGGGTCGGTGGACTTCGTGCTACCTCTGGAAGAGATTCCCGCTGTGATCCGGGCACTGGTCGGGACTAGTAGTGATGGATGAGGCAGAGATGAGCAAGGACCAGGACGTCGAGACCGACGAGGAACTGGAGGAACTCCTCGGTTTCCTGCGTGACGCCCGAGGGTTCGACTTCACCGGCTACAAGCGTTCCACGCTCGGCCGCCGGATCCGCAAGCGCATGGCGGACGTGGACGTGGATTCGTACGCGGACTACCGCGACCGCCTCGAGGCCGACGCCGACGAATTCAGCGCACTGTTCAACACCATCCTGATCAACGTCACCTCGGTCTTCCGCGACCCCGAGGCCTGGCCCTTCCTCCAGCGCGAGGTGATCCCGGAACTGCTCGCGCAGGTCGCCCCCGACGAGGAGATCCGGGTCTGGAGCGCCGGCTGCTCCAGCGGCGAGGAGGCGTACTCGCTGGCCATCATGTTCGCCGAGAGCATCGGTCTGGAAGAGACCATCAACCGGGTGAAGATCTACGGCACCGACGTCGACGAGGAGGCGCTGCGCGAGGCGCGCTCCGGGCTCTATCCGGCGAAAGCGCTCGAACCGCTCGCCCAGGACCTCCGCGAGCGGTACTTCGAGCAGAACGGCGCCAAGTTCAGCTTCCGCAACGACCTGCGCCGCCGGGTCATCTTCGGCCGCCACGACATCACCCGCGACGCCCCGATCTCCCGCCTCGACCTGCTCGTCTGCCGCAACACGCTGATGTACTTCAACGTCGAGGCGCAGCGGCAGATCATCGACCGGTTCCACTTCGCGCTGCGCGAGGGCGGCTTCCTCTTCCTGGGCAAGGCGGAGATGCTGCTCAACGACTCCGACCGGTTCAGCGTGGTCAGCATGCGGCAGCGGTTCTTCCGCCGCCGCCCCGGCAGCTCGGCCACTCCCTACCAGCTCACCTCGGTGAAGATCAGGCAGGGCGCCGGTGCCGAGGTGCGCAGCGTCGCGCACACCCGGCAACTCCGCGACCTGATCCTGGACGCGGCGCCGCAGCCGACCCTGGCCGTCGACTCCGACGGCATCGTCGTCCTCATCAACAACCAGGCCCGCTCCCAGTTCGGCCTGACCGCCGGGGACCTCGGGCGGCCCTTCCAGGACCTGGAGATCTCCTACCGGCCGCTGGAGCTGCGCTCGCTGATAGAGCAGGCCACGCACGAGCGCCGCACGCTGCGCGTCAACGGCACCGAACGCCGCACGCCCGAGGAGGTCCAGTACTACGACATCCTCATCCAGCCGCTGCTCGGCCCGAACGGCGTGCCCGCCGTCACCAGCATCACCTTCGCCGACGTCACGGTGGCCACCCAGCTCAAGTCCGAGGTCAAGCGCGTACGCGAGGACCTGGAGACCGCGTACGAGGAGCTCCAGTCCACGAACGAGGAGCTGGAGACCACCAACGAGGAACTCCAGTCCAGCATCGAGGAGCTGGAGACCACCAACGAGGAACTCCAGTCCACGAACGAGGAGCTGGAGACCACCAACGAGGAACTCCAGTCCGGCAACGAGGAACTGGAGACGATGAACGAGGAGATGCGGGTCCGCACCGACGAGCTGGACCTGACCCGCGCCTTCCTCGAGTCCGTCCTGTCCAGCATGGGCGCGGGCGTCGTCGTCCTCGACCCCGCACTGCGGGTCAGGAGCTGGAACAGCGGAGCGGTGGACCTGTGGGGCCTGCGCTCGGAGGAGGTCCTCGGCCAGCCGTTCTTCGAGCTGGACTTCGGGCTGCCCACGGAGCCGCTGCGCGACACGGTGCAGAAGGTCCTCGACACCGGCAGACGCGGTGCCCCGCTGTACGTGGCGGCCGTCAGCAGGCTCGGCAAATCCATGAAGTGCGCCGTGCTGTGCAGCCCCTTCGACGGTGACGAGGGCGGGGTCGTGCTGCTGATGGAAGAGAGCCGGAACCCGGGTCTCAGCTGAACCGCCGAGCGTACGATATGGGCATGAACCCGGAGGGCGGTCCGCCGGACTCGGCGTCGACGGCGCAGCACCGCGCCGCCCTCGCACGGCGACGTGCGGACCAGGAACTGAAGGCCGCCGCCCGGCAGGAGCGGCTGGCCGAACGGACCGGTCTCGAACTGTACGCACGCCTGGCACGGCTGCACCACAGTTCGGCTGCCTGCCACCGCACCGCGGCAGAGCTCCAGGACGCCTACGCGCGGCAACTCGCCTCCTGGGAGGGCGGACAGGGGGCGCAGCCGCACTTCATGACCGGGGTCGCCGAGGTCTGCGGCACCCGCAGCGCGGCCCTGTCCCTGATCGGTCTCGACCAGCGGCAGCTCGCCGTGGCCGCCTCGGACGACCAGGCCTGGGCCGCCCAGGAGCTGGAGTTCGTGCTCGGCGAGGGGCCGGCCAGAGAGGCGGCGGTGCACCGCCGCCCGGTCTCGGCCTCGGGCACGCTGCTGGACGAGCGCTGGCCCGGCTACGGGTCCGGCCTCGCCGAACTGGGCATCGACGAAGTGGTCGCCGTACCCCTGAGCCTGGGCGACAACTGCGTGGGATCCCTCGCCCTGTTCGACCCGCGCCCCGGCTCCGGCGACCCCGTCTTCACCGAGGTGGCCGACGCCCTCACCCGCACCGTGGTGCTCGGCCCCGAGGCCGACGCGGGCCTGTACGGGAACGCGGACCTCCGCGTCGTCGTGCACCAGGCGTCCGGCATGGTCTCGGTGCAGGCCGACATCACCATCGACAACGCCCTCGAGCTGATCAAGGCCCGGGCCTTCAGCGAGGGCCGGGCCGTCCACGACGTGGCGATGCTCATCGTGCGAGGGGAACTGCGCCTCGGCTGAGACGGGGGAAGACACATCGGACCGGAGGGAGGACACTGCTGGCATACGGGCCGCACACATGACAACGGCATAGCGCGATGGCACGACGAAGTACCAGCGACGGGGGGACTGGCTCCGAGTGAACGACATCCGAGAGGTGGAGGAAACCTCATGACCACGCCCATGCCGCAGCAGCGGCTGGCGCAGGCGTTCGTCCAACTGGCCGGCAGTTCCGTCACCGAGCCCTCCGACCGGTCCGGGCTGCTCGGCACGCTCGCGAGCCAGGGCCCGGCACTCCTCGGCAGCAACGCGGCGACCGTGCTGTACGTGCCGGACGGCAGGTCGCCGGCCCAACTGACCGGTACGGACGAGAAGCCGCTGCTCCTGGAGCAGGAGGCCGTGGAGCGGCGCGAGGGCCCGGCCCACGAGGCGTACACCGGGGGCCGGCCCGTCCGGGACTGCCACCTCGAGAGCTCCGAGACCGAGCAGCGCTGGCCGCAGTACGCACCGCGCGCCGTCGGCCTCGGCTATCGGCGGGTCGCCGCACTGCCCATGCCGATCGGCCTCGGCCACCAGGAGACGCTGGGCGCCCTGGTTCTGCTGCGCCGCGACGACGACCCCTTCCCCGCCGATGTGCTGACCCTGGCCCAGTCACTCGCCGACGCCGCCGGCTGCGCGCTGGCCCGGCACCGCGAGATGGCCGAGAGCCGTGCCCTGGCCGACCAACTGGGGCACGCGCTGACCAGCCGGGTGGTGATCGAACAGGCCAAGGGGGTGCTCGCCGCGCGCCTCTCGGTCACGGTCGACGAGGCGTTCGCGCTGCTGCGGCGGCATGCGCGCTCCAAGCAGCGCCGGCTGTCTGAGGTGGCGCGCGAAGTGGTCGACGGGCGGCTGGAACTGGGCGACGGCTGAGTCCCGGCGCCCCGCGCCCCGTGCCCGGCCATGACGGAGACCGGGTGCGGAGCCTCGTGGTGCCCGGATCCGTCCGGTGACCGGACGGCATAAATACGGATGCGCGCGCCCGCGGCGCCTCCCTACCGTGGACACGCGTACCCAGCTGTCGAGCAACCGCCCGATGCCGGACAGGTTCCGGGCGGCGCGCTCGGGGCTACTCTTACGCACCGGCGGACGCGCCCCTCAGCGCGCTGTCGGACTGTCCGCCACGGCCCGAGTACCTCATGTCCCAAGGAGTCCCGTCATGGGCACCTTGATCTTCACCGTCACCCTGATCCTGGTCGTCCTCGGTTTCTCGAACCACGTCCTGTGGCTGGCCGCGATCGGCCTGCTCTTCCTCTACATCCGCTACGGCACCGGCAGGGGGAACACATCGGCCGCGTCCGGCACACCGGCCTCGTCCGGAGCCGCGGGAGGAGGCGCGGGGCGCATGGACTCCAGCTACCGCGCCTATCGCGATCGCCGCGACCGGCAGGCCAAGTGGGAGCGCCGCTACCGCCGCGAGCGCCCGTGGGAGGCGCGCCGCCAGGAGCGCCAGAAGAACAGCTAGGGCCCGGTGTCCCGACGCTGACCACGACGGAGCCCCGTCACCGCAGGGAAGCGGTGACGGGGCTCCATCCAGGTCGGGCAGGGGTCGGCTCACACGTCGAAGTAGAGCTCGAACTCGTGCGGGTGCGGGCGGAGCTGGAGCGGGGCGATCTCGTTCGAGCGCTTGTAGTCGATCCACGTCTCGATCAGGTCGGACGTGAACACGTCGCCCTGGAGCAGGAACTCGTGGTCGGACTCGAGGGAGTCGAGGACGGCCGGGAGCGAGGTCGGGACCTGCGGGACGCCCGCGTGCTCCTCGGGGGCCAGCTCGTAGAGGTCCTTGTCGATCGGCTCGGCCGGCTCGATCTTGTTCTTGATGCCGTCGAGACCGGCGAGCAGCAGCGCCGAGAAGGCCAGGTACGGGTTGCCGGAGGAGTCGGGCGCGCGGAACTCGACGCGCTTGGCCTTCGGGTTGGAGCCCGTGATCGGGATGCGCATGGCCGCGGAGCGGTTGCGCTGCGAGTAGACCAGGTTCACCGGCGCCTCGAAGCCCGGCACCAGACGGTGGTACGAGTTCACCGTCGGGTTGGTGAAGGCCAGCAGCGACGGGGCGTGCTTGAGGATGCCGCCGATGTAGTAGCGGGCGGTGTCCGACAGGCCCGCGTAGCCGGCCTCGTCGTAGAACAGCGGGTCGCCGTTGGCCCACAGCGACTGGTGGACGTGCATGCCCGAGCCGTTGTCACCGAAGATCGGCTTCGGCATGAAGGTCGCGGTCTTGCCGTTGCGCCAGGCGACGTTCTTCACGATGTACTTGAAGAGCTGGAGGTCGTCGGCCGCGGCGAGCAGCGTGTTGAACTTGTAGTTGATCTCGGCCTGGCCGGCCGTGCCCACCTCGTGGTGCTGGCGCTCGATCTGCAGACCGGACCGCTCCAGCTCCAGGGAGATCTCGGCGCGCAGGTCGGCGAAGTGGTCGACCGGCGGGGCCGGGAAGTAACCGCCCTTGTAGCGGACCTTGTAACCCCGGTTGTCCTCAAGGGCGCCGGTGTTCCAGGCGCCCGCCTCGGAGTCGATGTGGTAGTACGACTCGTTCTCGGCGGTCTTGAAGCGCACGGAGTCGAACACGTAGAACTCGGCCTCGGGGCCGAAGAACGCGGTGTCGGCGATGCCGGTGGAGGCGAGGTAGGTCTCGGCCTTCTTCGCCACGTTGCGCGGGTCGCGGGAGTACTGCTCGCCCGTGATCGGGTCGTGGATGAAGAAGTTGATGTTGACCGTCTTGTCGCGGCGGAAGGGGTCGACGCGCGCGGTGGACAGGTCGGCGCGGAGCGCCATGTCGGACTCGTGGATGGCCTGGAAGCCGCGGATGGAGGAACCGTCGAACGCCAGCTCCTCGGCCGGGTCGAAGGTCGCAGCCGGCACCGTGAAGTGCTGCATCACGCCCGGCAGGTCGCAGAAGCGGACGTCGATGAACTTGACATCCTCGTCCGCGATGAACTTCTTGGCGTCGTCGGCGTTCTGGAACATCCAGCTCCTCCTACTCCCTGCCACTGCGGACCGGGGTGGTAGTTCGTTCGTGCGGCCAGTGCGGTGGCACACGCGTGACCCGACCATAGGGACGGGGGATTTCTCAAGCGTGACCCATTTGTTTCGCCGAAGTTAACCGGCCCGGGTCCACGCGCGGTCCCGGCGGACCCCGAGCGGACCGGTACCCCTACGGTCGCAGTACCGTGGACGGGTGGACAACAGGCAAGCAATCGGATCGTGGCTCTCGGGCCCCCGCGCGGCGGCGGAGGAAGCCGGTGCCGACTTCGGATACCGGGGGGAGCAGCTCGGTCTGCCGGAGCAGGGGCCGGGTTCGATCGCCCGCCCGGGACGCCGGATCGGCGCCCTCGCCGTCGACTGGGCCCTGTGCCTGCTGATCGCATACGGGCTGCTCACCGACGGCTACAACCAGGCGACGGGCAACTGGGCGCTCCTCATCTTCTTCGTCCTGAGCGTCCTGACCGTCGGCACCGTGGGCTTCACCCCGGGCAAGCGCCTGTTCGGCCTGCGTGTCGTTTCCGACGGCGGCGGCCGCGCCAACCCGCTGCGCGTCCTGGTCCGTACGGTGCTGCTGTGCGTGGCGGTGCCCGCCCTGGTCTGGGACCGCGACGGCCGGGGCCTGCACGACCGCCTCGCCCGCACGATCGAGGTCAGGATCTGACCGGAGCGACGGACATGTGAGAGGGGCCCGGAACCGATCGGTTCCGGGCCCCTCTCACATGTCCGGCAGGTGTGGACTAGCGGCCCTTCGGACCGCCCCGCGGCATCCGCATCCCCTTGGGCATCGGGCCCTTCGGCAGCGGCATGTTGCTCATCAGGTCGCCCAGCGCGCGCAGCCGGTCGTTGGTGGCCGTCACCTGCGGACCGGTCAGCACCCTGGGGTACTTCAGCATGGTGGTGCGCAGCTTCTTCAGCTCGACCTGGCCCTCGCCGGTGCCCACCACCACGTCGTGCACGGGCACGTCCGTGACGATCCGGGCCATCTTGCGCTTCTCGGCGGCGAGCAGGGTCTTCACCCGGTTCGGGTTGCCCTCGGCGACCAGCACGATGCCCGCCTTGCCCACGGCGCGGTGCACCACGTCCTGGTTGCGGTTCATCGCCACGGCCGGTGTCGTCGTCCAGCCCCGGCCGACATTGTCGAGCACCGCCGCGGCGGCGCCGGGCTGGCCCTCCATCTGCCCGAAGGCGGCACGCTCGGCCCGGCGTCCGAAGACGATCGCCGACGCGAGGAAGGCGAGCAGGAGACCGAGAATGCCGAGATAGACCGGGTGACCGATCAAGAAACCGATCGCGAGGAAGACACCGAGGGTGACGATTCCGACAGCCGCGAGCACAAGACCGATCTTGGAATCGGCCTTGCGGGTCATCTTGTAGGTCAGGGCGATCTGCTTGAGTCGCCCGGGGTTCGCAGCGTCCGCTGCGGTTTCCTTCCTCGCCATGCCATGAAGTCTACGTGGCCCGCGAAGCGCCGACGACGGCGGTGCCGTGCAGTGGCCCCGGGGCCCGGTCCTACGACAGACGGGTGCCGGTGCCGGCCTGTTCGAGGACCCGCTGCGCCTCGACCCGGTCCTTGGCCCGGCGGCGGTCCTCGAGCACGGAGGTCCAGGCGTTGCGGCGGGCCGTGCGCTGTCCACCGCTCATGAGCAGCGACTCGACGGCACGCAGTGCATCGGTGAACGACGGGATGGCGTTGGCGCGGACGGGCGCGGCCTGCATGGTGGAGGTCCCCCCTCGGGATCAACACGGAAGCGATGACTCAGGTGCGGTCTCTACGTGGCGTAGGACCACGGTCACTGATTGGTGTTACCAGGGCGTGACCGAGCGGTCAAACGCCCGTGAAGCCTTGATGTGCCGGGCCCGAAGAGCGGCACGGCCCCGGGAAACGCCCCTATCTGCGGGGACGGCCGGGACCGCGCCGTATCGGCCACTACCGGGCGGTAGTCACTTGTGCGCGGATTCACACGCGTCACATGGCACTGAGTGCCGACGCACGTCCGGCCGCGGGGTCAGACCGCCTGCGAGGCGACGTACGCGCCGCGCTTCTCGATCGCCATCTGGTAGAGGCGCCCGGCGCGGTAGGAGGAGCGGACCAGGGGGCCCGACATGACGCCGGAGAAGCCGATCTGCTCGGCCTCCTCCTTCAGCTCCACGAACTCGTTCGGCTTCACCCAGCGCTCGACGGGGTGGTGCCGCACCGACGGGCGCAGGTACTGCGTGATGGTCACCAGCTCGCAGCCCGCGTCGTGCAGCTGGCGCAGCGCCTCGCTGATCTCCTCGCGGGTCTCGCCCATGCCGAGGATCAGGTTCGACTTCGTCACCAGGCCGTAGTCGCGGGCCTCGGTGATGACCTTCAGGGAGCGCTCGTAGCGGAAGCCGGGGCGGATCCGCTTGAAGATCCGCGGGACCGTCTCGACGTTGTGCGCGAAGACCTCGGGGCGGGAGGCGAAGACCTCCTGGAGCAGCTCCGGGACGGCGTTGAAGTCCGGGGCGAGCAGCTCGACCTTGGTCCGGCCGTCCGCGCGCTCCGCGGTCTGCTGGTGGATCTGGCGCACGGTCTCGGCGTACAGCCAGGCGCCGCCGTCCGCCAGGTCGTCGCGGGCGACGCCGGTGATCGTGGCGTAGTTCAGGTCCATCGTGACGACGGACTCGCCGACGCGGCGCGGCTCGTCACGGTCGAGCGCCTCGGGCTTGCCGGTGTCGATCTGGCAGAAGTCGCAGCGCCGGGTGCACTGGTCGCCGCCGATGAGGAAGGTCGCCTCGCGGTCCTCCCAGCACTCGTAGATGTTGGGACAGCCCGCTTCCTGGCAGACCGTGTGCAGCCCCTCGCTCTTCACGAGGTTCTGCATCTTCGTGTACTCGGGGCCCATTTTCGCCCGGGTCTTGATCCACTCGGGCTTGCGCTCGATGGGGGTCTGGCTGTTCCGGACCTCCAGGCGCAGCATCTTGCGTCCGTCGGGTGCGACTGCGGACACGTCCGGCTCCCTACAACTTCGATTCGTCGGCGTCCACCAGGGTACGCCCGTGCTGTTCTCGGCCCTGCGTCCGGGCAACCTTCGGCTGCGGGGGTGCATTCCCGGTCCCGGGGGGTGGGTCCTAGGCGGAGGCGGGTGCCACCTCGCGCGGCTTGAGGTCGGCGTTCTCCAGTACGTCGCGCAGGTGCTTCTCGGCGACGGGCAGGACGTCGGCGATGGTGAGGTCGCGGCCCAGCTCGTGGGCGAGGGAGGTCACACCGGCGTCGCGGATGCCGCACGGGATGATCTTGTCGAAGTTGGACGTGTCCGGGTTCACGTTGAGCGCGAAGCCGTGCATCGTGATGCCCTTGGCGACGCGGACGCCCAGCGCGCAGATCTTGCGGTCCTCGCGCCGCTGGCCCGCGTTGGAGGGGGCGTACTCGGGGCCGTCGAGGCGCGGGTCGAACTCGTCGTCCGTCAGTCGCGGGTCGAAGTCCAGCGACAGGCCTCCCGCCCGTCGCCCACCACCCTCAACCGAAGCGCTGCGCGCAGCCCCTTCATCTCGGGCGGGGCGCTGCGCCACCGGGTCGCCGAGGACCCAGACGCCCGCACGGCCCTCCACCCGGCTCGTCTCGACGCCGAACTCCGCGCAGACGCGGATCATCGCCTCCTCCAGGCGGCGCAGATGTGCGACGACGTCCACCGGCCGGGGCAGCTTCTGGATCGGGTAGCCCACGAGCTGGCCGGGGCCGTGCCAGGTGATCTTGCCGCCGCGGTCCACGTCGATCACGGGAGTGCCGTCCAGGGGGCGCTCGTTGTCCGCCGTGCGCCGGCCCGCGGTGTAGACCGGCGGGTGCTCCAGGAGCAGGCAGGTGTCGGGGATCTCGTCGAGGAAGCGGGCGGCGTGCACCCGGCGCTGCTCGTCCCAGGCCAGCTGGTAGTCGACGTACCCCACGGACTGTGCGGACCCGTCGGGTATGCCCGACCCGGCACCGAACCCCATCCGCACGAACCGCAGCTCACTCACGGCCAACGCCTCCCTCAAGACAGCTCCGCGAACCCGAACCGCGAGGCCCGCCCGATGCGCGCGACCGGCTCGTCAGGCGTGAAGAACGCCCACGCCACTGTACGTCCGGCCGGAGTCCGCCGGTGCCCCGTCAGCTTCGGGGCAATCCTCACACGATCGGATGAATAGACGTCGAAATGTGCGATCGGGTACTTACAGACCGCTACATTCGCGCCGTTCACGAGGCCATAAGGGCTGCTCACAGGCAATCCGGACACCTGTGCCCGGAAGGCAGGAGACCGCACCGCAGATGACGGAACGACCCGCGCAGCGCACGCCCAACCGTCAGCTCGCCGCGCTCATCACAGAAGCGGGCTTTTCCAACGCGGGGCTGGCCCGTCGCGTGGACCAGCTAGGGCTGGAACACGGACTCGACCTCAGATACGACAAGACATCGGTCACCCGCTGGCTGCGCGGCCAGCAGCCCAGGGGCACCACCCCCGCACTGATCGCCGAGGTCTTCACCCGCCGCCTCGGCCGCCGCCTGACCGCGCAGGACCTGGGACTCGACGCCTGCGCCCCCGTGTACGCGGGCCTGGAGTTCGCGGCCAGCTCCGAGGAGGCCGTCGACATCGTCAGCGGCCTGTGGCGCAAGGACTCCGGCAGCCACGCCGAACTGCGCAAGATCGCCTTCACCCCGGCGGGCCTCGTCGTGCCCAGCCGGGACTGGCTCATCGGACGCGCCGACGACCACGTGGGCCGCGGCGACCCGGCCGCGCTCCGGATCCCCGTGCAGCAGCGCCCCGGCGCCCGGGTGCCGGGACCCGCCGAGCCGGGCGGCGTCCCGCTGCCCCGCCAGCGCGGCCGCACCGAGCGCGGTCCGGGGCAGAAGGTCACCGCGGGCGACATCGCCGCCCTGCGCTCCGTCGGCGAGCTCTTCCGGACCCTCGACCACGCCTACGGCGGCGGCCACGCCCGCCAGGCCCTGGTGCGCTACCTGGAGCACGAGGCCGAGCCGATGCTGCGCGGCACCTACGGCGAGAAGACCGGCCGCAGGCTGTTCGCCGCCGCCTCCGACCTCACCCGGCTGGCCGGCTGGACCTCGTACGACATCGCCGCGCACGGACTCGCGCAGCGGTACTTCGTGCAGGCGCTGCGGCTGGCCCAGGCGGCCGGCGACCGGGCCTACGGGTCGTACGTGCTGGTGACCATGAGCCGGCAGGCGATCTACCTGGGCCACGGGCGGGAGGCCGTGCAACTGGCCCGGGTAGCGCAGCAGGGCGTCGGCGGCTCCGCGCCGCCCGTCATGCAGGCGCTGCTGCACGCCGTCGAGGCACGCGGACACGGCGTGCTGGGCGAGGTCAGGGCCTGCACCGCCTCTCTCGTACGGGCCGAGCGCGCCCTGGAGGCCGCCAGGACCGCCGACGAGGTCCCGTACTGGGCGCGGTTCTTCGACGAGGCGCAGCTCGCCGACGAGTTCGGTCACTGCCACCGCGACCTCCAGCAGTACCGGGCCGCTGTCCAGCACGCCGAGCGTTCGCTGCAACTGCGCGCGCAGGGCTTCGCGCGCAGCAGGCTCTTCTGCCGGGTCGTGCTCGCCACGGCCAGGCTCGGCCTCGGCGAGCTGGACCAGGCGTGCCAGCTCGGCGCGGAGGCCGCGGGACAGGCCGCGGAGATGCGGTCGGTACGGGCCCTGGAGTATGTACGCGACTTCGAGCGCCGGCTCGAGCCGTACCGGGACGCCGCTCCCGTACGGGGCTACCGGGACCGGGTCGCCCCGCTGGCCTGAGGGGCGCTCAGGCCGCGGTCCTGAGCGCCCCCGCCGGAGTCGCCGGGCGGACGCCGAGGTCGTCGAGGAGGGCGTGGGCGGCCCGGCGCCCCGAGTGCAGGGCGCCCTGGACCGTGCTGGTGTCGCGGTGCTCGCCGCACACGTACAGGCCCGAAAGGAGCCGCACCGGGCGGCGCGGGTCGTGCGGCGGCGGCATCGCGGGCACCGCCTCGGGGTCGTGATGGACGGCGAGCAGTTCCCAGCGGGCGGTCGAGGTGCGGTACAGACGGGCGAGCTGGGCCCGGACGGTGGCGTCCAGGTGGGCGGTGGCCGGTGCGGGGTCGAGCACCCAGGAGGTGATCAGGGCGCGCCCGGCCGGCGCCCGGCTCGGGTCGACCCGGCTGATCACCGTCGTGTGCGTCACCGGGCCGCTCCGGTCGGCGTCCAGGACCAGCGCGGGCTCCAGGAGCGGCGGCCGGTCGGTCGTGTGGTGCAGCACCGTGACCGGGTGGAAGGCGGGGACGCGCAGCCCCGGCAGCAGTTCGGCGGCGGCGCGGGCACCGGTCGCCAGGACCACGGCGCGGCAGCCGAGTCCGCCGTGGTCGCGGGTGGTCACGGAGGTGGTGGACACCGAGGTGACCCGGACGCCGGTGCGCACCGTGCCGGGCGGCAGACCGGCCGCGAGCAGCTCGGGCAGGGCCTCGGAGCCCCCCTCGGGGACGCACAGCCGGCCCGTCAGGAAGGAGTGCAGGGCCAGGTCCGCGCAGCGGCTGGAGGTGGTCAGCGGCGGCGCGCACAGCAGGGCGGTGAGCAGTGGGCGCAGGAAGCCGTCGATCGTCCGGGAGGGGAGGCCGCGGGCGGCCAGCGCCCGGACGGCGGAGAGTTCGGGCCGGACGGGCGGGGCGTCGGGGCCGGTGGCCGCGAGCCGCGCCAGGGCCGCGTACAGCCGGGCCTGGTCGACCGGGCGGCCGAGCGGACCCGGACGGGCGCCGGACGACCCGGCACGCGGGCCCTGGGGCCGCGGCAGCCGGGGGGCGCTCGCGAGGGCGCGCGCAACAGTCAGTGCGCCCCTTGCGCTCCGGGGAACGGCCGGAACGGCGGCCCGGTGGGTCAGACCGTCGCTGTGCAGCAGGACGTCCGGGGAGAACGGCCGCAGAGCCAGCCCCTTCAGGCCCGGCGTGCGGCGCAGTTCGGGGAACGAGGTGCACAGCAGCCGTCCGACACGGTCGAGCCGGAAGCCGTCCACCTTCTCCGTAGCCATGCCTCCACCGGCGTACGGACCGGCCTCCAGGACCACGGTACTGAGACCTGCCCTGGTCAACTGGTCGGCGACCGCGAGACCGGCGACTCCGGCCCCCACGACGACGACGTCCACGTCCTGCGAGATCCCCGCCCCGCGTGCCGGCTCTAGCACGTGCACCTCCTGGAGGTCGCGCGACTGTGGGGACTTGATGCCCCAACAGATTTACGGGATAACCGAGTTGGCTTCGAGGCTAGATCGCCGCACAGAACCGGCAAGGCGCACGGAGCCCTCGCACGGTCGCATGGGGGTGGCACGGAATGCCGTCCGGCAGCGGTTACGGGGGTACGGCCCCGGAGCCGCCTACGGAACCCGGAGCGAAGCGGACCGGGCCCCGCGGATTCGCTGGCACTCGCGGACTCCCCGCCGAGGCGGAAGCGCCGGCGCTGCCCAGCGAAACGACGACACCGCGCCCGTATGGATCGATCCGCACCCCGTACGGCCCGCAGCCGCCATCCGGCGGGAGGGGCCGTGCCGGTGCATCACATGCCCGTCGAGACGTGGTCACACCCGGGTTCAGCACCTACCGACAAGGCCGAGTGCCCGACCACCGACGGGCGGATGCACCGGCACGGCCCCGCGCCCCCACCTGCCGTCGGCGCTCCGGCACCCCAGGTCGCCCCGGCCCACGGCATGCCGCCCGAAAGTCAGCGCAGCGCCGAACGCAGAGCCGAGTCGATGCCGGGAAACGCGAACGTGAACCCCGAGGCGAGCAGCCGGCGGGGCAGCACGCGCTGACTGCCCAGGATGTCACCGGCCATGTCACCGAGGGCCGCCCGCAGCACCGGCGCCGGGGCGGGAAAGAGGGCGGGCCGGTGCAGCACCCGCCGCATCGCGGCCGTGACCTCGGCATTGGTCAGCGGCTCGGGCGCCGTCAGATTGACCGGCCCCGACAGCGACCCGGTGTCGATGAGATGCCGCAGCGCGGCCACCTCATCGTGCAGCGCGATAAAGCTCCAGTACTGCCGACCACTACCGAGCCGCCCCCCGAGCCCCGCCTTGAACAGCGGAAACAGCTTCCCCCACGCACCACCGCCCCGAGCCACCACCAGCCCCGTACGGGCGAACACCGTCCGGACACCGGCCTCCTGCGCGGCCGCGGTCGCCTCCTCCCACTCCACGCACACCGACGGCAGGAACCCGTCGCCGGGCGGCGCCGTCTCGTCCACCGCGCGGTCCCCCGTCTCGCCGTAGAACCCGATCGCGCTGCTGTTCACGAAGACGCGCGGCGGCACGTCGAGGGCGGCCACCGCCTCGGCCAGGGTGGCCGTACCGAGCACCCGGCTGTCGCGGATCCGCCGCTTGTACGCGTCCGTCCAGCGCCGGGAGGCGATCCCGGCACCCGCGAGATTGACCACCGCCGCGCACCCGATCAGCCCGGCCGCGTCGATCCGCTCCGCCTCCGGATCCCAGCGCACCTCGCGATCGTCGCGGGGCGCCCGGCGCACCAGACGCACCACCTCGTGGCCGTCCGCGGTCAGGGAGTCCGCCAGCGCGGAGCCGATCAGGCCGGACGCACCGGCGATCACGACACGGGAACCGGGGGGAAGCGGTGAGTCGTTCATGGGCCCATCCTGTCGCGTCGGCCGGTGGAACGCCGGTCAGGGCGGGGCATTTCCGCCGTACAGTTGCGCGCATGCCCACCGTGCACATACGTCACGCGACCCTCGCCGACGAGGAGGCGCTCGGCCGGCTCGACCGGGAGACCTGGTCCCCGGTGCACGCCGTCCAGCCGCGCCCGCAGCCGCCGTACGGGCCCTTCTTCGACGAGCGGCGCGGGCCGCGGCAGCATCTGGTCGCCGAGCTCGTCGACGACGCCGCTGCCGTCGACGGCGCCGTCGATCGGGCCACCGTCGTCGGCTACGTCCGGCTGGGCTTCGCCACCCCGCTCGCCGCCAACTCCCACGTGCGCCAGATCCAGGGGCTCGCCGTCGCCGAGCGGGCCCGCGGCGCCGGGGTCGGGCGGGCGCTGCTGCGCGCGGCCTGCGCGGAGGCGAAGGCCCTCGGGGCGCGCCGCATCACCCTGCGCGTCCTCGGCCACAACACCCCGGCCCGCAAGCTGTACGAGTCCGAGGGCTTCGTGGTGGAGGGCGTGCTGCCGGGGGAGATGCTGATCGAGGGGGAGTACGTCGACGACGTATTGATGGGCCGCGAACTCTGAGTCGGCGTCGGCGCCGGAACGCGCGTCGGCGACCGGCGTCGGTATCGGAACACGCGTTGGCGCCCGGCGTCGGAACGTGTTCAGGCGTCAGGACGTGACCAGATCACCCGTGTCGACCGGCGCCGTAGCCTTCGCGGCGCGTTCGGCGTCGCCCGCGACCTCGTCGGCCGTCAGCACGTACCCCGTCTCGTCGTCAGAGGTGGAGCGGGCGAAGACGACGCCGTAGACCCGGCCGTCGGTGGTGAGCAGCGGGCCGCCCGAGTTGCCGGGGCGGACGGTGGAGCGGACCGAGTAGATCTCCCGGGTGACGGGGCCGGTGTTGTAGATGTTCGAGCCGCGGGCGTCGAGCCGGGAGGCGACGGTCGCCGCCTGGAGGTCGAGGCCGCCGTCCTGCGGATAGCCCGCGACGACGGCCGAATCGCCCCGGGCGGCGGTGTCGTCGAAGCGCAGCACCGGCGCCTTGAGCTCCGGTACGTACAGCACGGCGACGTCCTTGTCCGGGTCGAACAGCACGACCGTCGCCTCGTACGCCGCGCCGACGCCGCCGACCCGGACGGTGGGCTCGTCTATGCCCGCCACCACGTGGGCGTTGGTCATCACGTGCCGCGCCGCGAAGACGAAGCCGCTGCCCTCGCGGCCCTGGTCGCCCGCGGCGCCCTCGACCTTCACGGTGCTCAGCTTGGCCGCGTTCGTGGCGCTCGCCGTGACGCTGTCGCCGGAGGGCTTGGCGACACCGGCCGCCGGCTCGTTCTCGAACGGGTTGAAGACCTGGGGGAAGCCCGCCTCGGCGAGGGCCGACGTGGCGCGTGAGAACCACGAGGGCGTGGTGTCCGGCATCGCGTCCTGCACGGTGCCGAGCAGCACGGAGTTGCGGATCGACTGGGTCACCACGGCGGAGGACGAGGCACCGAGGACGCTCGCGGCCACCCAGGCCACGAGCAGCACGGCCACGCCGTTCGCCGCCGCGCCGCCGATTCCGTCGGCCACGCGGAGGGGGCCGCGGTCCAGCTCGCGGCGGAGCTTCAGGGCCAGCCGTCCCGTCAGCTCCTGGCCCACGACGGCGGGCAGCAGCACGGTCAGCACCGCGGCCACCGTCGCCGCCGCTGTGCCCGCGTCGACCAGGTCCATCACCCACGGCAGGAGCCAGACGCCGATCACGGCTCCGCCCACGAAACCGGCCAGCGAGACACAGCCGGCGACCAGGCCCCGGCGGTAGCCGGACGCGGCGTAGGCCAGGATCACCAGCAACAGCAGGATGTCGAGCAGGTCCACTCCGGCCGCCTTTCTCTCAGTGCCCCTTAGTACGCGCGGGGCGGGTCCGGTGATCAGGCACGCGCGCGTACGCCTCGTCATCGGGCACGCGTGCGTGGACCTGCGTGGACCTGCCTGGACCTGTTAAAACGTCCCGGACCGGGACGATGGTTCCACCGGGTGGCACAGCACACATCGCGGACCGGCCCGATGCGGGTGAGGGTGAGGGCGAGGACATGCGTGCCTTCTCCGGAGCGCGCGGGGAGACGGATCTGCGGGAGACGGATGCGCGGGAAACGAATACCGGGGGCGGTGCGGCGGTGGCTGACGGCCCGCTCGCGCCCCGAGACGCAGCGTCCGCCCGAGACGTGCTCGGGTGCCGAGACGCTGCGGTCGCCCGAGACGTGCTCGCGCCCCGAGACGCAGCAGTCACCCGAGACGCGCTCGGGTTCCGTGGGACAGCGACCGTCCGCAGCGCGCGCATCGTCCGTGGGGCAGCGGGCATCGGTGGTGCGCTCGGGGTCCGTGGCGCGGTGGTGGGCGGCGCGGTTGCTGGCCGGGGCGCGCGCAGCGCACCTTGCGCGTGCCGCACGCCCGCCGGATCCCGGCGATGCGCCGAGCACGCGTGTTTCCCGGTACACGGCGCGACTCCGGACCCGGCTTCGTCCGTCCCGGCTCGCACCCGCACCTCCGACCCGGCCTTCGGCCCAGCCCCCGACTCGGCTCGCACCCAAGCCTTCGGCCTGGCCGCCGGCCCAGCCTTCGGTCCAGCCTTCGGCCCAGGCTCCGACCCGGCCTTCGGCCCGGCCTTCGGTCCAACCTTCGGCCCAGGCTCCGACCCGGCCTTCGGCCCAGCCTTCGGTCCAACCTTCGGCCCAGGCTCCGACCCGGCCTTCGGCCCAGCCTTCGGCCCAGGCTCCGACCCGGCCTTTGGTCCAACCTCCGACCCGGCTTTCGGCCCGGCGTCCGCCGCGGCCTTCGGCACCGCCTCCGGCACGGCCCGCGGCCGGACCGTCGCCTCGGCTGTGGGTCCGGTTTCTCCCGGCACGGCTCGCGGCTCGGCTTCTCCCCGCGCGTCTCGCGTCCCGGCCTCCGGCACCTCCCGCTCCCCGGCCGTCAGCCCAGCCTCTCCCGGCCCGGTGCTCGGCCAGGCCGTCCGTCCGGCTTCTCCGCAAACGGTGCGCGTCCCGGCCCTCGCCCCGGTCCCCCGCGCGGGCAGCGGGGATTTCCGGTGGCTGGTGGGTCGCGCTCGCCTGCGTGCCCGGGATGGTCGTCGTCGTGGTGCTGGTCCTAGGGGCCGGCGGCGGTTCCGGGGACCGTGGCGGGCGGCCGGCGACGGCGCGGGCCGCGGGGCAGCACCGGGCCCCCGAGCCGCCCGTCGTGCCACGCTCGCGGTGGATCGACGACCGCGCCCACGAACAGCCGCCCCCGCGCTACGACGACCGCGTCACCGCGGTCTTCGTGCACCACACCGACTCCCCGAACACGTACGACTGCGCCGACTCGCCCCGTATCATCCGCGACCTGTACGCCGGGCAGATCGGCGCCCGCGAGTGGGACGACATCGGCTACAACTTCCTGGTCGACCGCTGCGGCACGATCTTCGAGGGCCGGGCGGGCGGCGTCGGCCGGCCCGTCACCGGCGCCCACACCCAGGGCTTCAACCACCGCACCGCCGGCATCGCGGCCATCGGCACCTTCACCGCGGGCACGCCGGTGCCGTCGGCGATGACCGACGCCATCGCCGCGCTCGCCGCGTGGAAGCTCGGCCTCTCGGACATCGACCCGCGTACCCGGGTGCCCCTCGTCTCCAGCAACGACCTCAGCCGCTACCGGGCCGGCAGCACCGCCCGGCTGCCCGCGCTCGCCGGTCACAACGCGGGCTTCATGACCAGTTGCCCGGGCGCCGCCCTGACGGCCCGGCTGCCCGCCATGCGCGAACGGGCGGCGCGGTTGCAGGGGCGCGATGGCTGAGTGCACCCCTGGTGGGTCCACAGAAAGGTCACAGTCCGCCCAAGGGGTCCTCATCGCCGCGCTTCCTAACCTCGTCGTACAGCCGACTGGAGGTGGGGAAGATGAGCAGCAGTCGTACGAAGCGGACCGTCCGGTGGAGCCGGGCCCTGCGCAGTCCGTGGACCGTGGCCTGCGCGGTGGTGACGGTCGTGGTCGGTCCGGCCGCCGTCACGGCGTCCGCGCTGGACCGCGCTAACGCGGCACCGCCGCTGCATGCGCCGGCCGACCGGGGTGGATCGTCGGCCGACCAGGGCGGATTGTCGGCCGACCGAGGCGGATCGTCGGCCGACCGGGACCGACCGGGCCCCCGGGGGCTGCCGGCCTCCGACGCGTATCTCGCGACAGCGGCGTCCGTACGGGAAGTGCGGCGCCAACGCTGAGTGCGGGCGGGGCGCGGGCAGCAGGGGGTATCAGTCCCTGAAGCGTTCCCACAGCCGTGGGTACCGCTCGGCGAGCACGGCGTCGTTCTCGAAGTCGAGCGGGGTGCCCTCGGGTTCGGGCGGGGCGGGCGGGATTCCCAGGTCGGGGGCGACGACGCCGGTGAGCTGCTCGTACGCCTCGTCGGCCGCGTAGCCGAGCTCCTCGCCGTCCCCGTCGATCTCCTCGTCGAAGTCGTCCAGGAGGCCGGCGAGCGAGTCCGGGTCGTGCAGGGCGCCCTCGAACACCTCGCGGCCCTGGCCGATCAGCCAGCACCGGAAGAAGTCGAAGGCGTCGTCGCTCGCGCCGTCGAGCAGCATCCACGCGGCGCCCCACAGGTCCCAGCGGTAGGCGCGGTTGTAGCGGGACTCGAAATGCCGGGCGAAGTCCAGGACCGAGTCCGGGTCCAGTTGGAGGAGCCGCTCGACGAGAAGGTCGGCCTGTTCCTCGGGGTCGCCCTCGGCGGCCTCGCGGGTGGCGTCCACCAGCTCCCAGAACTCCGTCTCGTCCATCACGGGTCAAGCATCGGGCCTCGCGGAGGGGGACGCACGCGGAGTGCCGCAGATTGTTGTGCGCGCCCGCGCGACGAGGGGAAACCGCAGGTGGGGGTGGTGCCAGTCGCGACATCGGTGCCCATCCCGTCGCCACCGTCCGGCCGAAAGCAGCCCACCCTTGGCGCTATCCGAGCGTTCGCCCGCCGCCCTCACACGCCGAGGCGCACGCCGGTACCGCGAACCGGGCGCACGGTGACCTTCGCCGGGGAGGCGACCGCGTTGGGCGCCCGGCTGTCCGTCGCGGGCGCCCGGCGGTCCGTCGCGGGCGTCTGGCGGTCCGTCGTGGTGCCTGGCTCGGACGTGGGGCGGGGCCGCGCCGGTACATCCGCCCGTCGCTTGCGCGGTCGCCCGACTCGGTGACCAAGGTGCCCTCTCGGTACGACCACGCAAGCGACGGGCATGTGATGTACCGGCACGGCCCCTCCCGTGCGTACGCGGCTGCGGGTGGTGGGGGTGCGAGGTGCGGGCAGTCCCGTCGTGCGCCCGGCGGCCATGCGCGGGGCGGACCTCAGTGGTACAGCGCCGCCAGCCTTGCCGCGTCTGCTGCGAAGCGGGTGCGGAGGGTGGGCGGGTGGAGGACTTCCGCCTCCGGGCCGAGGGCCGTGAGCTGGGTGTGGGCCACGTCCTCGGACTCCACGGGCAGGGTGAGCGTGACACGGCCCCCCTCGTCCGGCTCGCCGCAGGCGTCCAGCGCCTCGCGGGCCGCTGCCGGATCGACGGCGTACGGCAGCCGTCGTACGCCCTCCGCGGTGAGCCGTACGGTGACCGTCGCCCGGAGGATGGAGCGGGCGAACTCCGCGGACCGGGCCGCCCAGAAGTCCGGCAGGTCGAAGTCCTCGTTACGGTCGAAGCCCTCCTCGGTGGCGGTCACCGACGTGAACCTGTCGATCCGGTACACCCGGAAAGACTCCGACACGGGCTCCCGGGCGCACAGGTACCACACGCCCGCCTTCAGCACGAGCCCGTACGGTTCGAGGGTCCGTTCCACCTCTTCCTCGCCGCGGCGGTAGCGGCTGTCGATCCGGTGGTCGTCCCAGACCGCCTCGGCCACCGCGGGCAGCAGCTCCGGGGTTCCGGGCTCCGCGAACCACGCGGGCGCGTCCAGGTGGAAGCGCTGCGCCGCCGTGCGCGGGGCGTCCCGCAGGGCGGGCAGCAGTGCGGCCGAGACCTTGAGGCGGGCCGCCGACGCCGTGTCCCCGAGCCCCATCTCGCGCAGCGGGCCCGGCACCCCGGACAGGAACAGCGCCTCCGCCTCCCCGCGCGCCAGGCCCGTGAGCCGGGTGCGGTAGCCGCCGATCAGCCGGTAGCCGCCCGCCCGGCCCCGGTCCGCGTACACCGGGATGCCGGCCTCGGAAAGCGCCTGCGCGTCCCGGGTCACCGTCCGCTCGGACACCTCAAGGTCCCGAGCCAGCTCGGCTCCGGTCATCGACGGCCGGGACTGGAGCAGCAGCACCATCTTGATCAGGCGGGCAGCGCGCATACCGACATCATGCGGGGTACGGGGAGGGGACAGGCGTGCGGGTACGGCCGAGGGGCCGGACATCCCTTCGGATGTCCGGCCCCTCGGGACCAGGAGACCTACAGGCCGTAGCGTTCGCGCGCCTCCTTCACGGCCGTCGCCTTGACCTCGCCGCGGCGGGCGAGCTGGGCCAGCGCCGCTACGACGATCGACTGGGCGTCCACGCCGAAGTGGCGGCGGGCCGCCTCGCGGGTGTCGGAGAGGCCGAAGCCGTCCGCGCCCAGCGAGGACCAGTCCTGCTCGACCCACTGCGCGATCTGGTCCGGGACCTGGCGCATGTAGTCGGAGACCGCGAGGACCGGGCCCTCGGCGCCCTGGAGCGCACGGCGTACGAACGGCACCCGCTCCTCGCCGCGCAGCAGCGCCTCGTCGGCCTCCAGCGCGTCGCGCCGCAGCTCGGTCCAGGAGGTCGCGGACCATACGTCGGCGGCCACGCCCCACTCCTCGGCGAGCAGCTTCTGGGCGTCGAGCGTCCAGTGGATCGCCGTGCCGGAGCCCAGGAGCTGGATGCGCGGGGCGTTCGCCGGCGTGGTCAGGCCCGCCGTCTCCGCCGTGTTGAAGCGGTACAGGCCCTTGACGATGCCCTCGTCGATGCCGGGGGCGGCCGGCTTCGCGGGCTGCGGCAGCGGCTCGTTGTAGACCGTCAGGTAGTAGAAGACGTTCTGGTCCTCGCCCGGGGCCGCCTCGCCGTACATCCGGCGCAGACCGTCCTTGACGATCGCCGCTACCTCGTAGGCGAACGCCGGGTCGTACGACAGCGCCGCCGGGTTGGTCGCCGCGATGACGGGGGAGTGGCCGTCGGCGTGCTGGAGGCCCTCGCCGGTCAGCGTGGTGCGGCCCGCCGTGGCGCCGACCAGGAAGCCGCGGCCGAGCTGGTCACCGAGCTGCCACATCTGGTCGGCCGTGCGCTGCCAGCCGAACATCGAGTAGAAGATGTAGAACGGGATCATCGCCTCGCCGTGCGTCGCGTACGCGGTCGACGCGGCGATGAAGTCGGCCATGGAACCGGCCTCGGTGATCCCCTCGTTGAGGATCTGGCCGTCCTTGGCCTCCTTGTAGTACATCAGCTGGTCGCGGTCGACCGGCTCGTACGTCTGGCCCTTGGGCGAGTAGATGCCGAGGGAGGGGAACAGCGACTCCATGCCGAAGGTGCGGGCCTCGTCGGGGACGATCGGGACCCAGCGCCTGCCTGACTGCTTGTCGCGGACCAGGTCCTTGACCAGCCGGACGAAGGCCATGGTCGTCGCCACGTTCTGCGAGCCGGAGCCCTTGTCGAAGGCGGCGAACGCCTTGTCGGCGGGGGCGGGCAGCGGCGCGAGGGCGTGCGTGCGGCGGGCCGGGGCCGGGCCGCCGAGGGCCGCGCGGCGCTCCTGGAGGTAGCGGACCTCGGGGGAGTCGGCGCCCGGGTGGCCGTAGGGCACCTGGCCGTCGGCGAAGGCGCTGTCCGCGATGGGCAGCTCCAGGAGGTCGCGCATCTCCTTGAACTCGTCCACCGTCAGCTTCTTCATCTGGTGGTTGGCGTTCTTGGAGGCGAAGCCCTTGCCGAGGGTGTGGCCCTTGACCGTCTGGGCGAGGATGACGGTCGGCGCGCCCTTGTGCGCCAGGGCCGCCTTGTACGCCGCGTGAACCTTGCGGGCCTCGTGGCCGCCGCGCGAGAAGTGGAAACACTCCAGGATCTTGTCGTCGCTCAGCAGCTTCGCCAGCTCGGCGAGCGCCGGGTCGGCGCCGAAGAAGTCCTGGCGGATGTAGGCGGCGTCACGGGTCTGGTACGTCTGCACCTGCGCGTCCGGGACCTCGCGGAGACGGCGGACCAGCGCGCCCGTGGTGTCGAGCTGGAACAGCTCGTCCCACGCGGTGCCCCACAGCGTCTTGACGACGTTCCAGCCGGCGCCGCGGAACTGGGCCTCCAGCTCCTGCACGATCTTGAAGTTGGCGCGGACCGGGCCGTCGAGGCGCTGGAGGTTGCAGTTGATGACGAAGGTCAGGTTGTCCAGGCCCTCGCGGGAGGCGAGCGCGAGTGCCGCCGTCGACTCGGGCTCGTCCATCTCGCCGTCGCCGAGGAACGCCCACACGTGGGACTGCGAGACGTCCTTGATGCCGCGGCTGGTCAGGTAGCGGTTGAAGCGCGCCTGATAGATGGCGGAGAGGGGACCGAGGCCCATGGAGACCGTCGGGAACTCCCACAGCCAGGGCAGGCGGCGCGGGTGCGGGTACGACGGCAGGCCGTTGCCGCCCGCTTCCTGGCGGAAGTTGTCGAGGTGCGCCTCGGTGAGGCGGCCGTCGAGGAAGGCGCGGGCGTAGATGCCGGGGGAGGCGTGGCCCTGGATGTAGAGCTGGTCGCCGGACCCGTCACCCTCCTTGCCCTTGAAGAAGTGGTTGAAGCCCGTCTCGTAGAGCCAGGCCGCGGAGGCGAAGGTGGCGATGTGGCCGCCGACGCCGTGTTTGCTGCCCCGGGTGACCATCGCGGCCGCGTTCCAGCGGTTCCACGCGGTGATCTTCCGCTCCAGCTCCTCGTCGCCGTCCACGGTGGGCTCGGCGGCGGTCGGGATGGAGTTGACGTAGTCGGTCTCGAGCAGCTTGGGCAGCGCGAGGCCGGCGCCCTCGGCGCGCTCCAGCGTGCGGCGCATCAGGTACGCGGCACGGTGCGGCCCGGCCGCCTTGGTGACGGCGTCCAGGGAGGCCTGCCATTCGGCGGTCTCCTCCGGGTCGCGGTCCGGGAGCTGGTCGAGCGCGCTCGGCTGGATTGCGGTGGGGTCGGTCATTGCGCCGCCTTCCGGATGCGGAGGGGGGTTCCCTCGTCGGTAAGGGGTTGGGGGTGCCCTTGGTCTTTGGCAGGACAGGGCGGCGGGCCCTGGTTGGGGTCCGTCGGTGACTGTAACTCCCTGATCGATGATCGATCAAAGGGTTGAAGGCGAAAACCTCTTCAAATCGAGAAAGTCGGCACCCGGTGCCTTTCGGTCAGGCACCGGGTGCCTTGGAAATGACTGTTCCCGCGCGCGTTTGCACAGGTGGGGGCGCGTCCGAGCAAGGTCACGCTGCGTCGCCGTCAGGGCGCGGCGCGCACCCGAGCACATGCGACTTCACCAGGTCCGCGATCAGCGGATCCCGCCGCCGGAAGGCGTCCACCAGCGCCTCGTGCTCCTCGGCGTACGACTGCTGCACGGTGCCGAGCCAGCGGATGGACAGCGCCGTGAACACCTCGATGCCCAGGCCCTCCCAGGTGTGCAGCAGCACCGAGTTGCCCGCGGCGCGGACGAGTTCGCGGTGGAAGCCGACGGTGTGCCGCACCTGGGCGGTGCCGTCCGCCTTCCGGTCGGCCTCGTACAACGCGCTGACGTGCGGCTCCAGGGCCGAGCAGTCCTCGGCCAGGCGCTCGGCCGCCAGCTCCGCCGCGATGGCCTCAAGACCGGCCCGTACGGGGTAGCTCTCCTCCAGGTCCGCGGCGGACAGATTGCGCACGCGTACGCCCTTGTTGGGGGCCGACTCGATCAGCCGCAGGGACTCCAGCTCGCGCAGCGCCTCGCGGACCGGGGTCTGGCTGACCTCCAGCTCGGTGGCGATCCGCCGCTCCACGATGCGCTCGCCCGGCTGCCAGCGCCCGCTGACGATCCCCTCCACGATGTGCTCGCGGATCTGTTCGCGCAGCGAGTGGACGACGGGCGCGGTCATGGGGGCTCCTTCGCTGGGCGCGGGCGCCGGGCGGGGCCCGGTGACATCGACGTCTAGACAATAAGGCCGTGCCTGGGTGGGGGAGCGGCGCTTGGGGGCGCTTTTGCGCAGGTGAGACGAGACTTACATGTCGCACGGCGCGAGCCTTCGCGGGGGCGGCCGCCAGGGCTTCGCGGGAGGTCCGGTGCCGCGTGCGGACTCGTCGTGGCTGGTCGCGCAGTTCCTCGCGCCCCTGAAAACCGCGCAGTTCCCCGCGCCCCTGTCCACAACGTGCGGCGCCCCCGCCCGGACTTCTCCGGGCGGGGGCGCCACACGTGCACGCACGCTTGCGCGTCAGAGGCCCAGCTCGACCTCGAACTCGCCCGCCTCCAGGATCGCCTTGACCGCGGTCAGGTAGCGGGCCGCGTCGGCGCCGTCGACCTGGCGGTGGTCGTAGGAGAGGGTCAGGTAGGTCATGTCGCGGACGGCGATGACCGTACCCTCCTCCGTCTCGAGGACGGCGGGGCGCTTGACCGTGGCGCCGATGCCGAGGATCGCGACCTGGCCCGGCGGCACGATGATCGTGTCGAAGAGCGCACCGCGCGAACCGGTGTTGCTGATGGTGAAGGTCGCGCCGGCCAGCTCGTCCGGCGTGATCTTGTTCGCCCGGACCTTGCCGGCCAGGTCGGCCGTGGCCTTGGCGATACCGGCGATGTTGAGGTCGCCGGCGTTCTTGATGACCGGGGTCATCAGGCCCTTCTCGGAGTCCACCGCGATACCGATGTTCTCGGTGTCGAAGTAGGTGATGGTCCCCTCACCGTCGTTGATCTTCGAGTTGATCGCCGGGTGGGCCTTCAGGGCCTGGGCGGCGGCCTTCACGAAGAACGGCATCGGGGAGAGCTTGACGCCCTCGCGGGCGGCGAAGGAGTTCTTCGCCTGGGCGCGCAGCTTCATCAGCCGGGTCACGTCGACCTCGACGACCGAGGAGAGCTGGGCCTGCTCGTGCAGGGCCTTGACCATGTTGTCGCCGATGACCTTGCGGATGCGCGGCATCTTGACGGTCTGGCCGCGCAGCGGGGAAGCCTCCAGGGTGGGGGTCTTCTTCGCGGCGGGGGCGGCAGCGGCGGCCGGGGCCGGGGCGGCGGCCTTGGCGGCCTCCGCGGCGGCGGTGACGTCCTGCTTGCGGATGCGGCCGCCGACGCCGGTGCCCTTGACGCCGGCCAGGTCGACGCCGTGCTCGGCGGCGAGCTTGCGCACCAGCGGGGTCACGTAGGCGCCGTCGTCACCGGAGGTCGCGGCCGGGGCCGGGGCCTGGGCGGCGGGGGCCGGCGCGGGAGCCGGGGCGGCGGGCGCCGGCTCGGGAGCCGGGGTCTCCTGCTGCTGCGGCGCGGGAGCCGACGGAGCCTGCGGGGCCGGAGCGGCCTCGGCCGGGGCGGCGGGCGCCGCGGGGGCGGCCTGGGCCGGGGCGGGCTGCGCGGGAGCGGGCTCGGCGGCCGGGGCGGCCGGAGCCTCGGCCGGGGCGGCCGACGGAGCGGAGCCGGGCGCGCCGATGACGGCGAGCTTGGCGCCGACCTCGGCGGTCTCGTCCTCGCCGACCACGATCTCCAGGAGCACGCCGGCGGCGGGCGAGGGGATCTCGGTGTCGACCTTGTCGGTGGAGACCTCGAGCAGCGGCTCGTCCTCGGCCACCTCCTCGCCGACCTCCTTGAGCCAGCGGGTGACGGTGCCCTCGGTGACCGACTCGCCCAGCGCGGGCAGGACGACATCGGTGCCCTCGGCGGAACCGCCGCCGGAGGCGGCCTCCGCGGTCGGGGCGGGGGCGGGGGCCGGGGCCTCGGTGGACGGGGCGGCGGCCGGGGTCGGCTCGGGGGCCGGCGGGGCCACCTGCTCCTGGGCCTGCGGGGCGGACTCGGCCGCGGGCGCGGGCTCGGCGGCGGGCGCGCCCGTGCCGTCGTCGATGACGGCCAGTTCGGCGCCGACCTCGACCGTCTCGTCCTCGGCGACCTTGATGGAGGCGAGGACACCGGCGGCGGGGGAGGGGATCTCGGTGTCGACCTTGTCGGTCGACACCTCGAGCAGCGGCTCGTCGGCCTCGACGCGCTCGCCCTCGGCCTTCAGCCAGCGGGTGACAGTGCCCTCGGTGACGCTCTCACCGAGCGCCGGAAGGGTTACGGAAACCGCCATGGTTTCTGTTGCTCCTTAACGATGGGTCTCCCCTTCTCGAGCCTAGTCGAGAGCACGGGGAAGGTGCGGAAGTCTGTGGTCGTCGCGTCCGGGCGACGCGGTGACTGGGGCTCGGCCCGGCCGGGACAGACCCGGCCGGTCGGGTCAGTCGTGCGAGTGCAGCGGCTTGCCCGCGAGGGCCAGGTGCGCCTCGCCGAGCGCCTCGTTCTGCGTCGGGTGGGCGTGGACGAGCTGCGCGACCTCGGCGGGAAGCGCCTCCCAGTTGTAGATGAGCTGGGCCTCGCCGACCTGCTCGCCCATGCGGTCACCGACCATGTGGACGCCGACCACGGCACCGTCCTTGACCTGGACGAGCTTGATCTCGCCCGCGGTCTTCAGGATCTTGCTCTTGCCGTTGCCCGCGAGGTTGTACTTCAGGGCGACGACCTTGTCCGCGCCGTAGATCTCCTTGGCCTTGGCCTCGGTGATGCCCACGGAGGCGACCTCGGGGTGGCAGTACGTCACCCGGGGCACGCCGTCGTAGTCGATCGGGACGGTCTTCAGACCGGCCAGCCGCTCCGCCACCAGGATGCCCTCGGCGAAGCCGACGTGCGCGAGCTGGAGGGTCGGGACCAGGTCGCCGACCGCCGAGATCGTCGGCACGTTCGTCCGCATGTACTCGTCGACCAGGACGTAGCCGCGGTCCATGGCGACCCCGGCCTCCTCGTAGCCGAGACCCTGCGAGACCGGGCCGCGGCCGACCGCGACCAGCAGGTACTCGGCCTCGAACTCCTTGCCGTCGGCGAGGGTGACCTTGACACCGTTCTGGGTGTACTCGGCCTTCGAGAAGAAGGTGCCCAGGTTGAACTTGATGCCGCGCTTGCGGAAGGCGCGCTCCAGCAGCTTGGAGGAGTTCTCGTCCTCGACGGGGACGAGGTGCTTCAGGCCCTCGATGACCGTCACGTCGGTGCCGAAGGACTTCCAGGCCGAGGCGAACTCGACGCCGATGACGCCGCCGCCGAGGACGATCGCGGACTGCGGCACGCGGTCCAGCTTGAGCGCGTGGTCCGAGGAAATGATGCGGTTGCCGTCGATCTCCAGGCCCGGCAGCGACTTCGGCACGGAGCCGGTCGCAAGAAGCACGTGGCGGCCCTGGACACGCTGGCCGTTCACGTCGACCGAGGTCGGGGAGGACAGCCGGCCCTCACCCTCGATGTACGTCACCTTGCGGGAGGCGATGAGCCCCTGGAGGCCCTTGTACAGGCCCGAGATGACGTCGTCCTTGTACTTGTGGACGGCCGCGATGTCGATGCCCTCGAAGGTGGCCTTGACACCGAACTGCTCGCTCTCGCGAGCCTGGTCGGCGATCTCGCCCGCGTGCAGCAGGGCCTTCGTGGGGATGCAGCCGTTGTGCAGGCAGGTGCCGCCGACCTTGCCCTTCTCGATCAGGGCGACGTCCAGGCCCAGCTGCGCCCCGCGCAGGGCCGCGGCGTAACCACCGCTACCGCCGCCGAGGATCACTAGGTCGAAAACGGTGCTGGCGTCGTTCGCCACGTCACGTCCTCCATGCATTGCGCCGTACGCCGGTCTCCACTGACCGGTCGGCGGCTGGTGTCCGGCCGCATCTGTTTCTTCGGCCCTGTGGTGGGGGCCCTGTCCTGCCGAGAACCCATCTTCGCACTTGTCGGTGACTGCCGGGACGCCGGGCCGGGGTGTGAGACGTCTCATCCGTCACGTACGGGCGGTACGGCGGAGTGGGGAGGCCGTACGACGGCCCCGGGCCCAGGGCCCGGGGCCGTGCGCCGTACGGGGGGTCAGCCCAGGTCGCCGGCGGCGGTCAGCTCGGCGAGCCGGACGAGGGTACGGACCGCGGAGCCGGTGCCGCCCTTCGGGGTGTAGCCGAAGGGGGCCTGCTCGTTGAAGGCCGGGCCCGCGATGTCCAGGTGCGCCCAGGCGATGCCCTCGCCCACGAACTCCTTGAGGAACAGGCCGGCGACCAGGCCGCCGCCCATCCGCTCGCCCATGTTGGCGATGTCGGCGGTGGGGGAGTCCATGCCCTTGCGCAGGTGCGCAGGGAGCGGCATCGGCCAGGACTCCTCGCCGGCCTCCGCCGCGGCCTCGGTGACCGCGGTGCGGAAGGCGTCGTCGTTGGCCATCACACCGAAGGTGCGGCTGCCGAGCGCCAGCACCATGGCGCCGGTCAGCGTCGCCACGTCGATGATCGCGTCCGGCTTCTCCTCCGAGGCGCGCCACAGGGCGTCGGCGAGGACCAGGCGGCCCTCGGCGTCCGTGTTGAGGACCTCGACGGTCTTGCCGCTGTACATGCGCAGCACGTCGCCGGGGCGGGTCGCCGAACCGGAGGGCATGTTCTCGGCCAGCGCGAGCCAGCCGGTCACGTTGACTTCCAGGCCGAGGCGCGCGGCGGCGACGACCGCGGCGAAGACCGCCGCCGCGCCGCTCATGTCGCACTTCATCGTCTCGTTGTGGCCCGGGGGCTTCAGGGAGATGCCGCCCGAGTCGTAGGTGATGCCCTTGCCGACCAGGGCGACGCTCTTCTTCGCCTTGGAGCTGGTGTACGCGAGCTTCACCAGCCGGGGCGGGTTGGCGGAGCCGGCGCCGACGCCGAGGATGCCGCCGTAGCCGCCCTTGGCGAGGGCCTTTTCGTCGAGCACCTGCACCTTGATGCCGTGCTCCTTGCCCGCGGCCTGCGCGACGGCCGCGAAGGCCTCCGGCGTCAGGTCGTTGGGCGGGGTGTTGATCAGGTCACGGGCGCGGTTGAGCTCCTCCGTGACGGCGACGGCGCGCTCGATCGCGGCCTTGTACGCCTTGTCGCGGGGCTTCCCGCCGAGCAGCACGACCTCGGCGAGCGGGGCCTTGCGGCCGCCGTTGCCCTTGGCGTCCTTGCCGTTGTCCTTGTACGCGTCGAAGGAGTACGCGCCGAGCAGCGCGCCCTCGCCGACGGCCCCCGCGTCCTCGGCGTCCGCGACCGGGAGCAGGAAGGCGGCCTTCTTGCTGCCGGCCAGGGCGCGGGCGGCGGTGCCCGCGGCGCGGCGCAGCGACTCGGCGCCGTGGGTCTCGTCCTTCTCCGGGGCGGCACCGAGGCCGACCGCGACCACCACGGGCGCCTTGAAGCCGGACGGGGCGGGCACCTTGGTCACCTCGCCCTCGGCACCCGAGGCGCCGAGCGTCTCCAGGACACCGGCGAGCCTGCCGTCGTACGCCTTGTCCACGGCCTCGGCGCCCGGTGCGAGGACCGGGCCCTTGGCGCCCTTCGCGACACCGACCACGAGGGCGTCGGCCCTGAGGCCGGACGCCGCGGCGGTGCTGAGAGTGAGAGCAGTCACGGTGGTGAAATCTCGCTTCCGTTGAAATTGCGGTGGTCGAACGGGGTATGTCGACCAAGCCTGTGCAACAGACCTTAGATCGGTACGGAGCGGCGGCTCGGACCGGGCCGGTGATGCCAGGGACGAGCCTACGCGCGGGCGACCGTTTCGCCGGTGCCCACAGCCCGTTCACCCACCTGTGGCGCGGCACCGGACCCGCCCCACCGGTACCGGTGTTGACGCCGGCGCCGGCGTCAGCGGAGGGCGAGTACGAGGAGGGCGGTCGTGGCCGCCGTTTCGGCGAGGGCGCCGAAGACGTCGCCCGTGACGCCGCCGAAGCGGCGCACGCAGCGCCGTAGCACCAGCTCGGCGGCGCCGCAGCCGGCCACCACCGCGAGCACCCCCCGCAGGACCCCGTACGAGACGGACTGGCCGCTCCCGAGCAGCGCACCCGCACCCGCCACCATGGCCGTCACGGCGACCGTGACGAGCAGTGCGAGTCGCGCGGGCACCACGCCCGCCACCGCCGCGCCCAGCCCCTCGGGCCGGGCCGCCGGCACCCCGTCGCGGGCGGCCAGCGTCAGGGCGAGCCGGGCGACCGCCGCCGAGACGACGGCCGCGCACGCGCCGCGGGCCCAGGAGGAGTCGTACGCCCGGTCGAGGGCGGCGACCTGGGCGAGCAGCACGAACAGCAGCGTGATCACCCCGAACGGCCCGATGTCCGACTGCTTCATGATCCGCAGCGCGTCCTCGGCGGGCTTGCCGCTGCCGAGCCCGTCCGCGGTGTCGGCGAGCCCGTCCAGGTGGAGCCCCCGGGTGAGCACGGCAGGCACGGCGGCGGATCCGACGGCCGCGAGCAGCGGCCCCGCGCCGAGGACCAGGAGCAGCAGTCCCACCGCCCCGGCGGCGAGCCCGACCACCAGCCCGGCCACGGGTGCGCACGCCATGCCGCCGCGCGCGGCGGAGCGGTCCCAGCGGGTCACCCGTACGGGCAGCACGGTGAGCGTGCCGAAGGCGAAACGGAGACCGTCGGAGAGGAAGAGGAGGGGTGACCTGGACACCGGCGCAGGCTACCCGGGCGTACCGAGCGCGGGTGAGGAGGCACCCGGCACCGTGCCCCGCACCCGCACCCGCCGGACACGGGCGCCCCGTACCCGCCGGGCTCGGCCGCCCCGTACCCGCCGGGCTCGGGCGCCCCGTACCCGCCGGGCTCGGGCGCCCCGCACTTGCCGGGCTCGGGCGCCCCGTACTTGCCGGGCTCGGGCGCCCCGTACCCGCCGGGCTCGGGCGCCCCGTACTTGCCGGGCTCGGGCGCCCCGTACCCGCCGGGCTCGGCCGCCCCGTACCCGCCGGGCTCGGGCGCCCCGTACTTGCCGGGCTCGGGCGCCCCGTACCCGCCGGGCTCGGGCGCCCCGTACTTGCCGGGCTCGGGCGCCCCGCACTTGCCGGGCTCGGCTGCCCCGTACCCGCCGGGCTCGGGCGCCCCGCACCCGCGGGCTCGGCCGCCCCTCATCCGCGGGCCCGGGCCCCGAGATGCCGCCGGTGCAGCCACTTCGGCAGCCCCGGCGCTTCGAGGAACCCCTCGGCGCGGGCGGCGGCGATGCCGATGCGCGGCAGGTCCGCGCTCTTCTCGAAGAGCAGGAAGCGGGGCTCCCAGATCGGCCGGTACTTCGCGTTCGCCCGGTACAGCGACTCGATCTGCCACCAGCGCGAGAAGAAACTGAGCAGCGAGCGCCACAGCCGCAGGACCGGCCCCGCACCCAGCCGCGAGCCGCGCTCGAAGACGGACCGGAACATCGCGAAGTTCAGCGAGACCTGCCGGACCCCGATCTCCCCGGCACGGCGCAGCAGTTCGATCACCATGAACTCCACGAGCCCGTTCTCGGCGCCCCGGTCACGCCGCATCAGATCGAGGGACAGCCCGCAAGGCCCCCACGGCACGAAGGACAACAAGGCCCGCAACTCACCCTTGCCATCCACGCATTCGAGCATCACGCAGCGCCCGTCCGCGGGATCCCCGAGCCGCCCGAGCGCCATGGAAAAACCGCGCTCGGTGGCGCCGTCGCGCCAGTCGTCGGCGCGGTCGAGCAAGCGGGCCATCTCGTGCGCCGGAATGTCCTCGTGCCGCCGGACACGGACCCGGTAACCGGCCCGCCGCACCCGGTTGTACGCCTGCCGGACGGTACGCATGGCCCGCCCCTCCAGCGTGAACTCGTCGGTCTCCACGAGCGCCTCGTCCCCGATCTCGAGGGCGTCCAGACCGTGCCGCCGGTACACGGTGCCCGCCTCCTCGCCCGCGCCCATCACGGCCGGGATCCACCCGTGCGCGCGGGCCTGGGCGAGCCAGGGTTCGATGGCGCCGGGCCACGCCTCGGGATCGCCCAGCGGGTCACCGCCCGCCAGCGACACCCCGCCCAGCACGCGGTACGCCACCGCCGCCTTGCCGGTCGGCGACCACACGACGCTCTTCTCGCGGCGCAGCGCGAAGTAGCCGAGCGAGTCGCGCTCACCGTTGCGGTCGAGCAGCCCCCGCAGCCGGGCCTCGTCGTCCGCGCTGATCGGGTCGACGGCGCGGCGGGAGCGGAAGGCCGCGTAGAACACGGCGAGGACCAGCAAAGTACTGCACACGTTGATGACGACATTGACCCAGTTGGGAGCGAGAATCCCAGGAAAGCGAACGTCGTCGGCGGCGACGGAGACGAGCCGGAGGGCGCCGTAGTGCCAGCGATCGGCAAAGGACGAACGCCACGCGTCGGGCGCCGCATTGGTAACCGTCACGAGCACGCCCGCGAGCAGCGAGGAGCCCAGCAGCCCGCCCACGGCGACCACGGCCGCGAGCCGGGGATTGGCCCGGTCGCCTTTCGCGTAGAAGGCCCGCCGCCCCACAAGAAGCGAAAGCACGAAGACCGCCGTAAGAACCAGCGAAACCCAGTTCTGCGCGTATCGCCGAATCTCGGGAAACACCATGGCGAACGCGAACAGCACCAGGAACGGACCGCTGAGCGCCAGATTGAGAATCCAGGCGGCCCGCTTGCGGCGGCGCATGGTGACGGCGAGGAACATCGCGAACACCCCGGACGCGAACCCGGCCGTCAGCAGATACGGGGTGAAGTAGTTCTCCGTGTTGTGCCGCCGCACGTCCTGCCCGAGGGACACCCACACGGCACTGAGAAAGTTGACGAACGCGACGCCCCGCAAGTACCAGACGGCGAAGGCGGCGGCTCGACGTGAGACGGAGACCGGGACATCGGCGGACAGGCGTTCCCTCTCGCCCCGCCGGACCGGAACCCCCCGCGACCCAAGGGTGACAATGCGGACATCTCCCATGAAGGGCGATGATATGGCCCATCACCCCACGGGTCCGGCAGGGCGCGGGCCGGCGGGCCACCTCGGTGGGCGCACCCCCGACCACCCGCGGCCCCGCCCCACGGACAACGAAGCGCGCCCGACGGACCGGCTAGGCGTCGTCCGAGTCCCCCGCGCTCCTCTCGTCCTCCATGTCCCCCGAGCCGGCAACCGCCCGCTCCGGCAACTCCGCCGCCAACGCCGCAGCCGCCCGTACCAGCGGAAGGGCGAGCAGCGCCCCCGCCCCCTCCCCGACCGTCACCCCGTGGTCGAGCAGCGGATCGAGCGCCATCCGGTCCAGCGCCTTGGCCTGCGCCGGCTCCCCGCTGTTCTGACCGGCCAGCCACCAGTCCGGCGCCCGGAAGGCGACCCGCTGCGCGACCAGCGCGCACGCCGCCGAGACGACCCCGTCGAGGATCACCGGGGTCTTGCGGACCGCGCACTGCAACAGGAACCCGGTCATCGCGGCAAGATCGGCCCCGCCGACCGCGGCCAGGAGCTGGAGCTGGTCCCCGAGCACGGGCCGCGCCCGACGCAGCGCATCGCGCACCGCCGCGCACTTCCGCATCCACGCGAGATCGTCGATCGGCTCGCCGCCCCGCCCGGTGACCACGGAGGCGTCGGTCCCGCACAGCGCGGCGATCAGCACCGCCGCCGCGGTCGTCCCGCCGACGCTCACATCGCCCAGTACGACGAGATCGGTACCGGAGTCCGCCTCCTCGTCCGCCAGGGCGACCCCGGTCCGGAAGGCGGCCTCGGCCTCCTCCTGGGTCAGCGCGTCCTCGATGTCGATCCGCCCGGAGCCACGCCGCACCCGGTGCCGTACGACGTCCGCGGGCAGGCTCTCCGGCTCGCAGTCGAGGGCCATGTCGACCACCCGTACCGGCACGTCCGCCCGCCGGGCGAGGATCGCGGCGGCGCTGCCGCCCTCGAGAAGCCGGCGCACCAGCAGCTCCGCGGTGCCCGCGGGACGCGCCGAGACGCCGAGCGCGGCCACCCCGTGATCGCCCGCGAACAGCACCGCGCGAGGCCGCTCGACCGGCCGCACCGGCACCGCGGACTGCGCCGCCGCCAGCCACTCACCCAGTTCGTCGAGCCGGCCCAGCGACCCGGGCGGCACGATCTGCCGCTCCCGGTGCGCCTCGGCATCACGGCGCACCCCGCCGTCGGGGCGCTCGATCAGATCGGTGAAGTCGTCGAGATTAAGCGAGCTCATTCGCCGAACAGTACCGGCACCGATCGAACACGGCTGCGTCACGTCATTGCACCACTCACCGGCATCCCTTACGTTCCGTTTTGCACCGAAATATCAGATAGCCGTCACCCAACCGAAACCACCCGCAGTGGCCACCCGCCAATCCCCCGGGCCCAGGAGCCGCACATGCCCCCCACCCAGCAGCCGCGCTCCACCCCCGACACCCCGCCTCACACCCCACCCCACATCCCACCCCGCCCCACGCACCGCCCCACACCCCCCGACCACCCCACCCAGAACGGCGCCAGCGCCGGCGACCGACTCCACGAGCCGCGCCGCGAGGACTGCCCGTGGTGCGGCTCCGCACGGCTCCGCACCAGGCTGCGCACCCCGGGCCCGGGCAGGCGCCGGGCCGGAACCTTCGTCGTGGACGAGTGCCGGGAGTGCGGACACGCCTTCCAGAATCCCCGGCTCACCGCGGAGGGCCTGGCCTTCCACCACGCCGACTTCCACGAGGGCCACGACGCGTTCGCGGACCGCATCCTCACCGCCCGGGGCAGCCGCAGCCGCCACCTGGCAGCCGCCCGCGCGGTGCTCGCCCTCCCCGCACCCGAACCGGAGAGCTGGCTGGACGTCGGCACCCGTAACGGACACTTCCCGCAGGCCGCCCGCGAGGTCCACGCGTACACCGCCTTCGACGGACTCGACGCCGGCGCGCGCGTGGAGCAGGCGTACGCGGCCGGACGGGTCGACGAGGCCCACGTCGGCCGGCTGACCGACCCGGTGACCGCGGGCCGGCTGCGCGGCCGGTACGACGTCGTCAGCATGTTCCACCATCTGGAGCACACCGCCGACCCGCGGGCGGAACTGCGCGCGGCCCTCGCCGCGCTCCGCCCCGGCGGCCACCTCCTGATCGAGGTCCCGGACCCGGCCAGCGCGTTCGGCACCCTGCTCGGCCGCTGGTGGGTCGCCTACGGCCAGCCGGCCCACCTGCACCTGATGCCGCTGCCCAACCTCGTCGCCGAGCTGCGCGCCCTCGGCTGCGAGGTGGTCTCCACCGACCGCCGCGAACCCCACGTCCCGTACGACCTGACGGGCGCCCTCGCGCTGGCGCTGGCGAGGGTGCTGCCGGACGTCGAGGCGTCCTGGCGGGCCGCGCCGCCCACCGAGGCGCAGCGCGCCGTCCGCGCCGCCCTGGTCGGGGCGGCGACGCCGCTGCTGGCCGCGGCCTGCGCCGTGGACCACGCCCTGGCCCCGCTGCTGCGCCGCACCCGCTTCTCGAACGCGTACCGCATCATCGCCCGCCGCACCCCCTGAACCGCACCCGCACCCGGCAGCGAACCGCACCCGCACCCGGCGGCGAACCGCACCCGCACCCGCACCCGGCGGTGAACCGCACCCGTACGCCCCGCGAGCCGCACCCGGCGGTGAACCGCACCCGCACGGCCCGCGAGCCGCACCCGCACCCGCACCCGGCGGCGAACCGCACCCGCACGCCCCGCGAGCCGCACCCGGCGGTGAACCGCACCCGCACGGCCCGCGAACCGCACCCGCACGGCCCGCGAGCCGCACCCGCACCCGCACCCGCACCCGCACCCGGTGGCGAACCGCACCCGCACGCCCAGCGAACCGCACCCGGTCCCGGTCCCCTCCCAGCCAGCGCAGCTCAGCCCCCAACGCGGCTCGCCCTCCCCCTCAACCCCGCAGGGCCACCGCCTGCCCCGCCACCACCAGCAGCACGTGCTCGCACTCCGCCGCGAACGCCGCGTTCAGCCGCCCCAGTTCGTCGCGGTAACGGCGCCCGGAGGCCGTCGCCGGGACGATGCCGGAGCCCACCTCGTTGGAGACGGCGACGACCGTGCGCCGGGTGGAGCGCACGGCGGACGCCAGCTCCGTGACGCGGCGCCGCAGGGCGGCCTCCCCGCCGCCCGCCCACTCCGCGTCGTCCCAGGCGTTCACGGTGTCCATCGCGTCCGTCAGCCACAGCGACAGACAGTCGACGAGCAGTGGCGGACCGTCCCGCTCCAGCAGGGGCACCAGGTCGCAGGTCTCGACGGTGCGCCAGGAGCCGGGCCGCCGCTCCCGGTGGGCGCGCACCCGGGACGCCCACTCGCCGTCTCCGCCCCGGGTGCCGCCCGTCGCCACGTACACCACGTCGGGGAACGCCTCCAGACGCCGCTCCGCCTCGACCGACTTGCCGGAGCGGGCGCCGCCGAGGACGAGGGTGCGGCGCGGCACGTCCGGTACGTCCTCGTACGCGCCCACGACGAGCGTCGTACCGTCCGGCACCGCACGCGCCCCGGCGGCGGCGAGCCGGCGGCGCAGCTCGGGCCCGGGCGGCACCTCGTGCCCGAGGTGCACCGCGATCACGTCCGTGGTCGGCCCGACGGCCCCGGCCGCGCGCAGCTTCGCCAGCGCGTCGGGCCGCCCCACCACGTCGGCCACCACCATGGCGTACGGCTCCGGGTGCTCGTCGAGCCCGGCCGGCGCCCCGCCCGGCGGCAGGTAGAGCAGCCGCAGCCCGTCGGGCCCGGTCAGGGCGTACCCGGTGCCCGGCGCGTCGAGGGCCACCGCCCGCACCCGGTGCCCGGACAGCAGCGCCAGCTCCCGGCCGTCCGGCACCCGTCCGGGCCGCGGCAGCCCGGCCGGGATCTCCACCGCGGGCCCGTCGTGCGGATGCGACAGCAGCACCTGCCGTACGCCGCCCAGCGAGTGCCCGGCCCGGGCGGCCGCCAGGGCCGCGCCGGGGGTCAGGTCGAACAGCAGGCTCCCGTCCACGAGGAGCGCGGTCGCGGCCCGGGCGTCCGTACCGAGGGCGGTCGCGCAGACCGCGCAGGGGCAGCCGGGGCGGGGGAGTCCGGCCGGGGCGCCGGTGCCGAGCAGAGTCAGTTCCACGGGCATGATTTTCGCTTGTCGGGGCATGTCCCGCGCGTCCGGCTAGGCTTTCGGCAGGAGCTGGATCTTGTCCGGCTTCCGCTGTGCGGTGTGGATTGTGCTCACAACTGGGAGGCGTACATGGCGGCATGGACGTGGCGGTTCGAGAAGGCCGACGGGGCTGAGGTCCAGCCCTCGGTCGCGCCCGAGGAGTTCACCACGCAAGGGGACGCCGAGTCGTGGATCGGTGAGTACTGGAAGGACCTGGCCGACGGCGGCGCCGACCAGGTGCGGCTCTTCGAGGACGGCTCGGAGATCTACGGCCCGATGAGCCTGCACGCCGAGGAGGCGTAGCACGGGGCCGTCGCTCGGACTCGTACGGGCCGCCGGGGCCGGACCTCCGGCGGCCCGTCCCGCCTCTCGCCCCACTCCCCGCGCTTCCCGTCGTCCGCCCTCTCGCCCCACTCCCCGCGCTTCCCGTCGTCCGCCCCCTCGCCCCACTCCCCACGCTTCCCCTCGCCCCGCCGCCCGGCTCACTGCTCGCCCAGCGTGACCTCGGCGGTCCGGCTCGCCCCGCCGCGGGTGTAGGCCACCTTCGTCCGGTCGCCGGGCTTGCGGGACGCCAGCGCCTCGGTCAGCGAGGTGATGGTGGTGATGTCCGTGGAGCCGATCCGGGTGATGACGTCCCCGGCCCGGATGCCCGCCTTGTCGGCCGCGCCGCCTTGCGCGACCTTCACCACGGCGACCCCCGCCGACCGGTAGGAGCCGTCGACGACCGTACGGCCGGTGATGCCGAGCGCGGCCCGCCCCGAGTCGGTGACGTGCCCCTTCTCGATGATCTGGTCGGCGACCGTCTTGACCATCGACGCGGGGATCGCGAAGCCGATGCCGGGCGCCGCGCTGCCCCCGAGGTCCGGGTCCGTCGCGGCCAGCGTGGGGATGCCGACGACCTGGCCGTCCAGGTCCACCAGGGCGCCGCCGCTGTTGCCCGGGTTGATCGCGGCCGACGTCTGCACCATGTTCGGGATCGTCGCCCCCGTGCCGCCGCCCCCGCTGCTCTCGCTGACGGTCCGGCCGGTCGCCGACACGATGCCCTGCGTCACGCTGGACGACAGCCCGAGCGGTGAGCCCATCGCGAGCACGATCCGGCCCACGGCCACCTTCGAGGAGTCTCCGAAGGAGGCCGCCCTGACCCCGTCCGGCACCTTGTCCAGCTTGAGCACGGCGAGGTCCTGCTCCGGGTAGCTGTGCACGAGCCGCGCCGTCAGCGTGGCCTCGCTGCCCGCCGTCGTCACCTTGAAGGTCCGCTCGCTGCCCACGACGTGCGCGTTGGTGACGATGTGCCCCTTGCCGTCGTACACGACGCCGGAGCCGAGGTCGCTGCGGGCCTGGATCTGCACCACCGAGGGCAGTACGTCCTCGATGACCCGCTGGTAGTCCGCCTCCAGCTCGTTGGCGGAGCTGCGCCCGACGGGCCGGCCCGCCCCCACGCCCGCCTCCGCACCGCGTTCCGTGCCGTCCCGCGTGCCGTCCCGCACGGCGGCGGGACCGGCCAAGGAGCAGCCGGCGAGCAGGGCCGCGGCACACACCAGGGCGGCCACGGGACGGAGCGGACGGGCGCGGGTACGGAAAACGTCCATGCCCCGAAGTGTTCCGTCCGGAACCCGCACCGGCCCGTCGTACGCGCCCGATCAGGCGTCGGCGCCGGTACGCGGTACGTCCCGGCCGCGCGCACGCCGTACGGCGGCGACGCCTCAGCCGCGTACCCCGCACAGATGCAGCAGCGCCGCCACCCGGCGGTAGGGGTCCGTACGGCCGGCCCGCTCCTCGGCGGCCAGCAGGGATTCGAGGTCGGCCGGTACCTCGGCGCCGTCCGGGGCGAGGTCGGTGAAGACCCGCACCCCGTACCAGGTGTGCAGCGGCGCCCCGATGCCCGCGAGCGTCGCGGTCAGCGTCTCGAGGCGGTCGGCGCGCACGTCGAGACCCAGCCGGTTCGTGTACGACACCGAGTCGAAGGCGCCGAGCGCGCCCTGCCAGTCACCGGCCAGACCCGGCCGCATGGCCAGCGCGTCCCCGTTGCGGACGAGCAGCGAGAGCAACCCGCCGGGGGCCAGCATCCGCGCGAGGCCCGCCAGCAGCGCGTCGGGCTCCTCGACGTACATCAGCACACCGTGGCACAGCACCACGTCGAAACTGCCGGGCAGGAAGTGGACGCCGGTGTCCCGGCCGTCGCCCTCGACCAGTTTGACCCGGCCCCGGATCCCCTCGGGCTCACCGGCCAGCGCCGCCCGCGCCACCGAGAGCATCTTCGCGTCCTGCTCGACACCGGTGACCTGGTGGCCGGCGCGCGCCAGGCGCAGCGCCTGGGTGCCCTGCCCCATGCCGACGTCGAGCACCCGCAGCCGCTGACCGACCGGGAACCGCCCGGTTATCTGCTCCTCGACCTGCCGGGCGACGAGCTCCTGCCGCACGACGTCGCGCAGTCCGCCCAGCCTGCTCAGCCAGGCGTCCGCCGCACCGCCCGCGAAAGGCGTCGCGCTCAGAGCTGCGCCCCGCGCTTGACCTGCGGCTTGGGCAGCCGGAGCCGGCGCATCTGGAGCGTACGCATCAGGGCGTAGGCGACGGCGCCCTTCCTGGACACGTCCGGGAAGCGCGCGTTGAGCTGCTTCTTGAGCCGGAACGCGATGTTGATCGAGTCGAGCACGATCAGCACGATCACGATGAGCCACAGCAGCAGCGCGATGTTCTGCAACGAGCCGATCCGCACCATGCTGCACACGAGGATCACCACGGCCAGCGGCAGGAAGAACTCGGCGACCGAGAACCGGGCGTCGACGAAGTCGCGCGCGAACTTCCGCACCGGGCCCTTGTCCCGGACCGGGAGATAGCGCTCGTCGCCGTTGGCCAGTGCCTGGCGCTGCCGCTCCATCTGGGCACGGCGCTCGTCACGCTGCCGCTTGGCCGCGTCCTTGCGCGTCATCGGCGTATTGGCGACGCTGCGGCGCTGGCTCTGGGCCTGGCTGCGCTTGGGCGTGGGCCGGCCCTTGGGGGCCTGCGGGTCACGGGGCTGCTTGGAGTCGGTCACCTGCGCCGCGGTGGCGGCGGGGGCCTTCTCTTCCTTGGCACGGCTACGGAACACAAAACCCAAGGGTACGGGGTACCGGGGCATGGACCCCAGCGGACTGGGGAACGATCCGGCAACACCGCTCGTCTGTAGTGGGACAGAGGGGACGTAGCGTGCGGTTCGGTCGGGGAAGCACCTACTCCCTACGCCGGATCGGGCCCGGACGCAGTCGTCCTTGGGGATGAGCGCATCCGTCCCCGAACAGTGCGGTAATGGATGCAGACCCCGTACCGTGGGGTCTGTTGCAGTGGCTGGAGCCGGAGTCCGTCAGAAGGGGGCGCGCGAAGCCCATGAGCGGTGTCATGAAGCGTATGGGGATGATCTTCCGCGCGAAGGCGAACAAGGCCCTTGACCGGGCCGAGGACCCGCGCGAAACCCTCGACTACTCGTACCAGAAGCAGCTCGAGCTGCTCCAGAAGGTGCGCCGGGGTGTCGCCGACGTGGCGACCTCGCGCAAGCGTCTGGAGCTCCAGCTCAACCAGCTCCAGTCCCAGTCCACGAAGCTGGAGGACCAGGGCCGCAAGGCGCTCGCGCTCGGCCGCGAGGACCTGGCCCGCGAGGCGCTCTCCCGCCGCGCCGCCCTCCAGCAGCAGGTGACGGACCTCCAGACGCAGCACCAGACGCTTCAGGGCGAGGAGGAGAAGCTCACCCTCGCGGCGCAGCGCCTCCAGGCCAAGGTGGACGCCTTCCGCACGAAGAAGGAGACCATCAAGGCCACCTACACCGCAGCCCAGGCGCAGACCCGGATCGGCGAGGCGTTCTCCGGCATCTCCGAGGAGATGGGCGACGTCGGCATGGCCATCCAGCGGGCCGAGGACAAGACGGCGCAGATGCAGGCGCGGGCCGGCGCGATCGACGAGCTGCTCGCCTCCGGCGCCCTCGACGACCCGACCGGCATGGCCAAGGACGACATCCAGGCCGAGCTGGACCGGCTCTCCGGTGGTACGGATGTAGAGCTGGAGCTCCAGCGCATGAAGGCGGAGCTGGCCGGGGGCACCTCGTCGTCGCAGCAGGCGATCGAGGGCGGCACGGGACAGGCCCAGCCGGCCCAGCCCCAGCAGCAGTCCCAGGACACCCCGCGCTTCGACAAGCAGTGACCGCGGATCACCGCGGACAACCACGCATCACGGTTCCCACGCCGAGGAGGCGACATGATCGTACGGATCATGGGGGAGGGGCAGGTGGAGCTGGCCGACGGCCACTTCACCGAACTGAACAAGCTGGACGACGCGCTGCTCGCCGAGATACAGAGCGGTGACGAGGAAGGCTTCCGCCGCACCTTCGCCGCGCTCCTCGACGCGGTACGCCGCCTGGGCACCCCCCTGCCCGACGACTCCCTGGAACCGTCCGAGCTGATCCTCCCCGCCCCGGACGCGACCCTGGACCAGGTCCGGGACATGCTCAGCGACGACGGCCTGATCCCCGGCTGACACCCGCGCCCCCCACCGCAGGGGCGCGGGGAACTGCGCGCCGAGCCACGACGCCGCCGCGCCCGCCCGACGCCGGACCGTGGCACCCACCGGCCCACCCGGAGGGCCCCGTGGCGGCGAGGCGCGCGGGTACCGGTGGCAGCCGTTCCAAGCCCCGCACGGGCCCCGTACCGTGAACGGGTGAGCACCCTAGAGCGCACCAGGTGTCAGGTGCGGGCCCATCCGCTCGCGCTGGACGCGACCCTGGCCGCCTGTGTCCTGGCCTGCATGGTGGCGGGTTCCTTCGTCGACCCGCACGGCGACGACGGAGTGACCTGGGGCGTCCGTACACCCGACGCCCTCGGCCTGACCCTGATGGTGTTCGGGGCGGCGGCCCTCGTCCTGCGCCGCCGCGCACCGCTGCCGGTCCTCGGCACGACGGTCGCCTTCTCCCTCGTGGAACTGATCACCGGCGATCCCCGCGCCCCCGTCGTGATGTCCGCGGTGGTCGCCCTGTTCACCGTGGCGGCGGCCACGGACCGCCCCACCACCTGGCGCGTCGGCCTGCTGACCATGACCGTGCTGACGGCCACCGCGATGCTCGCGGGACCACTGCCCTGGTACGCGCAGGAGAACCTGGGCGTCTTCGCCTGGACCGGCATGGCCGCGGCCGCGGGCGACGCCGTGCGCAGCAGGCGCGCCTTCGTGCACGCCATCCGCGAGCGCGCCGAGCGCGCCGAACGCACCCGCGAGGAGGAGGCGCGCCGCCGGGTCGCCGAGGAGCGGCTGCGCATCGCACGCGACCTGCACGACGTCGTCGCCCACCACATCGCCCTCGTCAACGTCCAGGCCGGGGTCGCCTCGCACGTCATGGACAGACGGCCGGACCAGGCGAAGGAGGCGCTGGCGCACGTCCGCGAGGCCAGCCGCTCCGCCCTGAACGAACTGCGCGCCACGGTCGGACTGCTGCGGCAGAGCGGGGACCCGGAGGCCCCCACCGAACCCGCCCCCGGCCTGGACCGGCTCGACGAACTGGCCGACACCTTCCGCAACGCGGGCCTGCCGGTCGAGGTGGCCCGCGCCGACGACGGCACCACCCTGCCCGCCGCCGTCGACCTGGCCGCGTACCGCGTCGTGCAGGAGGCCCTCACCAATGTGCAGAAGCACGCGGGCCCCGAGGCGAAGGCCGAGGTCAGCGTCGTACGGGTGGGGACGGAGCTGGAGGTCACGGTGCTCGACAACGGGTCGGACGACAAGAAGGGGGAGGAGCAGGGGCCCCCGGACGGGGGCGGGCACGGACTGCTCGGCATGCGCGAGCGGGTGACCGCGCTCGGCGGGCGCTGCACCGCCGGTCCCCGCTACGGCGGCGGTTTCCGCGTCCATGCGATCCTTCCGGTCGACAGCCGCACGCCTGCCCCGGGGGGCTCCGCATGACCGTCCCGATCCGCGTCCTGCTCGCCGACGACCAGGCGCTGCTGCGCAGCGCCTTCCGCGTGCTGGTGGACTCCGAGCCGGACATGGAGGTGGTGGGGGAGGCGTCCGACGGCGCGGACGCGGTGCGGCTGGCCCGCGAGGCGCGCGCCGACGTGGTGCTGATGGACATCCGGATGCCGGGCACGGACGGCCTCGCCGCCACCCGGCTGATCAGCGCGGACCCGGAACTCGCGCACGTACGCGTGGTGATGCTGACGACCTTCGAGGTCGACGAGTACGTGGTGCAGTCGCTGCGCGCCGGTGCCTCGGGCTTCCTCGGCAAGGGCTCCGAGCCGGAGGAACTGCTCAACGCCATCCGGATCGCGGCGGGCGGCGAGGCGCTGCTGTCACCGGCCGCCACCAAGGGCCTGATCGCCCGGTTCCTCGCGCAGGGCGACCCGGCGGAGGACGGCCGCGACCCCGCCCACTCGGACCGGCTCGGCACCCTCACCGGACGGGAGCGCGAGGTGCTGGTCCAGGTGGCCGGCGGACACTCCAACGACGAGATCGCCGAACGCCTCGAGGTCAGCCCGCTGACGGTGAAGACCCACGTCAACCGCGCCATGGCAAAGCTGGGCGCCCGCGACCGGGCCCAACTGGTCGTCATCGCCTACGAGTCGGGACTGGTCCGTCCGAGGGTGGACTGACCTCCACCGGCGTGTACTGCGCCCGCAGTAGGCGCGGCATAAGGAAATCGCCCTCCAGAGGGCGGATCACCCTCCGGCGATGGCTCAGGGTGAGAGCAGGCGCGCTCACATGCGCCCCAGCGGGCCCCTGGTGCCCGCCATCCGGTTGCCTGCCCTCCTGCCGTCCGCCACAGAGAAGAGACCCTCTCCCATGTCCTGGCTGTCCAGATTCAGCCTCGCGCAACGGGCCCTGATCGGGCTGATGTCGATCATCGCGGTCGTCTTCGGAGCGATCGCGATCCCGCAGCTCAAGCAGCAGCTCCTGCCCACCATCGAGCTGCCGATGGTGTCCGTCCTCGCCCCCTACCAGGGCGCGTCGCCGGACGTGGTGGAGAAGCAGGTCGTCGAACCCATCGAGGACAACCTCGAGGCCGTCGACGGCATCAGCGGCGTCACCTCCACGGCGAGTGAGGGCAACGCCGTGATCATGGCGTCCTTCGACTACGGCAACGACACCAAGCAGCTCGTGGCCGACGTCCAGCAGGCCGTCAACCGGGCCCGCGCGCTGCTGCCGGACGCCGTGGACCCGCAGGTCATCGCCGGTTCCACCGACGACATGCCGACCGTGACCCTCGCCGTCACCTCGCAGCAGGACCAGCAGGCCCTGGCCGACCGCCTCGACCGCACCGTCGTCCCCGCCCTGGAGGACATCGACGGCGTCGGCCGGGTCACCGTCGACGGCGTCCGCGACCTCCAGGTCACCGTCACCCCCGACGACGCCAAGCTGGCGAAGGCGGGCCTCACCACGGCCGCGCTCGGCCAGTCCCTCCAGGCGGGCGGCGCCACCGTTCCAGCCGGCTCCTTCGACGAGGACGGCGCCAACCGCACGGTCCAGGTCGGCGGCGGCTTCACCTCGCTCGGCCAGGTCCGCGACCTGATGGTCACCGGCCAGGGCGTGAAGAAGCCCGTACGCCTCGGCGACGTGGCCACCGTCCGCCAGGAGCAGGCGAAGGCGGACTCGCTGACCCGGACGGACGGCCGGCCGAGCCTCGCGGTGAACGTGACCATGGACCACGACGGCAGCGCGGTCGCCATCTCCGACGAGGTCGCCGACAAGCTGCCGGACCTGCGCAAGGACCTCGGCAAGGGCACGGACATCACCGTCGTCAGCGACCAGGGCCCGGCGGTCTCGAAGTCCATCGACGGACTGACCACCGAGGGCGCCCTGGGCCTGCTCTTCGCGGTCCTGGTCATCCTGGTCTTCCTGGCGTCGGTGCGCTCCACCCTCGTCACGGCGGTCTCCATCCCGCTGTCGGTGGTTCTCGCCCTGATCGTCCTGTGGACCCGCGACCTGTCGCTGAACATGCTGACGCTGGGCGCGCTGACCATCGCCATCGGCCGCGTCGTCGACGACTCGATCGTGGTCCTGGAGAACATCAAGCGGCACCTGGGCTACGGCGAGGAACGCCAGGAGGCGATCCTGAAGGCCGTCCGTGAGGTGGCGGGCGCGGTCACGTCCTCGACCCTCACCACGGTCGCCGTCTTCCTCCCGATCGGCCTGACCGGCGGCATGGTGGGCGAGCTGTTCGGCTCGTTCAGCCTGACGGTGACGGCGGCGCTGCTCGCCTCCCTGCTGGTGTCGCTGACGGTGGTGCCGGTCCTGTCGTACTGGTTCCTGCGCGCGCCGAAGGGCACCCCGGAGGACGCCGACGAGGCCCGCCGCAAGGCCGAGGAGAAGGAGTCCCGCAGCCGCCTCCAGCGCGGCTACGTCCCCGTCCTGCGCTTCGCGACCCGCCGCCGCCTGACCAGCGTGGCGATAGCCGTCGTCGTCCTCATCGCCACCTTCGCCATGGCGCCGCTGCTGAAGACGAACTTCTTCGACCAGGGCGAGCAGGAGGTGCTGACGGTCAAGCAGGAGCTGGAGCCGGGCACCAGCCTGGCGGCGACCGACGCGGCGGCCCGCAAGGTCGAGAAGCTGCTCGGCGGCACCGAGGGCGTCAAGGACTACCAGGTCACGGTCGGCTCGTCCGGTTTCATGGCGGCCTTCGGCGGCGGCACGGACACCAACCAGGCGTCGTACCAGGTGATGCTGGAGGACTCGGCGTCCGCCACCGACGTGCAGGACAGCCTCGAGAAGAACCTCGGCAAGCTCTCCGGCACCGGTACGACGACGGTCTCGGCGGGCGACGGCTTCGGCAGCCAGGACCTCAGCGTGGTCGTGAAGGCGTCCGACGCGGACGTGCTGCGCGAGGCGGCCGAGCGGGTCCGCGCCGAGGTGGCGAAGCTGGACGACGTCACGGACGTGACCAGCGACCTGGCGCAGAGCGTGCCGAGCATCTCGGTGAAGGCCAACTCCCGCGCCGCGCAGGCCGGTTTCGACGACACGACGCTGGGCGCGGCGGTCGCCCAGGCGGTCCGCGGCACCACCACCGGCAAGGCGACCCTGGACGACACCGAGCGGGACATCGTCATCACCCCGGCGCAGCCGGCGAAGACGCTGGCCGACCTCAAGTCCCTGCGGCTCGGGGCCGTGAAGCTGAGCGACATCGCGACGGTGAAGCTGGTGGACGGCCCGGTCTCGATGACCAGGATCGACGGCCAGCGCGCCGCCACGATCACGGCGCGCCCGACGGGCGACAACACGGGCGCGGTGAGCACCGACCTCACCGCGAAGCTGGACAAGCTGAAGCTCCCGGCCGGCGCCACGGCCTCGATCGGTGGCGTCTCCGAGGACCAGGACGAGGCGTTCGCCAACCTGGGCCTGGCGATGCTGGCGGCGATCGCGATCGTCTTCATGCTGCTGGTCGCGACCTTCCGCTCGCTGGTGCAGCCGCTGATCCTGCTGGTCTCGATCCCGTTCGCGGCCACGGGCGCGATCGGCCTGCTGCTGGTCACCGGCACCCCGATGGGCGTACCGGCGATGATCGGCATGCTGATGCTCATCGGCATCGTGGTCACCAACGCGATCGTGCTCATCGACCTGATCAACCAGTACCGCAGGCAGGGTTACGGAGTCGTCGAAGCCGTCCTCGAAGGCGGCCGCCACCGACTGCGCCCCATCCTGATGACGGCCCTGGCGACGATCTTCGCCCTGCTCCCGATGGCGCTGGGCGTCACGGGCGAGGGCGGCTTCATCGCCCAGCCGCTGGCGGTGGTCGTCATCGGCGGTCTGATCACGTCGACCCTGCTGACCCTCCTCCTGGTCCCCACGCTCTACGCGATGATCGAACTCCGCAAGGAGCGCAGAGCGAAGAAGAAGGCGGCGAAGCGAGCCGAGAAGACGCCCATGGACCCGCAGCAGTCCACGGCCGAGCCGGAACCCGCCAAGGTCTAGTCCGAGACCACACGAAAGGGGCGCCTCTCCACCGGAGGGACGCCCCTTTCAAGCACCTGTCACCGTCTCTCTCGCTCCTAGGGCAGGGCGAGCATCCGCTCGAGGGCGAGCTTGGCGAACGCCTCGGTCTCCTTGTCGACCTGGATGCGGTTGACGAGCGAGCCCTCGGCCAGGGACTCCAGGGTCCAGACCAGGTGGGGCAGGTCGATGCGGTTCATGGTGGAGCAGAAGCAGACGGTCCGGTCGAGGAAGACGATCTCCTTGCCCTCACTCGCGAAACGATTCGCCAGACGACGGACGAGATTGAGCTCCGTACCGATGGCCCACTTGGAACCGGCCGGGGCGGCCTCCAGCGCCTTGATGATGTACTCCGTCGACCCCACGTGATCGGCGGCGGCGACGACTTCGTGCTTGCACTCGGGGTGGACCAGCACGTTGACGCCGGGTATCCGGGCCCGTACGTCCTCGACGGACTCCAGCGAGAACCGCCCGTGCACCGAACAGTGCCCCCGCCACAGAATCATCTTCGCGGCACGCAACTGCTCCCCGCTCAGCCCGCCATTCGGCTTGTGCGGGTTGTAGACGACACAGTCCTCCAGCGACATGCCCATGTCGCGGACGGCGGTGTTGCGCCCCAGATGCTGATCGGGCAGGAAGAGCACCTTCTCGCCCTGCTCGAACGCCCACCGCAGCGCCCGCTCGGCATTGGAGGAGGTGCAGATCGTGCCCCCGTGCCTGCCGGTGAACGCCTTGATGTCGGCGGAGGAGTTCATGTACGACACCGGCACGACCTGCTCGGCGACGCCCGCCTCGCTCAGCACGTCCCAGCACTCGGCGACCTGCTCGGCGGTGGCCATGTCGGCCATCGAGCACCCGGCGGCGAGGTCGGGCAGCACAACCTTCTGCTCGTCCCCGGTCAGAATGTCGGCCGACTCGGCCATGAAGTGCACACCGCAGAACACGATGTACTCGGCCTCGGGGCGCGCGGCGGCGTCCCGGGCCAGCTTGAAGGAGTCACCCGTGACGTCGGCGAACTGGATGACCTCGTCGCGCTGGTAGTGGTGTCCCAGTACGAAGACCTTGTCGCCGAGCTTCTCCTTGGCGGCGCGGGCGCGCTCCACGAGGTCCGGGTCGGACGGGGAGGGCAGGTCGCCGGGGCACTCGACGCCGCGCTCGCTGCGCGGGTCGGCCTCACGGCCGAGCAGCAGCAGGGCGAGGGGCGTCGGCTGTACGTCGAGCTCCTGGGGCTGGGCGGTGGTCACCACACGCACCCTTTCTGTTACGCGGCTGGCCGGACCGTGATGCGGCCGGAGGTTACGCCTTTTCGTCGAATTGACGCTATCTATCATATCCGCTTCGCGTCACTTTGACGACGCCCATAACGTCGATGTGACGTGAATCCCGCAGGGCATCCCGAACCCGCACCTTGTCCACAGCCCGTTCTCGCCCCCCGGCGGTATATGCGAGCATGAAGAGGAAAAGCGAAAGCAGGACACTCGGCCCGGAATGATTCCGAGGCCCCGCCGGTTGCAACCGTCGGCAAGCAGTCTCCGTACAACCCGGGAGAGAAGCAGATGTCCGTATCGGACGAGACCACCACCGTGAGCGACGGCATCATCCTTTCCGACGCCGCCGCGGCCAAGGTCAAGGCCCTGCTCGACCAGGAAGGCCGCGACGATCTGGCGCTGCGCGTCGCCGTTCAGCCCGGTGGCTGCTCCGGCCTGCGCTACCAGCTCTTCTTCGACGAGCGCTCGCTCGACGGGGACGTCGTCAAGGACTTCGGCGGCGTGAAGGTCGTCACCGACCGCATGAGCGCCCCGTACCTGGGCGGTGCCTCCATCGACTTCGTGGACACCATCGAGAAGCAGGGCTTCACGATCGACAACCCGAACGCGACCGGCTCCTGCGCCTGCGGCGACAGCTTCAGCTGACCGGCCTCATGGCGGCACCACGCCAAGCCGAAGGCGGCGTCCCCCTCCGACAGGGACGCCGCCTTCGCGTTTGAGGCGGCCGGACGCACGACGGACATGCCCGTACCGCGCACCCCCGACCACCCGCAGTCGCGTACGCACGGGAGGGGCCGTGCCGGTACATCAAATGCCCGTCGATTGCGTGGTCGTACTGACAGGGCACCTTCGTCACGAGGCCGGGCGACCGCGTAAGCGACGGGCGGATGTACCGGCGCGGCCCCGCCCCACACCCGCCCGCCGCTCACGACGGAGAGCCAGGCGCCCACGTGCGACCGCGACCGCCAGGCCCCCACCTCCGACCGCCAGGCCCCTAGGGCTGACCGGCCTTCGCGCCCGGAGCGCTCGCCGTCCCCTCCGGGACCTTCTCGCCGTCCTTCCCCACGACCGTCCGATCCCCGAGCGGCTCGTCAAGCTTCACCGTCCGCTCGAAGACCTTAGCGATCTTGATGCAGACCTTGTCCTTCCAGGGCTTCTCGGTCACCGTGACCGTCACCTCGCCCGAGCCCTCGCTCGCCGAGGCCGAGTAGTCCGAGCACACCCCGCCCGTGAAACTGAGGGTCAGCTCCTTGCCGTCGGCGGTGTAGCCCTCGACATCGACATCACGCGAACCCGCATCGGACGACGACTTGGACGTCTCGCCGGGCGTCTTGCCGGACGCCGGCTCGGACGACACCAGGAACCGCGGCTCGACGGCCGGATGCGTCACCGTATAGCTCTCCTCGGCCCCCTTCGTCCGCACCTCGAACAGCCAGGACGGCACCAGCGTCTGCCGTCCGTCCGCCGAGTGCGACGCCAGCCCGAAGACGGCCTTCCCGACGCTTGCCGTGGCCCGGGCCGAGGCCGTGGCCGAGCCGCCCCCGCAAGGCGTCTCGTCCCGGTCCTTCAACGGCACCGGACTGGCACACCCCCCGATCCCCTTGCGCCCACCGCCACCGCCACCAGCACCGGACCCGTCATCACCCGTCCCGGCCGCTGCCCCGTTCATCGCATCGAGCGCCTCCTGCGCCCCGATCACCGGATAGACGTCCCCCTTCACCGGCTCCTTGAGCTGCCCGCTGCCGCCGACCACCTGCCCGTCGCCGCCGACCTGCACCCCGGTGGTCCAGCCGTACGTGGGCAGCCCGCCGATCTCCGGGTCCGCGTTGACCACCCGCACGGAGCCCATGAGCTGACGGGCGTCCAGCTTCGCGTCGTCCTGGCCGACGGCCTTGAGCACGGGCGCGGCGGCCTCGCGCGCGACGGCCTGGCTCACCGCGTGACCGTCACCCTCCTCGGACCCGGACCCGGACCCGGACCCGGACCCGGACCCGGACCCGGACCCGGACCCGGACGCGGACCCGGACCCGGACGCGGACCCGTTCGCGCACACGGTGCCGCTCTTGCAGTTGTCGGTCCCCGACGCGTAGCGGCTGAACGTCCAGGTCCCTGGAGCCGCCCGGTTCACTTGCAGACTGGGCCCGGAACCGTCCTTGGCCTGCCCCACGCGCCAGGTGCCGCCCGTGAGCCGCGGCGTCCCGGAGACACCGAGCGCCTTGGCGAGCCGGGCCACCTCGTCCGCGGTGACATCACCGCGCGGCGTGTACACGGGCGCGGACCCGGGATCGCCGGGCAGTTCGCCGTCCGCCCGGTAGACCACCCCGTACGGGTTGGGCTCGCCGGGCGCGATGCCGTTCGTGGCGTCGGCGTCGGCGTCCGCACCGCCCTCGGAGTAGCCGTCGAGGGCGAGCGGCGGGGGAGTGCCGTCGGCCGAGGCGGAACCGTCCCGGCCGCCCCCGCCTTCGCTCCCGCCGGACGCGCTGGTGGCGACGTACGCCCCGCCGCCCCCGGCAAGCAGCACGGCGGCGGCGACCGAGGCGACAACCACCCGGGACCGCCGCCGAGGCGGCTCGGCCGTACCGTCGCCGGAGTCCGCGGCCGTCCCGCCGGCGGAGACGGTCGTCCCCTCGGCGGAATCCGTAGCCGTACCGTCGCCGGAGGCGGACGTCCCGTCGGCGGAGTCCGCGGCCGTCCCGGCGGCAGAGTCCTCGGGGGGCTCGCTCGCTTCGTTGTCGGGTCGCTCGGTGCTCACCGCATCGCTCCTTCGGCTCCGCTGCTGTCCCTGTGACCTTTGCCCGGCCGAAGCCGTGGCACTGAGAGGTCGTATCCCGCATCGCCTATACGGGGGACAGCGATGGGACGCAGCGGAGGAGCGTGTGGTTCCCTGCCTGAAGCTCCCGCCCGAAGCTTCCGCCCGAAGTCTGCGCCTGAGCTCCCGCCCGGATCAGTCCCCGTACTCGGACATGGCGTCGAGCAGCCGAGCCGAGGCAAGCGGTACGGACACCCCGTGGATGAGGGAAAGCGAGACCGGGAGCGGAACAACCCGATCGGGAGCCACCCAGTGCGGAACCATCCGCGCGCAGTCCCCCCACAGCGAGTCCGGCCCACCCTCCGCACCAAGCGAAACGGAGCCGTACGAATCGGAACCGTACGAATCGGAGCCGTACGAATGGGAACCGTACGAAACGGAACCGTACGAACCGGAGCCATGCACCTTCGGGTACGTCATGACGGAACCGTAAGCACAGGACCGCCACGAAGAAAGATCTACTATCGGGTATTTTCGGCCGCTTCTGAGCCGTACCTCGACCGGGTAGCGTGAACTGTCAATCCCCTCCCCGCAGGAGCGTGTCCCCGCCGTGCGTATCGCAGTCACCGGCTCCATCGCCACCGACCATCTCATGACCTTCCCCGGCCGTTTCGCCGACCAGCTCGTCGCCGACCAGCTCCACACGGTCTCCCTCTCGTTCCTGGTCGACAACCTGGACGTGCGCCGCGGCGGAGTGGGCGCCAACATCGCCTTCGGCATGGGACAGCTCGGCACCGGGCCGATCCTGGTCGGCGCCGCGGGCGCCGACTTCCACGAGTACCGCGCCTGGCTGGACCGCCACGGCGTCGACACCGGCTCCGTCCGCATCTCCGAGGTGCTGCACACCGCGCGCTTCGTCTGCACCACGGACGCCGACCACAACCAGATCGGCTCCTTCTACACCGGCGCCATGAGCGAGGCCCGCCTCATCGAGCTGAAGTCGGTCGCGGACCGGGTCGGCGGCCTGGACCTCGTCTCGATCGGCGCGGACGACCCGGAGGCGATGCTGCGCCACACGGAGGAGTGCCGCAGCCGCGGCATCCCCTTCGCCGCGGACTTCTCGCAGCAGATCGCCCGGATGAGCGGCGACGAGATCCGGATACTGCTCGACGGCGCCACGTACCTCTTCTCCAACGAGTACGAGAAGGGGCTGATCGAGAGCAAGACCGGCTGGACGGACGAGGAGATCCTCGGCCGGGTCGGCCACCGGGTCACCACCCTGGGCGCCCGCGGCGTACGGGTGGAGCGCGCGGGCCAGGAGCCGATCGAGGTCGGCTGCCCGGAGGAGGAGCGCAAGGCGGACCCGACGGGCGTCGGCGACGCGTTCCGCGCCGGCTTCCTGTCCGGTCTCGCCTGGGGCGTCTCGCTGGAGCGCGCCGCGCAGGTCGGCTGCATGCTCGCCACGCTGGTGATCGAGACCGTCGGCACCCAGGAGTACCAGCTCCGCCGGGCCCACTTCATGGACCGCTTCACCAAGGCGTACGGCGACGAGGCCGCCGCCGAGGTGCAGGTCCACCTGGCGTAACGCCACTCCCCGCGTCAGGAGACCCGGCGGACCAGATAAGCGGAGCCCCGGTCCGCCGGCTCCTCACCGACGTACTCCTGTCCCCGCATCTCGCACCAGGCGGGGATGTCCAGGCGGGCCGCCTCGTCGTCCGCCAGGACGCGGACCGTGCCGCCGACCGGTACGTCGCCGATGGCCTTGGCCAGTTCGATGACGGGGATCGGGCACCGCCGGCCCAAGGCGTCCACCACGAGGCCATCACCACCCCCGGCAGGCGCCCCGGCCGCTCCCGTCCCGGCCGCTCCCGTCCCGGCCGCTCCCGCCCCGGTTGCGGCCGCCCCGGACGCTCCCGCCGAGGCCCCCAGCGTCTCCCGGACCGCAGCGACCACCCCCGGCAGCACGTCCAGGAAGCGCTCGACCTCCTCGGCCGGTGTCCCCGCGGGCAGCGACACGCGGACGTTCCCCTCGCTGAGCACCCCCATGGCCTTCAGCACGTGGCTCGGGGTCAGCGTGCTGCTCGTGCAGGAGGAGCCGGACGACACCGAGAACCCGGCCCGGTCCAGCTCGTGCAGCAGCGTCTCCCCGTCGACATAGAGACAGGAGAAGGTGACCACGCCGGGCAGCCGGCGCACCGGGTCGCCGACCACCTCCACGTCCGGCACCAGCTTGGGCACGCGGGCCCGGATCCGCTCCGTCAGCTCCCGCAGCCGGGCGGCCTCCGCGGCGGCCTCGGCCCGGACGGCGCGCAGTGCCGCCGCCGAGGCCACGATCGCCGGGATGTTCTCGTAGCCGGGCGACCGCCCGGCCTCCCGCTCGTCGGCCGGGCCGCCCGGCGCGAACCGCACCCCCTTGCGCACGGCGAGCAGCCCGACCCCCGAAGGCCCGCCCCATTTATGGGCACTTCCGGTGAGCAGCGACCAGTCGCCCTCGACCGGCCTCCAGGGCAGCGACTGCGCGGCGTCCACCAGCAGCGGCACCCCGGCGGCCCGGCACGCGTCCGCCACCGCGGCCACCGGCTGCTCGGTGCCGACCTCGTGGTTGGCGGACTGCAAACACGCCAGCGCCGTGTCCGCCCGCAGCCCGCGCTCGTACGCCGCCGCCTCGACGGCACCGGTCCGCAGCACCGGGATCCGCGTCACCGAACCGCCGCCCGACTCGTGGGCCTCGGCCGAATGGAGCACCGAAGAGTGTTCGACCGCGGACACGATCAGGTGGTCGCCGACCCGGCGGCGGCCGGCCAGCGCGCCCGCGATCCCGGTGTGCACGGCGTGTGTGCCGGACGGGGTGAAGACCAACTCGTCCGGGCGGCAGCCCACCGCCTCGGCGGCCGCCTCGCGCGCGGCATCGAGCAGCAGCCGGGCCCGGCGGCCCTCGCGGTACAGCCGGGCGGGGTCGGCCCAGCCCTCGTCGAGCGAGGCGAGCAGGGCCTGGCGGGCCACCGGGTGCAAGGGCGCGGAGGACGCGGCATCGAAGTAGGACACGGGGCCAAACTAAGCGTTTCGCCGAGTCCCGGAAGCCCGCCGTTCTCCGAAGCCCGGTATACCGACCGCGGCGCCGCCGTGGCCGGTCGCGCCCGTGCGGCGGAGCCGCACATCGACACAGCCCCGCGCCCCTTGGGGGCGCTCCCCTCCGCGTCCCCCGACACCCCGTCAGTTGGCAGTCGGCCCTGGTCATCTCCCACCCTTCGGAGTGACCCGCGGCGCGTATGGCACCCTCCCCGCGCGACCCCAAATGGCGTCCAGTAGGGTTTGGTCCGCATAAACATCCAAACCCCTGCCCGACGCAGGGCGGCGACCGACCAGCGAGAAGGCCGCAGCCGACAAGCGCGGGCGAGACTCTCGGGAAGGCGCTACGTGAGTCCCAACGGCTCCGACCTCCCCCACGCCCCGGGGGGCGCGGGCGGTACCCCCACCCCGCGGCGCCCGATGCGGCGGAAGCTGCTGCAGGCACTGACCGCGGGCCTGGTCCTGGCGACCGCGACCGGTTGCACATACAAGGACTTCCCCCGCCTCGGTATGCCCACCCCGACCACGGAAGAGGCTCCGCGGATCCTCTCCCTGTGGCAGGGGTCGTGGGCGGCCGCGCTCGCCGTCGGCGTGCTGGTGTGGGGTTTGATCCTGTGGAGTGCTTTCTTCCACCGGCGCAGTCGCACCAAGGTCGAAGTTCCCCCGCAGACCCGGTACAACATGCCGATCGAGGCGCTGTACACGGTCGTTCCGCTCATCATCGTGTCGGTGCTGTTCTACTTCACGGCCCGCGACGAGTCGGAGCTCCTCGACACCTCCAAGAAGCCCGACGTCACGGTCAACGTGGTCGGCTTCCAGTGGAGCTGGGGCTTCAACTACATCGAGAACGTCGACGGTTCGACCGGCGACGCGAAGACCGACAAGAACCTGGACGCCATTCCGGACCGGTTCAAGGACCAGTTCCCGGCGAACGCGGGCGGGGTCTACGACGTCGGTACGCCGGGTACGCGGAACCCGCAGACCAACAACCCGGGCCCGACCCTCTGGCTTCCCAAGGGCAAGACGGTCCGCTTCGTCCTCACTTCGCGTGACGTCATCCACTCCTTCTGGGTGGTGCCGTTCCTGATGAAGCAGGACGTCATCCCGGGCCACACCAACTCTTTCCAGGTGACCCCCAACAAGGAGGGCACCTTCCTGGGCAAGTGCGCCGAGCTCTGCGGCGTCGACCACTCCCGGATGCTCTTCAACGTGAAGGTCGTCTCCCCCGAGCGCTACGAGGCCCACCTCAAGGAGCTCGCGGCGAAGGGCCAGACCGGTTACGTCCCGGCGGGCATTGAGCAGACGGGCCCTGAGAAGAACCGGGAGACGAACAACCTGTGAGCATCCTCAACGAACCCCAGGGTGCCGCCGCTGCCGACGGTACGCTCACGGCCGAGGTGCCGGTGCGGCGCAAGCAGCCCGGCAACGTCGTGATCAAGTGGCTGACGACCACTGACCACAAGACGATCGGCACGCTGTACTTGGTCACGTCGTTCGCGTTCTTCTGCATCGGTGGCGTGATGGCGCTGATCATGCGCGCCGAGCTGGCCCGGCCGGGTCTGCAGATCATGTCGAACGAACAGTTCAACCAGGCGTTCACGATGCACGGCACGATCATGCTGCTGATGTTCGCGACGCCGCTGTTCGCCGGTTTCGCCAACTGGATCATGCCGCTGCAGATCGGCGCGCCGGACGTGGCCTTCCCCCGGCTGAACATGTTCGCCTACTGGCTGTACCTGTTCGGCTCGCTGATCGCGGTGGCCGGCTTCCTGACCCCGCAGGGCGCGGCCGACTTCGGCTGGTTCGCCTACAGCCCGCTGTCGGACGCGGTCCGCTCGCCGGGCGTCGGCGCCGACATGTGGATCATGGGTCTGGCCTTCTCCGGCTTCGGCACCATCCTCGGCTCGGTCAACTTCATCACCACCATCATCTGCATGCGCGCCCCCGGCATGACCATGTTCCGCATGCCGATCTTCGTGTGGAACGTGCTGCTGACCGGTGTCCTCGTGCTGCTGGCCTTCCCGGTCCTGGCGGCCGCGCTGTTCGCCCTGGAGGCGGACCGCAAGTTCGGCGCCCACGTCTTCGACGCCGCCAACGGCGGAGCCCTGCTGTGGCAACACCTCTTCTGGTTCTTCGGCCATCCAGAGGTGTACATCATCGCCCTGCCGTTCTTCGGGATCATCTCCGAAGTGATCCCGGTCTTCTCGCGCAAGCCGATGTTCGGCTACATGGGCCTGATCGGCGCCACCATCGCCATCGCCGGCCTCTCCGTCACCGTGTGGGCCCACCACATGTACGTCACCGGCGGCGTCCTGCTCCCGTTCTTCTCCTTCATGACGTTCCTGATCGCCGTCCCAACGGGCGTGAAGTTCTTCAACTGGATCGGAACGATGTGGAAGGGATCGTTGTCCTTCGAGACACCGATGCTCTGGGCGGTCGGCTTCCTGATCACCTTCACCTTCGGTGGTCTGACCGGCGTCATCCTGGCCTCGCCGCCGATGGACTTCCACATCTCGGACTCGTACTTCGTGGTGGCGCACTTCCACTACGTGGTGTTCGGCACCGTGGTCTTCGCGATGTTCGCCGGCTTCCACTTCTGGTGGCCGAAGTTCACCGGCAAGATGCTGGACGAGCGGCTCGGCAAGATCACCTTCTGGACGCTGTTCATCGGCTTCCACGGCACGTTCCTGGTCCAGCACTGGCTGGGCGCCGAGGGCATGCCGCGCCGGTACGCGGACTACCTCGCGGCCGACGGCTTCACCGCGCTGAACACCATCTCGACGATCTGCTCGTTCCTGCTGGGCCTGTCGATCCTGCCGTTCTTCTACAACGTCTGGAAGACCGCCAAGTACGGCAAGAAGATCGAGGTCGACGACCCGTGGGGCTACGGCCGTTCGCTGGAGTGGGCCACCTCCTGCCCGCCCCCGCGGCACAACTTCATCACCCTGCCGCGGATCCGCTCCGAGTCCCCGGCGTTCGACCTGCACCACCCGGAGATCGCCGCGCTCGAGCAGCTCGAGCACAGTGGCCACGGTGCCAGCGCCCTCGCGGGTAGCAAGGAGGCCGGCAAGTGAAGATCCAGGGCAAGATGTTCATCTGGCTCGCCGTCTTCATCCTCGTCATGGCGATCGTCTATGGCGTGTGGTCGAAGGAGCCAGCCGGTACCACGGCGCTCTTCCTGGCCTTCGGCCTGAGCATCATGATCGGCTACTACCTGGCCTTCACGGCCCGGCGGGTCGACGCGGGCGCTCAGGACAACAAGGAGGCCGACGTCGCGGACGAGGCCGGCGAGGTGGGCTTCTTCAGCCCGCACAGCTGGCAGCCGCTCGCCCTCGGCATCGGCGGCGCGCTCGCCTTCATGGGGGTCGTCTTCGGCTGGTGGCTGCTGTACTTCTCGCTGCCGGTCATCCTGGTCGGCCTGTACGGCTGGGTCTTCGAGTACTACCGCGGTGAGAACCGCACCCAGTAGCACGCACCGCACGAACGGGAGCCCGGACATTCCGCCAGGAGTGTCCGGGCTTCCCTCGTTCGCCGTACCCCCTCTACCCCACACGGCTCACCCGCCGCGCCGTACCCGCGGGTCGTTCCTACTTTGAGGGCATGAGCCACTCACCGCGTCTCCGCACGGTCGTCAGCTGCACCTCGCTGGTGGTCGCCCTGGGCGCCGCCCTCAGCGCCTGCGGCGCGGACGACCAGCCGCTCTCCGCCACGCCCTACGACGCGGCGGACCAGATCGCCTTCAACGGCCCCTCGGGCGGCAGCCGCAAGGCCGACCCGGACAAGCCCCTGGAGATCACCACCAGGGACCAGGAAGGGCGCATCACGGACGTGACGGCCGTGGACGCGAGCGGGCGGTACGTGGCGGGCGAACTCTCCGCCGACGGCGCACGCTGGCACAGCACCTCGCCGCTCGCCGCGGACGCCCACTACACGGTGCGGGTGAGCACCGAGGACGACGACGGGGCACCGGGCCGGGGGGTGCTCGGCTTCGACACCAGCAGGCCCACCGCCAAGAGGCGGCTCGACGTCACCTTCGGACCGGACGCGGGCACCTACGGCGTCGGCCAGCCCGTCACCGCCGAACTCAGCACGCCCCTCAAGGACAAGGCCGCCCGGGCCGTCGTCGAGCGCGCCCTCAAGGTCGACTCGACGCCCGCCGTGGAGGGCGCCTGGCACTGGGTGGACGACAAGGAACTGCACTACCGGCCCAAGGACTACTGGCCCACGCACGCCACCGTGCGGGCGCACGCCAACCTCGCCGGAATCAAGATCGGCGACCGGCTCCGGGGCGGCAACGCCAAGGCCCTGAAGCTGACCACGGGCGACCAGGTGATCGCCGTGACCGACGCGGCGGCCCACGAGATGAGCGTCTACAAGAACGGCGAGGAGATCAACCAGATCCCCGTCACCACCGGCAAGGCCGGCTTCGAGACCCGCAACGGCGTCAAGGTCGTCCTCGGCAAGGAACCCTTCGTACGGATGCGCAGCACCACCGTGGGCATCGCCGAGGGCTCCTCGGAGGCGTACGACCTACCCGTCCGATGGGCTACCAGGGTCACCTGGAGCGGTGAATATGTGCACGCCGCTCCGTGGTCCGTCGGCTCCCAGGGTTCGGCCAACGTCAGTCACGGCTGCACCGGGATGAGCACGTCGAACGCCGAGTGGTTCTTCGACAACATCCGGGCCGGTGACCTCGTCAAGGTCGAGAACTCCGAGGGCGACACCATGGACCCGTTCGGCAACGGCTTCGGGGACTGGAACCTCGACTGGAAGAAATGGCGCGAGGGCAGCGCGCTGCTCGACGGCACCCCGGACGGGCCGAGTGCCGCGGACCGGGCGCGGCTGCGCCCCGGTCCGAGCTGAGCGTGCGGCCCGCCGGACCGGCGCACCGCCTCCGCGGAGCGGGGTCAGGCGCCGACGGGCGCCCCGTCGCGCAGCAGCGCGGCCAGCGCGGCGGCGAACTCCACCGGGTCGACGGGCAGCGTCACCGCCGCGTCCGCGCGGCTCCAGGTGGCCAGCCAGGCGTCCTGCGGGCGGCCGATGAGCAGCAGCACCGGCGGGCACCGGAAGATCTCGTCCTTGATCTGGCGGCACACTCCCATGCCGCCCATCGGCACCGCCTCGCCGTCCAGGACACAGACGTCGATGCCGCCCTTGTCCAGCTCCGCCAGGACGGCGGCGGGCGTGGCGCACTCCACGAACTCGACCTGGGGAACGTCGGTGGCCGGCCTGCGGCCGGTGGCGAGCCGTACCTGTTCGCGGGTGTTGGAGTCGTCGCTGTAGACCAGCACCGTGGCGGTCGGCTGCATTGTTCCTCCGTGACTTCGGCGACTTCGGCGTCGTACGGGTGTGAACCGATGCGCGGATGCTACTCCCTCGGACACCCCGTCAACAGCGGTTCGGACACGGCTTCGATGGGCCATACGGGCTGGACACACGCCTCGGACACCCCGAACGGCACCCCCGGAGGTGAGGGCGGGATAAGCGACCGACATAATGTCGGTCGTGGCGACAGCAACGACAGTAGAAACCGGGCACGCGCACCCGTCGGTCAACCGGCCGAACCTCACCAGCGTCGGAACCATCATCTGGCTGAGTTCCGAGCTGATGTTCTTCGCGGCCCTCTTCGCGATGTACTTCACCCTGCGATCGGTGACCGGAGCGGATCACTGGAAGGAAATGGCGTCAGCCCTGAACTTCCCGTTCTCCGCGACGAACACCACGATCCTGGTGCTCTCCTCCCTGACCTGTCAGCTCGGCGTCTTCGCCGCCGAGCGCGGGGACGTGAAGAAGCTCCGGATGTGGTTCATCGTCACCTTCATCATGGGTGCGATCTTCATCGGCGGTCAGGTCTTCGAGTACACCGAGCTGGTCAAGAAGGACGGGCTCTCCCTGTCCTCCGACCCGTACGGCTCGGTCTTCTACCTGACCACCGGCTTCCACGGACTGCACGTGACGGGCGGCCTCATCGCCTTCCTGCTGGTCCTGGGCCGTACCTACGCGGCCAGAAGGTTCACTCACGAGCAGGCGACCGCAGCCATCGTCGTGTCCTACTACTGGCACTTCGTCGATGTCGTCTGGATCGGCCTCTTCGCCACGATCTACATGATCAAGTAGTCGGCGCGCCGCACTCGGCAGACCGATCCATTACCGAAGCATCGACGCAGAAGATCCTGACACCGGGGTAATCCGTGAAAAAGCTCTCCGCACGACGACGCCATCCGCTGGCGGCGGTCGTCGTCCTACTCCTCGCGCTGGCGGCCACCGGGGGGCTGTACGCCGTGTTCGCGCCAGCGGACAAGGCGCAGGCCGACGAAACCGCCCAGTCCCTCGCCATCGACGAGGGCAAGAAGCTCTACTCCGTGGGCTGCGCAAGCTGCCACGGCACCGGTGGTCAGGGCACCTCTGACGGACCGAGCCTGGTCGGCGTGGGCGCCGCGGCCGTCGACTTCCAGGTCGGCACCGGCCGGATGCCGGCCCAGCAGCCCGGCGCTCAGGTGCCGAAGAAGAAGAACATCTACTCGCAGGCGGAGATCGACCAGCTCGCGGCGTACATCGCCTCGCTCGGCGCCGGTCCTTCGGTGCCGACGAAGAACCAGTACAGCCCCGAGGGCGCGGACATCGCCGCGGGCGGCGAGCTCTTCCGTACCAACTGCGCGCAGTGCCACAACTTCACCGGCAAGGGCGGTGCGCTGTCCGAGGGCAAGTTCGCGCCCAGCCTCGAAGGCGTCGAGCCGAAGCACATCTACGAGGCCATGCAGACCGGCCCGCAGAACATGCCGTCCTTCCCCGACACCACGATGTCGGAGAAGAACAAGAAGGACATCATCGCGTACCTCAACGCGGTCAACGGAGACGAGACCGAGAGCCCCGGCGGCATTGAGCTGGGCGGCCTCGGACCGGTGAGCGAGGGTCTGTTCGGCTGGACCTTCGGACTCGGTGCCCTGATCGCCGTTGCCATCTGGGTCGCCGCTCGGACCGCAAAGGCCAAGAAGTCATGAGTAGCCAAGACATTCCAGAAGAGAACGTGCCCGCAGAGCGGGACGCCGCGCACGGTGCCGTCGGCGTGGCGGACGAGCAGAACCCGTTCGCCGACCCGGGGCTGCCGCCCCACGAGCACCGCATCCAGGACATCGACGAGCGGGCCGCCCGGCGCTCCGAGCGCGTGGTCGCCATGCTCTTCGCCCTGTCGATGCTGGCGACCGTCGGTTTCATCGCCTCGTACGTGGCGATCCCGTCCGACAAGTCCGTCTACATCTTCCCGCTGGGCCACATCAGCGGGCTGAACTTCGCGCTCGGCATGACGCTCGGCGTCGCGCTCTTCGCGATCGGCGCCGGCGCCGTCCACTGGGCGCGCACGCTGATGTCGGACGAGGAGATCGCCGACGACCGGCACGCGATCGAGGCCACGCCCGAGGTGCGGGCCAAGGTCCTCGCGGACTTCAAGCAGGGTGCGCAGGAGTCCCAGCTCGGCCGCCGCAAGCTGATCCGCAACACGATGTTCGGCGCGCTGGCCCTGGTGCCGCTCTCCGGCGTCATGCTGCTGCGCGACCTGGGCCCGCTGCCCGGGGACAAGCTGCGGCACACCCTGTGGTCCAAGGGCAAGCTGCTCGTCAACATGAACACGAACGAGCCGCTGAAGGCCTCGGACGTCGCCGTCGGTTCGCTCACCTTCGCCAAGCCCGAGGGCCTGGAGGAGCACGACGAGGACTTCCAGAAGGAGATCGCCAAGGCGGCCCTGATGATCGTCCGGCTCCAGCCCGACAACATCAAGGACAAGCAGGAACTGGAGTGGTCCCACGAGGGCATCGTGGCCTACTCGAAGATCTGCACCCACGTCGGCTGCCCGATCTCCCTGTACGAGCAGCAGACGCACCACGTCCTGTGCCCGTGCCACCAGTCCACCTTCGACCTCTCCGACGGTGCCCGAGTGATCTTCGGCCCCGCCGGTCACGCTCTGCCGCAGCTGCGCATCGGCGTGAACGACGAGGGCTACCTCGAGGCGCTCGGCGACTTCGCAGAGCCCGTCGGTCCTGCATTCTGGGAGCGCGGATGAGTACTGCACACACCACCGACTCTCGCGCTCGCGAGGAGAAGGCACCGGCCGGCGTCAAGATTGCCGACTGGGCGGACGGCCGCCTCGGGATCTACTCCCTGGCCAAGTCCAACATGCGCAAGATCTTTCCGGACCACTGGTCCTTCATGCTCGGCGAGATCTGCATGTACAGCTTCATCATCATCATCCTCACGGGTGTGTATCTGACGCTGTTCTTCCACCCGTCGATGAACGAGGTGGAGTACCACGGCTCGTATGTCCCGCTCCAGGGACAGCTGATGTCCGAGGCGTTCAACTCGACCATGCACATCTCCTTCGATGTGCGCGGCGGTCTGCTGATCCGGCAGATCCACCACTGGGCGGCGCTGGTCTTCCTGGCCGGCATGTTCGTGCACATGATGCGCGTGTTCTTCACCGGCGCGTTCCGCAAGCCGCGTGAGGTCAACTGGCTGTTCGGCTTCCTGCTGTTCGTCCTCGGCATGTTCACCGGCTTCACCGGTTACTCGCTCCCGGACGACCTGCTCTCCGGTACCGGTGTCCGCTTCATGGAGGGCGCGGTCCTGTCCGTGCCGATCGTCGGCACGTACCTGTCGATGTTCCTCTTCGGCGGGGAGTTCCCGGGCGGCGACTTCGTCGCGCGGTTCTACTCGGTGCACATCCTGCTGCTGCCGGGCATCATGCTCGGCCTGATGGTGGCGCACCTGATCCTGGTCTTCTACCACAAGCACACCCAGTGGGCGGGCCCGGGCAAGACCGAGAAGAACGTCGTCGGCATGCCCCTGCTGCCGGTCTACATGGCCAAGGCGGGCGGGTTCTTCTTCCTGGTCTTCGGTGTCATCGCGGCCATCGCGGCGATGTTCTCCATCAACCCGATCTGGGCGATGGGCCCCTACCGTCCGGACCAGGTGTCCACCGGCGCGCAGCCCGACTGGTACATGGGCTTCTCCGAGGGCCTGATCCGCACCATGCCGGGCTGGGAGATCAACCTCTGGGGCCACACGCTCGTCCTGGGCGTGTTCGTGCCGCTGATCATCTTCCCGCTGGTCCTCGCCGCGATCGCCGTCTACCCGTTCATCGAGTCCTGGGTCACCGGCGACAAGCGCGAGCACCACATCCTGGACCGTCCGCGCAACGCCCCGACGCGCACCGCGGTCGGCGTCGCCTGGATCACCTGGTACGTGGTCATGCTGATCGGCGGCGGCAACGACCTGTTCGCCACGCACTTCCACCTGTCGATCAACGCGATCACCTGGTTCGTCCGGATCGCCTTCTTCGTCGCTCCGGTGGTCGCGTTCATCATCACCAAGCGGATCTGCCTGGGTCTCCAGCGCCGCGACCGCGACAAGGTGCTGCACGGCCGGGAGACGGGCATCATCAAGCGCCTGCCGCACGGTGAGTTCATCGAGGTCCACGAGCCGCTCAGCCAGGAGGCGCTGCACACGCTCACCGCGCACGAGCAGCCCAAGCCGGCCGAGATCGGTCCCGCGGTCGACGAGAACGGTGTCGAGCGCAAGGTCAAGGGCAGCGAGAAGCTCCGCGCGAAGCTGAGCAACACCTGGTACGGGGAGGACAGCCAGATCCCCAAGCCCACGGTCGAGGAGTACAAGGAGATCACCAGCGGCCACGGCCACCACTGATCACCCGACCGTTCCACTCTGATCGCCACGATCGCCACGGCGAGAGCCCCGTCCAGTGCATGGACGGGGCTCTTTGCCGTCCCATGGCCTGGATAGGGTGGACCCCGCAACATGTGTACGGCCGCGTCCGGCCCGTACGTGCCTACGAACCCAGGAGCGGCATATGAGTGCTGTGACCCCCGCTGGAGGCGACATCGCGGCGGGCCGTTCCTGGCCCGTGGTGCTGAACGGCCTGCTCGACGGCCGCGACCAGAGCGCGGACGACACGGCCTGGGCCATGGACCGCATCATGCGCGGCGAGGCGACGGACGCCCAGATCGCCGGCTTCGCGGTCGCGCTGCGCGCCAAGGGCGAGACCGTCGAGGAGATCTCCGGGCTCGTCCGCACGATGTACGAGCACGCCAACGTCATCGAGGTGCCGGGGGAGACCGTCGACATCGTCGGCACCGGCGGCGACGGGGCGAAGACGGTCAACATCTCCACCATGTCCGCGATCGTCGTGGCCGGTACGGGCGCCAAGGTCGTCAAGCACGGCAACCGGGCGGCTTCTTCGGCCTCGGGCGCCTCGGACGTCCTGGAGAAGCTCGGCGTCAATCTGGAGCTGACCCCGCGGCGGGTCGCCGAGGTCGCCGAGGAGGCCGGGATCACCTTCTGCTTCGCGGTGAAGTTCCACCCGGCGCTGCGCCATGTGGCCGCCGCCCGCGGGCAGTTGGGCATCCGTACGACCTTCAACTTCCTCGGCCCGCTCACCAACCCCGCGCGCGTGAAGGCGCAGGCGGTGGGCGTCGCCGACGCGCGCATGGCGCCCATCGTGGCGGGCGTCTTCGCCGAGCGCGGCCACTCCTCGCTGGTCTTCCGCGGCGACGACGGCCTCGACGAGCTGACCACCACGGCGACCTCCCGGGTCTGGGTGGTCCGCGACGGCGAGGTGCGCGAGGAGCGCTTCGATCCGCGCGACGCCGGCATCGCACTGGCCCCCGTGGAGGCCCTGCGCGGCGCGGACGCGTCCTACAACGCGGACGTGGCCCGCCGGCTCCTGGACGGCGAGACGGGCCCCGTACGGGACGCGGTGCTGCTCAACTCGGCGGCGGCCCTGGTCGCCCTGGAGGCGGGGGACGGGCCGCTGGCGGAGCGGATCGGCGCCGGGATGGCGCGGGCCGCCGAGGCCATCGACTCGGGCGCCGCGAAGCGTGCTCTGGAGCGCTGGGTGGCGGCCAGCAACGCGTGAGCGCTCCGCTGGGAGACCGTGTGCCGACTGCGAGTCCGTCGTGGCTGGTCGCGCCCACGCGGCGGAGCCGCACATCGACACAGCGCCCCTTCGGGGGCGCGTGTGACGCAAGGCGCAGTCCGGGATCCGGACTGCGCCTTGCGTCGTCAAGATCCTGTGGCAGGATGCTGTACCAGGTCATGAGCGACAGCCATCAGGCCCCGGCCGGCTGTCCGGCAACCCTCCGTCCGTGGCGGGGTGCCCCGGGTGAAGACCAGGCCGTAGGCAGCGAGGTCTACGGCAAGCGCGGACCCCTCGCCCGCTTTCTCCGAAAGCGCAGTACCAGGGGTCCTGGTCGTTCGAGGGAGCCTTCTGTGAGCAAGCGAATGCGATAGGGCGTAGAGCCCCGCCTCCGCGAACCCCTTTCACCTTTCACCGCTTCCTCCGCGCCGAGCCGCCCCTTTCCCGTCTTCCCGGGGCGTCCGCTCGCGCGGTGCCTGCGCCTTGACTCTCACAGGAGTGCGCCATGTCTGTCTCCGCCGTTGCCGCCGACCGTTCCGTCTGTGCCCCGCTGCCCGTTCTGGGCGGTGATGTCGCCGTACCGCTCGTCACCGGCGGCGAGGTCACCTACGCGGCGCTCGACTACGCCGCCAGCGCCCCGGCCCTGAAGCGCGTCTGGGACGACGTGGCCGCGTACGCCCCGTACTACGGCAGCGTGCACCGCGGTGCCGGGTACCTCTCGCAGCTCTCCACCGACCTCTTCGAGAACGCGCGGGCGACGGTCGCGGAGTTCCTCGGCTGCCGCGAGGGCGACCAGGTGGTCTTCACCCGCTCGACCACCGACTCCCTCAACCTCCTCGCCGGGGCGCTCCCGGCCGGCTGCGAGGTCTTCGTCTTCGAGACCGAGCACCACGCCTCGCTGCTGCCCTGGCGGGACGCCCGCGTGACGTACCTGGACGCCCCGCGGACCCCGGACGAGGCCGTCGCGAGCCTGGAGCGCGCCCTCGCCGCCCGCGACCCCCACGGCCCCGCGCTGGTCTGCGTCACCGGCGCCTCGAACGTCACCGGCGAGCTGTGGCCGGTGCGCGAACTGGCCGCCGCCGCCCACGCGCACGGCGCCCGCATCGTCCTGGACGCCGCCCAGCTCGCCCCGCACCACCCGGTCGACATCGGCGACCTCGACGTCGACTGGGTCGCCTTCTCCGGGCACAAGCTGTACGCCCCGTTCGGCTCCGGCGTCCTCGCCGGCCGCGCCGACTGGCTGACCGCGGCCGAGCCCTACCTCGCGGGCGGCGGCGCCAGCCGTACGGTCTCCCGGCGCGCCGACGGCGGGGTGGACGTGGAGTGGCACGAAAGCGCCGCCCGGCACGAGGCCGGCTCGCCCAACGTGATCGGCGCCTACTCGATCGCCTCCGCCTGCAAGGCGCTGACCGAGGCCGGTTTCGGCAATCTGGTCGCCCGCGAGCGGCAGCTGATCGAGCGGGTCCGCGCGGGTCTCGCCGAGGTGCCCGAGGTCAGGGTGCTGTCGCTGTTCGGCGACGACGCCCCGCGGGTCGGCGTCCTGTCCTTCGTGGTGGAGGGCTGGAACAGCTCGCACTTCGCGGCGGCGCTCTCGGCCGAGTACGGCATCGGGGTGCGCGACGGTCTCTTCTGCGCCCACCCGCTGGTGCGCACCCTGCTCGGCAGCGACCCGGGGACCCAGGGCGAGTGCGGCGCCCCCGAGGCGGCACCCGGCGAGAAGTCCCTGAACGCGATCCGTGTCAGCTTCGGCGCCGGCACCCCGGACGAGCACGTGGAGCGCTTCGTGCGGGCCGTGCGGGAGCTGGTGAGCGACGGGGCGCGGTGGCGGTACCGCACCGAGAACGGGCGGTGCGTTCCGGCCGTGTGACGGCGGTCAGGGGCGCGGTCGGCGCCCCGTGGAGGCGGTGTTCAGGAGTCGAGGCCGATCGCGAACGCCGCCTCCAGGTCGTGCTGGGAGTACGTACGGAACGCGACGTGGGTGTCCGTGGCCTCGACGCCCGGGATCTTGCTGATCTTCCCGGGGATGATCTCCGCGAGGTCGTCGTGCGCCCTGACCCGGACCATCGCGATCAGGTCGTAGGTGCCGGTGACGGAGAAGACCTCGCTGACGCTGTCCAGCGCGGCGATCGACTCGGCGATCTCCGGGATCCGGTCCACGCTGGTCTTGATGAGCACGATCGCGGTGATCACGGCTGGTTCTCTCCCTCGGGGGCGGGCGCTGGGCTTTCGGCTGACGGTTGCGCCGCGGTGATTGCTGGCGTTTTCACTCTAGCCGCACGCCCGAAGCGCACCCACGCGTAGAGGAAGCCGAGGGAGAAGCCCACCAGGTGGGCCAGATGGGCGACCCCGGGGCCCTGGTCGTCGCGGCCCGCGGCCAGCCACTGGAGGGCCACCCAGAAGGGCAGCACCACCCAGGCCGGCAGGCGCAGCGGCAGGAAGAAGAGGAACGGGAAGAGACTGGTCACCCGGGCGCCGGGGAACAGGTAGAGGAACGCGCCGAGTACCGCGGAGATCGCCCCGGAGGCGCCGACCAGGGTCTGTACGGACCCCGCGTTGGCGACCGCGTAGGCCAGCAGGGCGAGGCACCCGCAGCCCACGTAGAACAGGGCGAACTCGACGTGGCCCATGCGCTCCTCGGCCATCACCCCGAAGACGCAGAAGAACAGCATGTTGCCCAGGAGGTGGAGCCAGCTCCCGTGGATGAAGAGCGCGGTCACGGGGCCGAGGGCGGCGCGCGGATCGCCGCCGAGGAGCTGCTCGGGCACGACGCCCCAGCGGCGGAAATAGGCCTGCTGGGCGGCGAGCAGACCGTCCCCCGTGCCGTAGGCCGGATTCAGCCCCGCCGCCGGCCCGATCACGAAGACCAGGCAGCAGACGGCGATCAGCCCGTAGGTCACCGGCGCCGACCGGTTCCGGACCGTTCGGCCGACCGTCGTACTCCTCATACCGATCATGGACAGAGCATGACGTAACGGGATGGGAGCGGACAGGCCGCCTCGCCGCACGGACGGCCGAGCGTCGAGTACGCGCCAGGCCGTAGGGTACGAGCCACACGCACCGGGGAAGCCGGCGCGTCACGGACACTGGAAGGAAGGCGAACAGCCCCGATGACGGTCCCGCTGCCGACCGCCGAGACGCGGTGGCGCTGCATGCTCTGCGGCAACCTCACGCGCTTCGACGTGACCCGTTCCTCGAAGGTCGTCGAGTACGTGCACCTCGACCTGGCCGGAGAGCCCAAGGTCGAGGAGCGCGAGGTGGTCAGTGAGACCATCGAGTCGGTGCGCTGCCGCTGGTGCAACGCGGTGGATCAGGTGGAACTGGTGGACAGGCCGGGCGCCGGCTCCTGAGGGAGCGGGCCCCGCACACGTATTGGGGTGACGGATGGCGGAGACCACGGGCGGGGCGCCGGACGACGGCGCCGCCGAGGTGCTCGACCGTCCGCTGCCCGACGGCGTGCGCCGCCGCGTCGTGCAGATCGTCTCCGACGGCTTCGGCGGGCTGACCGTCGGCGAGCTGCCGGTCCAGCTCCGCCAGTACGCGCGCTTCGCGCCCAACCGGCGGGCCAAGTTCGCGGGCAACGCCATGGCCGCGGCCCTGGAGTCCGAACCCCTCTTCAGGCAGCGCATCGCCGAGAAGCTGCGCGAGGCGCAGCCGGAGCTCTCCGGCGCCCTCGACGCGGGGTCGCCGCCGCCGGCCGCGGATCCGCTCGACGTGGCGGCCGCGGCCTACGTGCTGCGCCCCACGGGCTGGGTGAAGCTGGTGACCGCCGCGGGCGAGGAGGCCCAGCGGGCGGACGCCGAGCGGGCCGACGAAGAGAGCCGGGCCGAGCTGGAGCGGCTGCGCGAGGAACTGGCCGCCGCCCGCGCGCAGACCAGGACCGAGACGGAACGGCTGCGCACCGAACTGGAGTCGGTCAGGAAGGAGGCCGAGTCCCTGCACCGCAAGCTGCGCAGCGCCCTCAGCGACGTCAAGCGCGGCGAGGCCGCCCTGCGCACGCTGCGCGGGGAGCTGGAGGCCGTGCGCGGCGAGGGACAGGCGCAGGTGTCCGCCGCGGAGAGCGAGACCCGGCGGCTCAAGGCACGGCTCGGCGAGGCCGAGGCGGCCCTGGAGGCCACCCGCAGGGCCGCCCGCGAGGGCCGCAGCGTGGAGGACATGCGGGTGCGGCTGCTGCTCGACACCGTGCTCGACGCGGCCCAGGGCCTGCGCCGCGAACTCGCCCTGCCGCCGGTGTCCGTGCGGCCCGCCGAGACCGTGGACGCGGTGCAGCCGGGGCGCATGACGCCGAAGGACATCGCCGCCCGCGCGCTGTCCGAGCACGATCCGGCCATCCTCGACCAGTTGCTCGCGCTGCCCCAGGCGCATCTGGTGGTCGACGGCTACAACGTGACCAAGACCGGCTATCCGCAGATGCCCCTGGAGAAGCAGCGGCTGCGGATCCTCGGCCAGCTCTCCCAGCTCGCCGCGCAGACCGGCGCCGAGGTGACCTGTGTCTTCGACGGGGCCGAGCTGGCCGCGCCGGTGCTGCTCGCGCCGCCGCGGGGCGTGCGGGTGCTGTTCTCGAAACCGGGCGTCACGGCCGACGAACTGATCCGCCGGCTCGTCCGGGCCGAGCCGCCGGGCCGGCCGGTCATCGTCGCGTCCACCGACCGCGAGGTGGCCGACGGAGTGGCCAAGGCGGGCGCGCGCCCGGTGGCCTCCGCGGTCCTGCTGAAGCGCTTTTCGCGGGGCTGAGTCCCGGCCGTCGCTTTTCCGCTCGTAAAGGCCCTGAAAAGGGCCTGTGCGCCATGCGTAACTTCTGGGCGTGATGCCCGAATTGGCGAAACCTTCACGCGACGTAGCGTCAAAGGAGAATCACAGCTCGTGAGTTACTGGCAAATTGTGTGCCGCGTAACTGAGATTTTTCCGACGAGGATTTGAACTGATCACAATGAGGTCACTAGGGTCAGGCCTCGAACCTCCGCTCGGGTGATCACTCATCGGGAGTGACGGTGGAGGGACACCGCCCGTCGGCGCAATCGGCAGGCGGCTGGAGGAAGAAGGAGATCGCCTTCGTGGCGTCCCACCGTCGACCCAAGCAGCCGAGCCGCACCCGCGTGACCGTGCTCACCACCGCTGCCGCCGCTGCTGTCGCACTCAGTTCGCAGGCCGCCAACGCCGCGCCGAGCGAGAAGCCGAGCAAGGACGAGGTCAAGTCCAAGGTCGACAAGCTCTACGAAGACGCGGAGAAGGCCACCGAGAAGTACAACGGGGCCAAGGAGAAGCAGGACAAGCTCGAGAAGCAGATCGGCACGCTCCAGGACAACGTCGCCCGCGGCCAGGAGGAGCTCAACGACCTGCGCGAGGGCCTCGGTTCCATGGCGAGCGCCCAGTACCGCTCGGGCGGCATCGACCCCTCGGTGCAGCTCTTCCTCTCCTCGGACCCGGACGACTACCTCGACAAGGCGTCGACCATGGACCAGCTGAGCGGTCAGCAGGTCGAGGCGCTGAAGAAGGTCCAGGAGAAGCAGCGCTCCCTCGCCCAGCAGCGTTCGGAAGCCACCGCGAAGCTCAAGGACCTGGCCGAGACCCGCACCGAGCTCGGCAAGAAGAAGAAGGAAGTCCAGAACAAGCTGGCCGAGGCGCAGAAGCTCCTCAACACCCTGACGGCCGCGGAGAAGGCGGCCCTCCAGCAGGAGCAGGAGCGGGCCAGCCGGACCAGCGAGCGCAGCGCCCTCGGCTCCAGCAGCGCCGCCACCGGCCGTGCCTCGTCCGCGTACGCCGCCGCCCAGAGCAAGATCGGCTCGCCGTACGTCTACGGCGCCACCGGCCCCAGCTCCTTCGACTGCTCCGGCCTCACCTCCTGGGCGTACGCCCAGGCCGGTGTCTCCATCCCCCGGACCTCGCAGGCGCAGGCCAACGCCGGCACCCGCATCTACTCGCAGAGCGACCTCCAGGTCGGCGACCTGGTCATCTTCTACAGCGACCAGCACCACGTCGGTTTCTACGCGGGCAACGGCCAGGTGCTGCACGCCCCGCGCACCGGCACGGTCGTGCGCTACGAGTCGATCAACAACATGCCCTTCCAGTTCGGCGTCCGCATCTGACGAACGCCCCGGAGGCCGCCGCCACGCCGCCCGAACGGGCGAATCGCACCGGCCCCCGCTGACCCCGCGCCCCGCTGATGACCTGCGTCTGAGGCGGGGCGCAGTGCTGTGCGCCCGCTCCCGGCGCCCACCCGGGTCTTTGGCCGCTGCGTAGTCGTCCGGCTACTCTCTGCGCGATTCCCCCGCACCAGGGGGTCCGTAGCGGAAGGGAGAGCGGCCACCCGTGGGGTTCCATCGCCGCCTTGCACCATCCGGATTCGATCGCGGCGCCACCGGCGCGGCGATCTGCGTGCTGTCCGCAGCGGTCGCGGCGCTCGGCGCCGTACCGGCGCTCGCCGCGCCCAAGGACGACACCCGCTCCCGGGTGGACCGTCTGCTCACCCAGGCCGAGCGGGCCACCGAGGCCTACAACAAGGCCGACGAACGCGCCGACGCGCTGCGCGAGCAGGTGTCCGCCGCGCAGGACGAGATCGCCCGCCAGCAGGACCGCATCAACACCCTGCGGGACGCGGTCGGTTCACTGGCCGGGGCCCAGTACCGCTCCGGCGGGATGGACCCCTCGCTCGCCCTGCTGTTCGCCGCGGACCCGGACGACTACCTCGACCGCGCGACCGCGCTCGACCGGATCGGCGTCCACCAGGCGGGTGAGCTGAAGGACCTACGGACGGCGATGCGCGAGCTGGCCCAGCGGCGCGAGGAGGCGACGCGGAAGCTCGCCCAGCTGGAGAAGAGCCGCCGGATCGTCGCCCGGCACAAGAAGAGCGTCGAGCAGAAGCTCGCCAGGGCACGGCAGTTGCTCAACTCGCTCCCGGCCGGCCGGCGCGACGCCTACGGCCGGGCGTCCCGCGACGGGCGGGACGCCCCCGACCTCGGCGCGACCGTCCCCGGCTCCGGGCGCGCGGCGGCCGCCATGGCCGCGGCCCGCTCCGCGCTCGGACGCCCCTACGTGTGGGGCGCCGCCGGGCCCTCCGGCTTCGACTGCTCGGGGCTGATGCAGTGGTCGTACGCGCAGGCCGGGGTCGGGCTGCCGCGCACCTCGCAGGCGCAGCGGTACGCCGGACACCAGGTCCCGCTCTCCCAGGCGCGCCCCGGCGACCTGGTGGCCTACCGGTCCGACGCCAGCCACATCGGCATGTACGCGGGCAACGGCCAGGTGATCCACGCCCCCTACCCGGGCGCGCCGGTGCGCTACGACCCGGTCGACATGATGCCGGTGTCGTCGGTGACGCGGGTCTGACACGGGGCTGACACGGTCCTGACGCCGGACGGGGGCCGGGGCGGCGGGTTCCGGCCTCCTGTGCGCCGGGGGCGCGGCGGCCCGCCGCGCGCGCCGTACGATCGGGATGTGGCTGGTCGTGGGCGTGCGTACGGAGTGTTCGCGAGCTGTGTGCTGCTGCTCGCCGCCCTGACCGGGTGCGGCGGGGGCACCGCGCGGGACGCCGCCACCGACGCGGTGCAGCGGGTTCTCGACCGGCGGGCGGCGGCCGTCCTGGACCGGGACGCGGCGGCCTACCGGCGGACCGAGGCCCCCGGCACCGCGCGGAAGGCGTCCGCCGGCGCGGGCTTCGGCGGTCTGGACGGGCTCCCGCTGGCCGCCTGGTCGTACCGCGTGACCGCCGTCCACCGCTCCGGCGACACGGCCACCGCCGACGCCGACCTCAGCTACCGGATCGAGGGCTACGACCGGGCCCCCCTCACCGCCGCCCGCACCCTGCGCCTGGTCCGCTCCTCCGGGCGCTGGTACGTCGCCTCGGACCGGCCCGCGGACAAGGGCGGCGAACAGCTCTGGGACCAGGGGACGGTCACGACCGTGCGCGGCGAGCACAGCCTCGTGCTCGGCGCGGGGCAGTCGCGCGACACGCTGCGCCGCTACGCGAAGCTCGCGGACCGCGCGGTCCCGGCGGTGTCGAAGACCTGGGGCACCGACTGGTCGCGGCACGTCGTCGTCCTCGTACCGAAGTCCCTGGAGGGCATGGCGGGGCTGCTCGGCGCACCGGCCTCCGCGTACCGGGGGATAGCGGCGGTCACCACCGGCGAGGCGGGCGCCCAGGACCGGGCGCCCGCGGACCGGATCATCGTCAACCCCGACGCGTACGGCGTCCTGGGCGACCTCGGCAAGCAGGTCGTCCTCACCCACGAGGCGACCCACGTCGCCACCCGCGCGCGGACCACGGCCGCCACCCCGCTGTGGCTCTCCGAGGGGTACGCCGACTGGATCGGCTACCTCGGCAGCGGCCGCACGGCCGCCGAGGCCGCCCCCGAGCTGCGGCGCGCGGTGGCGGACGGCGACGTCCCGGCCGCCCTGCCCGAGGACGCGGACTTCGGCTTCGCCGGGGACGGCACGAAGCTGGCGCAGGCGTACGAGAACGGCTGGATGGCCTGCCGGATGATCGCCGACCGCTGGGGCGAGGTCCGGCTGAACGACTTCTACCGGGCCGTCGGTGCCCACGGGCAGCGCACCGGGGCCGTCGAGACGGCGCTGAAGGACGTCCTGGGCACGACGCTGGAGGAGTTCACGCGTCAGTGGCGGGAGTACCTGCGCACCCAGCTCGGCTGACCCCGCGGTCCCGCCTCAGGACGAGGCCAGTGACTCCGTGGTGCGGGACGCCTGGTTCGGTACGGTCGGGGCGGGCGGGGAGACCGTGCCGCGCCACAGCTCGCGGCCGGCCGTCACGGCGGCGGCCACCAGCAGCCCGTTGCGCAGCAGGATCAGCGCGATGCCGAGGTCGTCGCCCATGACCACGTGCGTGAACCACACCGGGAACTCCAGCACGGTCACCAGCGAAGCCGCCAGGACCAGCAGCGCGGCCTTCGTCATCCGGGTGCCGCGGAAGCACAGGCAGACGGCCGAGAGCCCGACCAGCCACACCAGGTACTGGGGGCTGATCACCCGGCTGGTGACGGTGAACAGCAGCACCGCCACGAACGCGGCCTCGGCGAGCGCGTGCGCCGGGAACCGCTGCGCCGACAGCCGCCACAGCAGCACCCAGCCGAGCGCCACGGCGGTCAGGAACAGCGCCGCGCCGCTCACCACCCCGACGTACGGGCCGAGGAATTCCACCGAGCCGTAGTTCAGGAGCACCTGGCCCGGCCAGCCGAAGCGCCGGGCGACGTGGAAGACGAGCGAGCCCAGCGACTCGACCTCCGTGCCCCGGTCGCGCTGGTAGGTCAGGAAGGCGAACGCGCCCGGCATCGTCACGGCGAAGACCGCGCAGAGCGCGCCCGCGGTGACCGCGGCGGCGGCCCAGGCCCGCCGGCCGCCGCCGCGGGCCGCGCCCACCAGCAGCAGCACCGGCCACACCTTCAGCAGTGCGCCGAACCCGGCCAGCGCGCCGAGCACCCGGGGGCGGCGGACACCGGCGAGCAGCGCGGCCACGGCCACCGCCGTGACGAAGATGTCGTAGCGGGAGTACACGGTCGGGCCGAGCAGCGGTACGCCGATCACCCAGACCCAGGCTCCGCGCAGGGTCTTGCCGGGGCGCAGTCCGGCGTACTGGAGCAGCGCGAGGACGGCCAGGTCGGTGAGGAAGGCGAGGACGAAGAACGCGGACGCGTAGCCGAGGAAGGGCAGCAGGGCCGGGGAGAGCATCGCGAGCGCGGCGGCCGGCGGGTACTGCCAGGTGACGTCGGACAGCGGGAAGGTGCCGGTGCGCAGGACGTCGTACCAGCCCTGGTAGATCACGGAGACGTCGCTGGTGACGTCCGGGCCGGGGAAGACGAACACCCGGAAGACGAAGAGCAGCAGCACGAGCCGCGTCAGCCCCCAGGTCCCCAGCAGCGCGTACGGGAACCGGTCCCGGCCCGCGCCCGTGTCCGCGCCCCTGCCCGTGCCCGTCATGACCATCTGATCCCCGTTGGTCTAGTTCATCCGCATCTCATCTGTTTTCCACCGGCCATCTTTACGTGCCGGACTGTGCGAGAGCCATGAAGCGCGGCCGTCGGGAGCTGTGAGTACGGCCGGGAGGCGGCCCGGCGGGGCGGGCCCGGTAGGGTCGGGCGCGATGCACAAGACCTTGATCGTCACCAACGACTTCCCGCCCCGGCCCGGCGGTATCCAGGCGTTCCTGCACAACATGGCGCTGCGCCTGGACCCCGGCCGGATCGTGGTCTACGCCTCCACCTGGAAGCGGGGCCGCGAGGGTGCCGAGGCGACGGCCGCCTTCGACGCCGAGCAGCCCTTCACCGTCGTACGGGACCGCACCACAATGCTGCTGCCGACGCCCGCGGTGACCCGGCGGGCCGCCGGGCTGCTGCGCGAACACGGCTGTACGTCGGTGTGGTTCGGGGCGGCGGCCCCGCTCGGTCTGATGGCCCCCGCCCTGCGCAGGGCGGGCGCGCGGCGCCTGGTGGCGACCACGCACGGGCACGAGGCGGGCTGGGCGCAGCTGCCCGCCGCCCGCGGGCTCCTCGGCCGGGTCGGCGAGTCGACGGACACGGTCACCTACCTGGGGGAGTACACGCGGTCCCGGATCGCCCGCGCGCTGTCGCCGCAGGCGGCCGCCCGTATGGTCCAACTGCCGCCCGGTGTCGACGAGAAGACCTTCCACCCGGCGTCCGGCGGCGACGAGGTGCGGGCCCGGCTCGGGCTCACCGACCGGCCGGTGGTCGTCTGCGTCTCCCGGCTCGTGCCGCGCAAGGGCCAGGACACGCTGATCCTCGCCATGCCGCGGATCCTGGCCCGCGAACCGGACGCCGTGTTGCTCGTGGTCGGCGGCGGGCCCTACGAGAAGGAGCTGCGGCGGCTCGCGAGCGAGACCGGTGTCGCCTCGTCGGTCCGCTTCACCGGCTCCGTGCCGTGGGGCGAACTGCCCGCGCACTACGGTGCCGGTGACGTCTTCGCCATGCCCTGCCGGACGCGGCGCGGCGGGCTCGACGTCGAGGGGCTCGGCATCGTCTATCTGGAGGCGTCCGCGACCGGGCTGCCCGTCGTGGCAGGGGACTCCGGGGGTGCGCCGGATGCGGTGCTCGACGGGGAGACCGGGTGGGTGGTGCGGGGCGGGGACGTGGAGGCCGTGGCCGACCGGATCGCTGTCCTCCTCGCCGATCCGGAGCTGCGGCGGCGGATGGGGGAGCGGGGGCGGGCCTGGGTCGAGGAGAGGTGGCGCTGGGACCTGCTGGCGGAACGGCTGAAAGCGCTGCTGTAGCCGACTGGTTCTCCTCGCCCCCTCCGCCCCTGCCCGTCCCGTGGATCTGGGGGCGGCAGCCCCCAGGCACCCGCTTCCGGCCTGGACGGCCTCGTCCTCAAACGCCGGACGGGCTGAACCTTTCAGCCCCTCCGGCGTTTGAGGAGCGGGGTCTGGGGCGGAGCCCCAGGTACGGAGGGGGTGGCAGGCCGGTGCTCGGCCGTCAGGCCCGATAGATCGCTTCGATCTCGTCCGCGTAATCCTTCGCCACCACGTTCCGCTTCAGCTTCAGCGACGGCGTCAGATGCCCCGACTCCTCGGTGAACTGCGCCCCCAGCACCCGGAACTTCCGCACCGACTCCGCCTTGGAGACCGCCGCGTTCCCGTCGTCCACCGCGTCCTGGATCGCCGCCAGCAGCTCCGCGTCCTCGCGCAGCGAGGCGGCCGTGGAGTCCGCGGGCTTGCCGTGCTCGTCGGCCCACCGGCCGAGGAACTCCTCGTCGACGGTGACCAGCGCGCCCACGAAGGGCCGCCCGTCGCCGACGACCATGCACTCGGCGACCAGCGCGTGCGCGCGGATGCGGTCCTCGATCACGGCCGGGGCGACGTTCTTGCCGCCCGCGGTGACGATGATCTCCTTCTTGCGGCCGGTGATCCGCAGATAGCCGTCCTCGTCGAGGGTGCCGATGTCCCCGGTGTGGAACCAGCCGTCGGCCAGCGCCTCGGCGCTCGCGCCCTCGTTGTTCCAGTACTCCTTGAACAGGTGCTCGCCGTGCAGCAGCACCTCGCCGTCGTCGGCGATGCGCACCACGGAGCCGGGCAGCGGCTGGCCGACCGTGCCGATCTTCTGGCGGTCCCAGGGGTTGAAGGCGGTGGCCGCGCAGGACTCGGTCAGGCCGTAGCCCTCCAGGACCGTGAAGCCGATGCCGCGGAAGAAGTGCCCGAGCCGTTCGCCGAGCGGGGCGCCGCCGGAGATCGCGTACTCGCCCCGGCCGCCGAGCACCGCGCGCAGCTTGCTGTAGACGAGCTTGTCGAACGCCTTGTGCTTGAGCTTCAGACCGAGGGACGGGCCGGAGGGGGTGTCGAGCGCGCGGCTGTACGCGATCGCCGTGTCCGCCGCCTTGTCGAAGATCTTGCCCTTGCCGTCGGCCTGCGCCTTGGCGCGCGCCGAGTTGTAGACCTTCTCGAAGACGCGCGGCACACCGAGGATCAGCGTCGGGCGGAAGGAGGCGAGCTCGTCGGTGAGGTTCTTGATGTCGGGGAGGCAGCCCAGCTTGATGGGCGCCATCATCGGGGCGACCTGCACCAGGCGGCCGAAGACGTGGGCGAGCGGCAGGAACAGCAGGACCGAGCACTCGCCGGTGCGGAACAGCGGGCGCAGCCGCTCCACGATGTTGCCGCACTCGGCGAAGAAGCTGCGGTGGGTGAGGACGCAGCCCTTGGGGCGTCCGGTGGTGCCGCTGGTGTAGACGATGGTCGCCGGGTCGTCGGCCTTGGCGAGCGAGCCGCGCTCCTCCACGGTCGCGTCGGTGACGTCCTGGCCCGCCCGGCCCAGCTCCTCCACGCCGCCGGCCTCGATCTGCCAGAGGTGCTTGAGGGCGGGCAGCCGGTCGCGCACCGACTCCACGGCGGCCGCGTGCGCCTCCGTCTCCACCACGCAGGCGGTCGCGCCCGAGTCGCCGAGGATCCACTGCACCTGCTCCGCCGAGCTGGTCTCGTACACCGGCACGGTGACGGCGCCCGCGCTCCAGATCGCGAAGTCGAGCAGCGTCCACTCGTAGCGGGTGCGGGACATCAGGCCGACCCGGTCGCCGGGCTCCACGCCGGAGGCGATCAGGCCCTTGGCGGCGGCGTGCACCTCGGCGAGGAAAGCGGTCGCGGTGACGTCCGTCCAGGTCCCGCCCACCTTGCGGGCGATGACGGCGACGTCGGGATGCTGCGCGGCGTTTCTGCGGACGATGTCGGTCAGATTGCCGTCCGCAGGGACCTCGTAAAGGGCCGGAAGGCTGAACTCGCGCAAGACTGCTGCTCCTCATAGGGCGCCGGCGCCACGACTCTGTGTGATGCGACGGTGCGGTCCAAGGCTCGGGCAAGTGCTCCAAGAAGTCATCGAAATCCTGAGCACGACTGGACTGCCCGGACGTTACCCACCGGTACGGCGGTTTCGATAGGGGGTCCCGCCGAGATGTTCCCTGCGTCACACGTGTTGGCGTTCCTGGCCGCAGAGTAGTCGACGCCCTGTCCGGCTAGCCAGTAACCGCAGGTCCGACCACCTCTGTTCACTTTTGCCGCACACGCCTACTCTTGATCGTCATGGCACCCACACGAGGCGGTAACAGCGGGACGCGGGTTCATGTGGTCAGCGACGTGCACGGCAACGCGCGCGATCTGGCCCGGGCCGGCGAGGGCGCCGACGCCCTGATCTGCCTCGGCGACCTGGTGCTCTTCCTCGACTACGCCGACCACTCGCGGGGCATCTTCCCCGACCTGTTCGGCACCGAGAACGCCGACCGGATCGTGGAGCTGCGCACCGCCCGCCGTTTCGCGGAGGCGCGGGAGTTCGGGGCCGCGCTCTGGGCGGGGATCGGTACGGACCGGGCCGCGGCCATCGAGAAGGCGGTGCGCAGACAGTACGCCGAGCTGTTCGCCGCCTTCCCGACGCCCACGTACGCGACCTACGGCAATGTCGACATGCCGACCCTGTGGCCGGAGTACGCGGGACCCGGTACCACCGTGCTCGACGGCGGCCGGGCGGAGATCGGCGGCCGGGTCTTCGGCTTCGTCGGCGGCGGCCTGCGCACCCCCATGCGGACTCCCTACGAGATCAGCGACGAGGAGTACGCGGCGAAGATCGAGGCCGTCGGCGAGGTCGACGTGCTCTGCACGCACATCCCGCCGGAGGTGCCGGAGCTGGTGTACGACACGGTGGCCCGGCGCTTCGAGCGGGGCAGCCGAGCCCTGCTGGACGCGATCCGGCGGACCCGGCCGCGCTACTCGCTCTTCGGCCACGTCCACCAGCCGCTGGTCCGCCGGATGCGGATCGGCGCCACGGAATGCGTGAACGTGGGGCACTTCGCGGGGTCGGGGCGGCCCTGGGTGCTGGAGTGGTGACGACCCCGCCCACGGCCCCGCCCAGGGGCCCGCGCACGGCGGCCCCGCGACGCGGACGCGGTGACGGCGGGCCGTCCCGCGCGCGGTAGCCTTCACGCTGCACACACGTGCGCACACCCTCCCTCACCGGACCGCATCTGGAGGAGCCACCGCGATGGCGGAACACACCAGCTCGAGCATCACGATCGAGGCGGCACCGGCCGACGTCATGGCGGTGATCGCGGACTTCGCCCGCTACCCGGACTGGACCGGCGAGGTGAAGGAGGCGGAGGTGCTCGCCACGGACGAGCAGGGCCGTGCCGAGCAGGTGCGACTGGTCATGGACGCCGGCGCCATCAAGGACGACCAGACCCTGGGCTACACCTGGGCCGGCGACCACGAGGTCTCCTGGACCCTGGTCAAGTCGCAGATGCTCCGCTCGCTCGACGGCTCGTACCTGCTGAAGCCGGCCGGTACCGACGCCACCGAGGTCACCTACCGGCTGACCGTCGACGTCAAGATCCCCATGCTCGGCATGATCAAGCGCAAGGCCGAGAAGGTCATCATCGACCGGGCGCTCGCGGGTCTGAAGAAGCGCGTCGAGTCGGGCGACGCCGGCAAGTAGCCGCCGACGGGCGGGCGGCCGGGCCGCCGGTGGGCCGGGAGCGCGGTTCCCGGCCGCGGACACGGCGCGGGTACCGTTCAGCTTCATGCGCACCATCCTGATCACCGGCCCGGGCGGCAGCGGCCGTACCACCGTCGCCGCGGCCACCGCGCTGAAGGCCGCCCGTGAGGGCACCCGCACCCTGGTCCTGAGCGCCGACCGCACCGACACCCTCGGCGCGGTCCTCGGCACCCCGACGGGCGCGGACCCGGTGCGGGCGGCGCCCGGCCTCACCGCCTGGCGTCCCGACCCGGCGGAACGCTTCCGCGAGGACCTGGCCGCCTTCCAGGACCGGGCCACCGGCGCCCTCGACCTGCTGGGCGCCGCCCGCCTGGACGCCGAGGAGGTCACCCCGCTCCCCGGCGCGGAGGAGCTCGCCGTGCTCCGCGCGCTGCGCGACGCCGCCCTCTCCGACCGGTACGACCTGCTCGTCGCCGACCTGCCGCCGGTCCCGCACGCGCTCGCCCTGCTCGCCCTGCCCGAGGAACTGCGCCGCTACCTGCGCCGCCTGCTGCCCCCGCAGCGCCAGGCGGCCCGCGCCCTGCGCCCCGTCCTCGGCCGGCTGGCCGGCGTACCGATGCCCGCGGACTGGCTGTACGAGACGGCGGCCCGCTGGGACGCCGAACTGGCCGCCGTGGAAGCCGTCGTCGCGGACCCGGCCACGACCGTACGGCTGGTCGCCGAGCCGGGACCGGCCGGCACCGACGCCGTGCTCGCCGCCACCACCGCGCTCGCCCTGCGCGGCCTGCGCGCCGACGCCCTGGTCGCCAACCGCGTCCTGCCGGACACCACCGCGGACACCTGGCTGGCCGCGCTCGCCGCCCAGCAGCGCAAGGCCCTCGACGAGTGGCGCGACGGCCACGACCCGCACGAGGTCCCGCACCTCGGGCGCGACCCGCGCGGCACCGACGACCTCGCCGCGCTCGCCGTACCCGGCGCGGGCGACGCCCCGGCGGGCGTCGAGTGGCCCGTCGCCGACCACCTCGCCGACGACGGCGTCCTCGTCTGGCACATACCCCTGCCCGGCGCCGTGCGCGAGGACCTCGACCTGGTCCGGCGCGGCGACGAACTCGTGGTCGGCGCAGGGCAGTTCCGCCGGATCGTGCCGCTGCCGTCCGCGCTGCGCCGCTGCACCGTGGCCGGCGCCGCGCTGCGCGAGGGCGAACTGCGCGTCCGGTTCGCGCCCGACCCCGCGCTGTGGCCCCAGGGCAGGTGACCGGGGGCGGCGCGGACGGTGAAGCGGCCGCCGCCGTTCGGGTAACGTCGGAAGGGACGAAACGTAGGCAGGAGTCCGCCATGAGCGAAGAGCGCCCCACGTCCGACGCCGACGCCGCCGACGCACCCGATGCCGCCGACGACGCCCACGAGACGGCCGACACCGACGCCGACGCCTGGGCGCGGGCCTGCGCCGAGGACCTGGAGGCGGAGAAGGCCCGCCGCCGGGCGCGGTACGGACCGCCGCCCGGCTCCGCCGCCGAGGAACTGCGCAGGCTCGTCGACGCGGTCGCGGACAAGCTGTCCGGACTCCAGTCCCCGCTGCTCGGCGCGGTCGCCTCGGGCACCGCCCAGCAGATGGTCAACCAGGTCGTACGGCAGGCCAAGGCCGCCGTCGAGCCGGTCATCGAGCGCAATCCGGACGTCTTCGACCATCTGGCCACGGCCGGCTCCGAGCTGCTCGCCGCCTACCGCTCGGCGGTCGAGGCCCAGGAGCGCCGGTGGACGGCCCGGGACGGGCAGCGCCGCGACGACGGCCCGGGCCGGGGCGAGCACATCGATCTGGACTGACGCGGGCCGGTCCGTACCGCTCCCGAGTGATCGGGATCGGGCGGGGCCGGGGGTCACCTCGGGTACGGTTGGCCGTAGCGGGGCTCGACCGAAACTGAGGGATTCATGGGACTCACCATCGGCGTCGACATCGGCGGCACGAAGATCGCGGCCGGCGTGGTCGACGAGGAAGGCAACATCCTCTCGACCTTCAAGGTGCCGACTCCCACCACGCCGGAGGCGATCGTCGACGCCATCGCCGCGGCCGTGGAGGGCGCCCGGGCGGGACACGAGATCGTCGGCGTGGGCATCGGCGCCGCCGGCTACGTCAACCGCCAGCGCTCGACCGTCTACTTCGCGCCGAACATCGACTGGCGGCAGGAGCCGCTGAAGACCGAGGTCGAGGCCCGCGTGGGCCTGCCGGTCGTGGTCGAGAACGACGCGAACGCGGCCGCCTGGGGCGAGTACAAGTTCGGCGCGGGCAAGGGCCACCGCAACGTCATCTGCATCACGCTGGGCACCGGCCTCGGCGGCGGCATCATCATCGGCAACAAGCTGCGCCGCGGGCACTTCGGCGTGGCCGCCGAGTTCGGCCACATCCGGATGGTCCCGGACGGCCTGCTCTGCGGCTGCGGCTCGCAGGGCTGCTGGGAGCAGTACGCGTCCGGCCGCGCCCTCGTGCGGTACGCCAAGCAGCGCGCCAACGCCACCCCCGAGCGCGCCGAGGTGCTCCTCGCGCTCGGCGACGGCAGCCCCGACGGCATCGAGGGCAAGCACATCTCGGTCGCCGCCCGGCAGGGCGACCCGGTGGCCGTCGACTCCTACCGCGAGCTGGCCCGCTGGGCCGGCGCGGGCCTCGCCGACCTGGCCTCCCTCTTCGACCCGTCCGCGTTCATCGTCGGCGGCGGCCTCTCGGACGAGGGCGAGCTGGTCCTCGACCCGATCCGCAAGTCGTACAAGCGCTGGCTCGTCGGCGGCAACTGGCGGCCCGTGGCCGACGTCATCGCCGCCCAGCTCGGCAACAAGGCCGGTCTGGTCGGCGCCGCGGACCTGGCCCGGGAGCCCGACCCGGTCATGTGACGGCCCCGGCCCCCGCACCACTGCCGCGCCCGCCGCACCCCCGGGAGGGGGACGGCGGGCGCAGGTGTAACGGGGGCGCGGGAGGCATGCGTACGGGTACGCGAGGCACGCGGGTCTTCGGGTATGTGGGGCGCCCGGAGACGGGGTGTGCGGGGTGCCGGGTACGCGAAGCGCCCGGAGACGGGGCGCGCGGGCGGCCCCCTGAGCCCCGTGCCGGTGTCCGCGGCGTATGTTGATCGCCATGCCGACCAGCCCGACCGCCAGTGAGCTGCCCAACTCCCGTACCGAAGCCGACGGTTCGGCCGTCGTCCGGGTGCTCAGCTACAACATCCGCTCGATGCGCGACGACACCGCCGCGCTCGCCCGGGTGATCAGCGCCTGCGCCCCCGACCTCGTCCTCGTCCAGGAGGCCCCGCGGTTCTTCCGCTGGCGCAAGAAGCTCGCCCGGCTCGCGGCGGCGTCGGGGCAGGTGATCCTGACCGGCGGCGGTACGGCGGCCGGTCCCGCGGTCCTGTGCAACCTGCGGGCCACGGTCGAGCGCACCGAGGACGTACTGCTCCCGCTCACCCCCGGCCTGCACCGGCGCGGCTTCGCCACCGCCGTCGTCCGCTTCGGCGGCGCCCGCCTCGGCGTCCTCAGCGCCCACCTCTCGCTCCGGCCGGACGAGCGGTACGCGCAGGCGGGTCTGCTCCTGGACCGGCTCGCCGGGCTCGGCACCGCGCACGCGGTCGCGGGCGGCGACCTGAACGAGCCCCCCGAGGGCCCCGGCTTCCGGCGGATCGCCGAGCACCTCCAGGACGGCTGGGCGGCCCGCGCCTGGGGCGGCGAGCAGACCTTCGGCGCCACGGCCCCCGTCCGGCGCATCGACGCGCTCTTCGCCACCCCGGGCGTCGAGGTGCTGGGCTGCGGGGTGCCGCTGGGGCTGCCGGGCGTGACGGGGAACGACCTGAGGGCGGCCACGGACCACCTGCCGGTCCTGGCCGCCCTCAGGATCCCCGCGGAGCCGGCCGGCTAGGGCGTGTTGCGAAATTCCCGTCTTTCGCCCGAAGGGCGGGCCGCGCGGCGTCAGGTGCGTGCTCTCGGCGTGCCGGGCGGAAGCCCTCGTACTGGACGTACTCGGGCTTTCGCCCGGT